>JBKQPD010000273.1:0-84892 GCA_052145175.1 Binataceae bacterium (SeqCode) | reverse complement strand
ATCGAGGCGTGGCGCCACGACTACAATCACGTGCGCCCGCATTCCAGCCTCGGAGCGCTGACACCGATCGAGTTTGCAAACCAGCAAGGGGACCGGCCGCTTGAGTTAGTTTGGGGCTCCGCGGCCGGCCCCTTGCTCAACCGCCCCGCCAAGGGCATTACTTCAACCGACTCTACTTATAACTGCGGGTAAGTTGGGGGGCAGACCAACATTTGCACTTTTATCGCAGCCTGCTCTGTTCCGGAAATCGAAGGATCCGTCATCCAGTTCCATGCTCTCCTTTCACTGGGGCGAGATTGCGACCGCGTTCGTAGAGCAATTTCCCGACCGAGGCATTAAAGTCGCACAATTAATTCTAAAACATTTCCGCGACTTTGGGAGCCCACTGAACGCGTACAATCGGGAGGTTACGCAAGTGCTGGACCAAATCCTCGATCGAGACCCAGACGGCGTCTGGAAGTTAGTAGCGGCAATTTTAACAAACCGGAGCGACGAGTCTTATTATGTTAGTCAATGGTTAAGGGGCACGCTTGCGGGGGCGGAGGGTGAGGGAGCGTTAACAAAAATTTCCTCTTCGTCATTCTGGAAGTGGATAGATGCTGATCCAACGAAGCGAGCATCATTTTTCGCGACGTTTGTGCCGAAGAAGCTGTTCCGCAACGAGGGACAGGAATGCTTGGCGAGAGAACTCCTCGTTCGATACGGGAAACAACGAACCGTCCGGAGTTCTCTACTCGCAAACTTCCTGACCGAAGGCTGGGTCGGACCTGCCAGCGTTCATTTCATCCAGGCGCGGGAGCAAGTCTTGTCGTTCAGATCAGCAGAAGAAGACGAGAACGTGAAGCGATTCGTTGACGAACTGGTAAGGAGCTATGACGCCCAGATCGAACGGGCGCAAGTTGAAGAAGAGCGCGAGCGATTCTAAGGTGGCGTAGGAGTGCGCCAGGCCTGAACAGCTTTCCACCACGCCTTGGTCGAACCCGCAGGCGGGCGTTGTTCGCCTTGCCGCGTGCATGGCATAACCTTCTACCTGACACGCCGTGCGCAGGAGAGGACGTTTCGTGGATTTCAACATCCCGGCTGACATCAAGGGCTATCTAGGGGAGCTCGACGAATTTATCGAGCGCGAGATCAAACCGCTCGAACGCGAAAACGACAATATTCGCTTCTTCGATCATCGCCGCGAATGGGCGCGCACCGACTTCGAGCGGGGCGGCCTGCCGCGTCACGAGTGGGAGGCGCTGCTGGCCGAGATGCGCCGGCGGGCCGACCGCGCGGGCCATTACCGCTTCGCGCTGCCGAAGGAGTTCGGCGGCAAGGACGGCTCGAATCTCGCGATGGCGATCATTCGGGAGCATCTGGCGGCCAAGGGGCTCGGCCTGCACAACGATCTGCAGAACGAAAGCTCGATCGTCGCCAATCTGCCGATCGTGCTGATGTTTCGCGACTTCGGCACGGCCGCGCAGAAGCAGAAGTTCATCCCCGGTATCCTCGAGGGCTCGATCAATATCGCGTTCGGCCTGACCGAGCCCGAGCACGGCTCCGACGCCACCTGGATGGAGACGCGGGGCGTACGCGAGGGCGACGGCTGGCGAATTAACGGCGAGAAGATTTGGAACACCGGACTGCACGTCGCGACGCACGACCTGGTCTTCGCCCGCACGAGCGGCCGCGACGGTGGCGCGAAAGGCATCACCTGCTTTATCGTTCCGGTCAAGACCGCGGGGTTCAAGATCGAGGAATACCTCTGGACCTTCAACATGCCCACCGACCATCCGCGGATCTCGCTGAAGGAGGTTGCCGTGCCGGCCGACGCGATTCTGGGCGACCCCGAGGACGGACTCGCCGTCGCGCAGCATTTCGTGCACGAGAACCGGATTCGGCAGGCCGCGTCGTCGCTCGGCGCCGCGCAGTTTTGTATCAACGAGGCCGTCAAGTACGCCAACGAGCGGAAGCCTTTCGGCCGGCCGCTCGCCGCAAATCAGGCGATCCAGTGGCCGCTGGTCGAGCTTCACACCGAAGCCGAAATGATCCGCGGGCTGATCCACAAGACCGCGTGGGAGATGGACCAGATGTCCAAGCCGGAGGTAGCGCGGCGGCTCTCCGACAAGGTTTCGATGTGCAATTACCGCGCGAACCGGCTGGTCTGCGAGGCGGCGGATCGCGCGATGCAGGTCCACGGCGGAATCGGCTACTCGCGGCACAAGCCCTTCGAGCACATCTACCGGCATCACCGCCGCTACCGCATCACGGAAGGCGCCGAGGAGATCCAGATCCGGCGGGTCGCGCAGATTCTGTTCGGGTACACTAGCGGAGCGCGCTGACGCGCGGAGCGAGCAGGCGATGCTTATTTTGGCCGCGCCTCGCGGACTCGGCCGCCCCCTTGAGCCGCGTCAAAATTCTTGAGCAGTGGAGCGTAGAGGATGCGCGCATGAACGGCGGCGATCTCGCGGAACGGCTGCAAGCGGTGGTCACCGGGAAAATCGGGAAACCGGGGACGATCCACGCCCTCGAGCAGTTGACCGGCGGCGCCAACCGCTCGACCCTCGCGCTGGAAGCCGAAATTGGCGCCGAGCGCCTTCCGCTGATCGTGCAGCTCGGCGTCGAGACGCCGGACCCGGTCGCGGGAATGACCCCGGAAGTCGCACCGGCCGAGCAGGCTCGTTTGATGATCGCGGCGGTCGCCGGCGGGGTACCCGCACCCCGCGTCCGCGCGACGCTCGAGCCGGCCGACGGGCTGGGCGAAGGCTATATCACGGAGCGGGTCGCCGGGGAGACGTTGGGACCGCGGATCATCCGTGACGAGCGCTTTGCGCGCGCCCGCCCGCTGATGGCGCGGCAGTGCGGCGAGATTCTGGCGGCGATCCATCGGATCGATGTGGACCGTGTCCCCTTTCTCGAGAGTCAGGACGCCGCCGAACACGTCGCGGCGTTTCGCCGGCTCCCGGAGCGCTACGGCTTTCGGCTGCCGGCGCTGGAATTGGCGCTGCGCTGGGCGACCGAAAATCTGCCGAAGAAAACCCGCCATACCGTCGTTCACGGCGACTTCCGCATGGGCAACCTGATCGTGGACGAAGAGGGCGTTCGCTGCGTACTGGATTGGGAACTCGCCCACACTGGCGATCCGATGGAGGATCTCGGGTGGCTCTGCATCCGCACCTGGCGCTTTGGGGGAGCAGGCCCGGTCGGCGGCTTCGGCACGCGCGAAGATCTTTTCGCGGCTTACGCGCAGGCCAGCGGCTATCCGGTGGATCCGGACCACGTCCGTTTCTGGGAGGCCTTCGGCAATGTCAAGTGGGCGCTGCACTGCCTGCGCCTGGGATCGCGCGGGATCGACAACCGGGATATTGAACGATGCGCGATCGGACGGCGAATCGAAGAACCGCTATGGGACTTCTTTAGCCTGATCGAGGACCGCTAAGCTTAGCCGAGGAGCCTAACTATGCCGTCGAGTATGCCTGACGCCCGAACGCTCCTGGACGCCGCGATCAAGTATCTGGAAGACGAACTTCTGCCGGAGCTGAGCGGTTACCATCGGTTCAAGACCCGGGTGACGACCAACGTGCTGATCACGCTACGGCGGGAACTCGAGCTTGGGGAAAGCCAGGCGGCGGCGGAGCGCGCACGGTTGACCGAGCTGCTCGCCCATGAGGGCAGCGTCGCGACGCTGAGTCTCGAGCTGGCCGAGCGCATCCGGACGGGAACGATCGATCCGCGAACGCCGGCAGTACGCGATCATATTCGCAAGTCGTTGGCGGAAGCCCTCGCTATCAACAATCCCAAGTGGCTCAACTCGACTCGATGAGGTCGGGTAAGCACGGAGTAGAGTAGCATAGCGGTCCGCGCCAAGCCGTGGTATGGATTTGACCTTTTTTGAATCTGCTTGACGTATATTGCACATAATCGCATGATATAGAGCCATTGGTCAGTTAACACGCGCAATCTAGTCGTGATGTGAGTCATTTTGAGTGGTCTTAACCTAATAAACGCGAGCGTTTCGTCACAGATGATCAGGATTGAACAATGGGGTCTGCTGGGCTCAGCGCTACTCGCCTTTGCTTTGGTGGTGAGCATGATCCCGATTACCAGGCGGATCGCGGCGTCGTTCGGAGTGGTCGCCGCGCCGAATCGCGAGTCGCCTAATCGCCTGCAGGTACCGCTGCTGGCTGGCGCGCCGATCATCGTCGCGATACTGGCGAGCTTGGTGGTGTTTTCCGCAGTACCCCTCTGGATGCTGATAGGCGGCACCGGCCTCATGCTAGTCGGGCTGTTTGATGACGTCGTGGTGATGCGCCCCGGTAATAAATTCGCCTTACAATTGATGACCGTAGCCGCGGCGGTGGGATGCTGGCGAATGCCGGTGCTGTTCGCCTGGCCCTGGCTTAATTCAGCGTTCATCATGTTGTGGTTGCTCTCGACGGTCAACGCGTTCAACTTGATCGACGGATTGGACGGCTTGGCGGGCGGCGTCGGCATTGCGATCGCGTTGGCGATCGCGGTGCTCGGCGCCAGCCATCATAATCTGCCGATGGTCTGTGAAGGATTGGCGATAGCGGGGGCGTTAGCAGGTTTTCTGGTTTTCAATTTCCATCCGGCCTCCATCTTCATGGGCGATTGTGGAGCACTGCCGCTGGGTTTCCTCCTGGGTGCGATCGCGCTCGAGTCCACCGCCACCGCGGCGAATTCGATGCTCACGGTCTACGCGCTGCCGGTGCTGATCATGCTCGTTCCGCTGCTCGACATGACCGCCGTAAGTATCAGCCGGATGGCCATCGGCAACCCGGTAACCAAGCGCGGACGCGACCATTCCCATCATAAGTTACTGGCGCTGGGGCTGCCCGACCAGATCGTTTCGGAAGTCTGCTGGATTGTCGCGGCGCTCTCCGGGGCTTGTGCGGTCGCGCTCGCCGCGATGCCCTACGCCTATGCGGTAGTTGCGCTGCCCTTTATTGCCGCGGTGTTTGGTCTGATCGCCTTTTTCATGATCGATCTCACTTTCGAATCGGGGCGGCCGGGCGATAGTTATGATGGCACGTGGGGGATCGCGCGCCTGCTGTTAAAATTTGGCTACAAGCGACGCATCACCGAAGTTCTGCTCGATCTCGTGCTAATTAGCGCGGCTTATCTCGGCGCCTTCCTGATTCGCTATGACTTCGCGATCAACGACGAGCAGATTCAGTCGATACTGCCGAATTTGCCTTACGTGATGGCGGGCTCGCTGGCGGCCTTTTTCGCCGCCGGGGTCTACCGCGGAATTTGGCGCTACGCGGGTCTGACCGACGTTCCGCGGTTTGCCTACGGCGCCATCGGAGCGGGCGTGGCAGTGGTCGTCGAAGCGTATTTTGCGCGGATCATGCTCTCAGGTACGATCGTCGTGCTGTTCGTGATGCTGTTGTTCTACCTGTTGGCGGCGAGCCGGCTCTCGTTCAAGGCTTTCCGCGAGGTAATCGCGATGGTCGCGCGGGCACATCGGCGGGTTCTGATTGTGGGCGCCGGGATTATCGGTGAAGCCGCCGCGCGCCACGTGACCGCCGGCCGCAGCCGCGGGATGAAGGTCGTAGGGCTGGTCGACAGCGACCCCTTCAAGACCGGCAGCTACGTCTACGGCTCGGTGGTGCTCGGCACGGTCGCGAATCTGCCCGAGATTCGGCGCAGTACGAAATTCAATGAGATTTTAGTCGCATGCGATCCGATCGCACCGGACCAGATGGAGTCCGTGATTGCCTTTGCGCGCAATCACGATTTGCCCGTCCTGCGGTTCTCGATCGCGATCAACGAACTCCTGCGGCCGCGCGACAACCCGGTAGCCGCAACCGGCGGACTCGTGCCATTGCGGAATATCACCAGCCCCGGAAAAGTGGTAGCGTGAAGCAACTATAATCGGTACAGTGTGACACGTGCTAACCATCGAGACCGATAGCAAGCCGAACAAAGCACCCAAAAGACGCGCCCGAAAGCCCGTTAATGTCGTCAAGAAGGGCTGGGGTGGCGAAGTCTGGATCGCCAATAACGAACTCTACTGCGGCAAACTGTTGCGCCTCGACAAGGGCAAGAAATGCTCGCTGCACTACCATAAGCTCAAGACTGAATCGTTTTACCTCCATAAAGGGCGACTCCTGATGCGGATCATGGAGTCGTTGGAGGCGACGGAGATCGACGAATTTGAGCTCGAGGCCGGGCAATGCATGGATATTCCGACCGGCCTCGTTCATCAGATGGTCGCACTTGAGGATTCCGAGCTGTTCGAATTCTCGACCCAGCATTTCGACACCGACTCCCATCGCTTGATGAAGGGCGATTAACACTAGCGGAGCGCGGCTGCCGCGCGAAGCGAGCACGGGGGGCGGCGGAGTCTGCGACGCGCGGCCAAATCGCGGGTCGGCGAGCTGCGTCAAGATTCTAAAGTCAGCGAAGCGCGGCTGCCGGTCGCGTTGAACTCCTCAATCGTGCCTGATCTGATTTTACGTTGTTGGTCGCTCCCCCCCCTCGATTGTACTCGTGAATACGGCAATAATGGTTCGATACGTTTGCGTTCAGGATTCGTAAACGGCGCGCGGAGGATTTAAATGGGGGCGAAAGTCGCGCTGCTGACAGGCGTTACTGGCCAGGACGGTTCTTACCTAGCCGAATTTCTCTTGAAAAAGGGCTACGAGGTTCACGGCATCGTCCGGCGGACCTCGAGCTTCGGCACGGGACGTATCGATCATCTTCGGCGCGGTTACGGCGGCAGCGCTTCCGGCCTGCAGCTCCACTACGGCGATCTCGGCGACGCCACGGGCTTGCGCCGCATCATCGAACAGACCCTGCCCGACGAAGTCTACAATCTGGCCGCGCAGTCCCACGTCCGCATCTCGTTCGACCAGCCGGAGTACACCGCGGACGTCGTTGGCCTTGGCGCGCTGCGCCTGCTCGAGGCGCTTCGCGACCATAACAATCGGCACAATCGGCAAGTGCGTTTCTACCAGGCCGGTTCGTCCGAGATGTTCGGACGGGTCGCGGAAACGCCGCAATCCGAAACCACCGCATTCCATCCGCGTAGTCCCTACGCCTGTGCGAAGTGTTATGCGCACTGGCAGACGATCAATTATCGCGACGCCTATGGTCTGTTCGCCGCCAACGGCATCCTCTTCAACCACGAATCGCCACGCCGCGGTGAGAATTTCGTGACGCGCAAGATTACCCGCAGCGCGACCCGGATCAAGCTGGGCCTGCAGGACAAGCTCGGGCTCGGTAATCTCGACGCGATGCGCGATTGGGGTTTCGCTGGCGATTACGTCGAAGCGATGTGGATGATCATGCAGCAGGACAAGCCTGACGACTACGTCGTGGCGACCGGCGAGAATCATTCCGTGCGCGAGTTCCTCGAGCTTACCTTCGACCATCTCCAACTCGACTGGCACAAATACGTCGAGCTCGACGACCGCTACCTGCGGCCGACCGAGGTCGACCTGCTGATCGGCGACGCAAGCAAGGCGCGCAAGATCCTCGGCTGGCAGCCCAAAGTCCGCTTCCAGCAACTGGTCGAGATGATGGTCGAAGCCGACTTGGCGCTGGCCGAGCGCGACAAGCGCAACCTCGGACACTGACCGGAATCGCCGCCGGACCTTGCGCCATCTTACGGAACCCTGACCAGAGAGCGACGGCGGAGCGCGGGCACAGAACAGAATCGCCGCCGGACCTTGCGCCATCCTACGGAACCCTGAGCAGAGAGCGCGACAGCGGAGCGCGGGCGCAGTTGGGTAAAATACGCGCGCAACTCTGCGGGGGGTCTCGCGTCTTCTCTCACAGAGGCATTCAAGACGGAGGCGTCAAGACCGTATGCAAGTGAGTAGATTGGTGGCAGCCGTAATTCTCGCCGCGATCTGCGCCGCGCCCGGCGCAGGCTTCGCGGAGCCAATGGAGCATGGCGGCCACGATGGCGGACCGATGCCGATGCCGCTGATGATGGTTCTCAGGCAGGCGCATCTGACGGCGGACCAGCAGACCAAGGTCCATCAGATCATGGCTGCCAATTTCAAACAGGCCAAGCCGCTGATGCAGAAGCTGCACCAGATCCATGACCAGATTGCCGACAAGCTGCTGAGCGCGGGCGCGGTCAGCGCCGCCGATATCGCGCCCCTGCAGCAGCAGGAAAGTTCGATCCATCAACAGCTCGATCAACAAATGCTCGCGTCGGCTCTGCAGATTCGGGGTCTGCTGACACCGGAGCAGTTGTCGCGGGTGGCCGACCTGCATACGAAGCTCAAGGCGCTGCGCGAGCAGATTCATGCGTTGGTTGGTGAAGATGCGCTTCCTCCAGGGCCTCCCCCCGGGTTCTGAGGTATATTGGCGCTACAGTGGGCGCCCGGCGCCGGGAGCCCACACCCAACCAACCAGATGAGACCAAAGCCATCGCCCGCTGACGAATCCGCGGCGTCGCTAAGCGAGTTGGTCGCGCGCGCCCGCGCGAACGAAGACGCGGCCCTGGAGGAGCTCATCCGCACCTATCAGCGGCGTATCGCGGCGCTCGTGATTTCGCTGATTGGCCACGACGATGATTGGCAGGATGTATGTCAGCAGGTTTTCGTCAAGATGGTCCTCGGCTTGCGCCGTCTCGACGACCTGGGGGCATTCGAGCCTTGGCTCATACGGATCGCGCGCAACTGCTGCTTCGACCATCTGCGGCGCCGTCGCACGCGGCGGTTCCTGATGCCGTGGCAGGATTGGCACGAATCGATCCCGAGCGAGCCGCCCGCTCCGGTGGAAGCGCAGACCGCCGTGCTCGACGCCGCGATCGCGCGGTTGCCGTTGGAGCAGCGCGAGTTGATGACGATGGTGCGGACGCGCCACTGGAGCTACGAAGCCCTGGTCCGCGAGACCGGACTCAGTCTGGCGGCGCTGAAATCCCGACTGTTTCGGGCGCGCCGGCGATTGCGAGAGCTTATGAGTGAAGGTGACTCCGGCAATGAAGAGTGAAGATTTCTCCTCGATAACGAACCCGTTTCAGGCCCCCGAATTACCCGACGATTTCGCGCGAAATGTAATAGTCAAGGCGCGCGCCGTGCAACGCCATCGGCAGATCGCCGGACGGATCGTCGCCGGCATGACCGTGATGCTGCTCGCCTTCGCCATCCCGTTGGCTAATCGCATTTCGTCCCGTAACGGGAATCTTCATTACTCGACCGCAAATCTCGCCGCGCGTGACCCAGCCGTAGTTCGGGACTTGGTCGCCTGGGGGCACCCCGTCCCGCATGTCGTCGTGCGCAACTCGGTCGCGCGTGACACCCTTGCCTCGTATCGGCAAGGCGACAACGACGAGACGGACGCGGCCGGACTCGCGGAAGCGGTCAATCCCGACGCAGTCAGCGATTACCTGATGCCGAATACGTCCGCCCTGACGCAATTCGCTGCCACCTACAGCGACGCGTCGTGGGATTACGACTCCGACTGGACAGAGAACTCCGACGACTCAGCGGGCGGTTGACCAGTTCAAGGGTTGACGGCAATCCGGATCAGGGCCGATGAAATGTTATCGTCGACAATGCTGCCGATGGTGAGCCCGCTTTCGATTACTCGCTGCGAAATCCTCACGACGCTCATAGTCTTACGTTTCGCGCCAATGCCAAGGGTTTCAGGCCGTGTCTCCCCGGACGGGCTCTGTGATGATTGCGGATCTGAATCGGGATCTTTGGCACGGCGTGTTTCAGAAGCAGCGCCACCAACGGCATGGGTCCGCTTCGACCGCCGACCACAATGAGTTGTACAGACTGACAGTCGTCTATTACGTCCTTTATGTGAGAAATGGTTTTTTCGACCTCACCCAAGTCATCGAGAGAAAGCGCCATCCCCATACCTTCCCGAGGGGGGAGCAAATTGTAGATGCGTAGGAATTGCCTGTCGGCCTTTTGGACCCTTCGCTGTTTTAGTGTTTTTGCTACCCAGTCGAGCATTTGCTCTTCGCTGCGATGATCAGGATGTCGGCTGTTCCACCGTAATGCTACATAAATAATTTTCGGCCTGTCCGAACAGCCGAACTCTCTCCCGGGCCGATAGCCAATCTCCTTCATGGTTTCCTCCTTTGGGGGCCTGACAAGCCGGACGGAGCCAGTCGGGATTAGTCAAGCATATCGTTGCCGAAATTAGGATTAATCACGTTCAACTCTGCGGTGGATCGATTTGATCGAGCTCGGTCAGAGCCCAGCTCTGCATATCGATGAAGCAGGTTTGTAAGCCAAGCCAAATCCGTTGGTATTCTTCGAGCTTCACATAATTTCGAGTCACCTCAAGGTCAGGGACAATGTCTTTGAGAACGATGAGCCCATAGCGGCGAGGCTCGCGGCTCGTGATTTCCATCGCGATCCAAGGGGCCGTCTCATGGAAGAACATCGCCCGGTCTCGTCGGAGGTCTTCTACCCATTCTGAACCATGCCTCTTGGCCAGCATGGCCTGACGCAGTATCTCCTCGGCGCCTCTCTCGCTGCATCGCCGCTTGAGGATATGGCGTGAATAATTGATCACAAACGTGCGCAACATTTCATAGGTTGAGCGCGCTTCGTACAGGAAAGCGTCGAGGCTAGCTACTATGCGAAACCCGATTGCTTCATTTTTTAGGACGAGGGCTTTCTTTTGTGCGATGCATTTGTCGACTGACTCCGCGCTCGCGGTAATTTCTGCGCTTAGGTCACTTATGTCTGCGTCGAGCCGATCGACGGCAATCTGAATCACGCGGATTTTTGTCACGAGTGCGATGGCGGCGTCGCCCATCTTCGGTCCCCACGTGCCGACTTTGCCTCGTGCGGCTTCGTTGAGCCTCCTCAGGCGATTAATGATTGGATATGGGAGTGAGACGTGGCCGAAATAGGAGATATGAAAGTATTCCATTAGGACACGAGTTTTTACGGCCAGCGGATGGCACGCATTTCGAATGTTCTTAGTATGATTGAAGCCTCCATTTCTGTCATTCCCGGGCGTGGCTGCCGCGCGAGGAATCTAGAGGTATCTGAGGCACCCCGACGCAGATTGGACCCGGCTCCGGATTCCTCGCGCGGCAGCCACGCGCGGGAATGACAACCGGATAACGCCTATGACGAAATCAAACTGGACAGCAAGCTTCGACGATTGACCGAAGCGGCTAGTCTCCTCCGCCGGCCGCGGCCGGATTCTGCTGGAACTCCTGCTCGAGGCGCTCGATATCGGAGGCGGACAGGCTGAAGTACTTCACCATCGGATTGTGGAAAACCATCGCGCTCACCGAGCTCTCCGGGTCCATCATGAAGCCCTCGGTCAGATGCACACCGATATCGTTCTGCTCGAGTTCCAGCAGCCGGAATAGTTGCGCCTGATCCTCCAGCCGCGGGCAGGCCGGATAGCCGAACGAATAGCGCTTGCCGTGATAGTGCGCCTGAAAAAGGTCTTTCAGCGCGAGTCCCGGCGGATCGCCGATGCCCCACATCGCGCGAATCTTCTGATGGAGCAGCTCGGCGAACGCTTCGGCCCCCTCCAGCGCCAGAATCTGCAGGATATGTGACCGCAGGTATTCGCCCTTGTCCTTCCATTCCTCGGCCAGCGCACGCACGCCCTCCCCGATACTCGTGACGAACATACAGAGATAATCGGGGCGGCCGGTCGACGCCGGCGTGACGTAGTCCCCCAGGCACAGGCCCGGCTCTTCGGCCTGGCGGCCGAAGCGGAAGCTCTCGACGACGCTGCGGCCGTCAGCACCGTAGATCATCATCGTGCGGTCGCCGTCGGAATGAACCTGGAAGAACCGGTAGGCGGCGCGCGCACTGATATCGTGGCGCGCGAGGATAGCGTCTTCGACCGCGTCGACCGCCGCGTGGAGTTCGACCGCCTTGGGGTCGCCGGCGGCCAGCGCCTGCTCGAAATTCTTGAGCCCAAGATGGCGCGTATAGAGCATCACCGGGTTGATGTAACGGAAAATCTCTTCGAGGTCGTAGTTGCGAAGGATGTGCAGCTTCAAGTCCGGCGGCTCCGGAATCGGACCCTCGTAGATCGCCGCCGGACCCCGCCGCACCGCTGGCGCCTTGCCCGCGGTGCTCTTGGGCGGGGCGCTGAGCAACTTGCGGGTCTGCTCCTCGAGCGCGGCCGCCAGTGCCTCGCGCCGCTGCGGATCGATAATCTGATGGGCGAGGTCGAGCCCCGCCATCGCGTCGTTGGCGTACGCGACGATGCCATTATATTCGGGCGCGATCTTCATCCGCGTAAAGCGGGCGGAGAGCGCCGCGCCGCCGACCAGGATCGGGCAGCGGATACCCGCCGTCTTGAGGTCCTGCGCCGTCGCGACCATCATCTGCGCCGACTTGACCAGCAATCCCGAGAGCCCGAGGGCGGCCGGCTGATGCTGCACGCAGGCCTTGATCAACTCGTCCGGCGGCACCTTGATGCCGAGATTGATCACCCGATAGCCATTGTTGCTCAGGATGATATCAACCAGATTCTTGCCGATATCGTGGACGTCGCCCTTCACGGTCGCGAGCACGATCGTCCCTTTGCCGAGACTATCAGTCTTCTCCATGTGCGGTTCGAGATGGGCGACCGCCGCCTTCATCGCTTCGGCTGACTGCAAGACCTCGGCGACGATCATCTGATTCGCATTGAAGAGCCGTCCGACTTCATCCATCCCCTTCATCAGGGGGCCGTTGATTATTTCCAGCGGCGGGCGCCCGGCCAGCGCTTCGTCCAGGTCGTCGACCAGGCCCTCCTTCGACCCTTCGAGGATATGGAGAGCGAGACGCTCGTCGAGCGGCAGTGATTTGCGCTCCTCGTGGGTCGGCTTGCTTTTCTTTTCGCGGAAATAGGCGGCAAACGCGGCTATGGGATCGTCGCCGCGCCACCAGATCAGGTCCTCGGCGAGGCGGCGCTCCTCGGCGGGGATCGACGGGTAGCGTTCGAGCTTTTCTGAATTGACGATCGCGAGGTCGAGACCGGCCTGCACGCAATGATAGAGCATCACCGAATTCAGCACTTCGCGGCCGGCCTCCGGCAGGCCGAAGGAAACATTCGAGATGCCGAGGATGGTCTTGCAGCGCGGGAGCGCGGCCTTGACCATCCGGATGCCCTCGATCGTTTCGACCGCCGAGCCGATATAATTACGGTCGCCCGTGCCGATCGGAAAGACCAGCAGGTCGAAGAAGATATCCTCGGGCTCGACGCCGTATTTTTCCGTCAGGAGCTGATGGGAGCGTTGCGCGATTTGCAGTTTGCGGTCGCGCGTGACCGCCTGCGCCTGCTGCTTGTCCTCGTCGATACAGCCGACCACGAGCGCCGCGCCGTAGCGGCGCGCGAGCGGCACGACGCGCTGGAAGCGCTCCTCCCCGTCTTCGAGATTGATCGAGTTGATCAGCGACTTGCCCGGAACGCGCTTGAGCGCCTCTTCCATGACGCGCGCGTCGGTCGTATCGATCATCAGCGGCACTTTGACTTTCTTGACCAGCGTTTCGAGAAACGCCTTCATATCGCCGCTTTCGTCGCGATCGGGATCCTGCAAACAGATATCGAGAATATGCGCGCCGCGCCGTACCTGAAGGCGTCCGACCTCGGCCGCTTCTTCGATCTTGCCCTGGGCGACCAGCCGCTTGAACTTGCGGCTGCCGAGCACGTTGGTGCGCTCGCCGACCACGATCGGCCGCGTGCTGTCGTCGATTACCAGCGTCTCGATACCCGAGACTACGCAGCGTTCGACGTGCGGGATCTCGCGCCGCCGATGCCGCGCGGCCATCGCGCCGAGCGCCCGGATGTGCGCGGGCGTCGTCCCGCAGCATCCCCCGATCAGGTTGACCCAGCCCGCTTCGACAAAGCGCTCGAGCTTGTCCGTCAGCACGACTGGTGTTTCGTTATAACGCAGTTCCTCGTCAGGGAGCCCCGCGTTGGGCACGCAGGCGACCGGAAAGCGGCTGAGCGCGGAGAGCGTGCGCAGATGGTCGGTCATGAAATCCGGACCGGTGGCGCAATTGAGTCCGACCCACAGCAGATCGTGATGGCTGATCGAGGTGTAGAAGGCTTCGATATCCTGCCCGGCGAGCAGCGTGCCCATCGTCTCGACCGTGCCGGAAAGGGCGACGCCGACTTCCCTCCCAAGCGCCGCCATCGCGCGCTCGATCCCGACCAGTCCGGCCTTGCAATTGAGCGTGTCCATCACGGTTTCGAGCAGCAGAATATCCGCGCCACCCTCGATCAGCCCCGCGGCCTGCTCCTCATAGGCGGCCGCGACCTGATCGAAGTCGACCCCGCCGGTCACCGAAATGCTGGCGGTGGTCGGACCCATCGAGCCCGCCACGAAGCGCGGGTGGGCCGGGGTGCTCGCCGCGTCGGCCTCTTCACGCGCGAGCTGCGCGGCGACGCGATTGATCTCGCGTGCGTCGCGCTCGAGTCCATAATGGGCCAGCGCGATCGAGGTGGCGCCGAAGCTGTTGGTCTCGATAATATCGGCGCCAGCCTCGAGAAAGCTGCGATGGAGCTCACGAATGCGGTCGGGACGCGTCCGCACCAGATTCTCGTTGCAGCCTTCCAGCTTCGCGCCGCCGAAATCCTCGGGGCCAAGTTGCATATCCTGAATCGAGGTACCCGTCGCGCCGTCAAGCAGGACGATTCGGTCGGTGATAGTTTTGCGCAGGAGTCCGAGTCGTTCGTTAGCCATGTCTGGAGAGTCCGCCGAAGGGCGGATGTATAAGACTATATTATCAGCATACGCGTCGCAATTTCAGTCCTTTTGGCGACCGCGTGGCGCTGGCCACTTTGTAATCGGCGCGGACTTCGGCTAACCAGATGCGTGGGATTGCGCGCGACTCCCCGCTCGGACCAGGTTAAGCGCGCGAGGGAACTATAGCGATGGTAATGGCGTGGATGGCTTTCTTTAATTCGCTTATCGCGATTGCCCTGGCGCTGGCGGGTATCGTCGCGGCGCACTTGGGGCTGACGACGCCATTTTTCGGGTTCACGTTTTTCGCTGTCGGCCTGTTCTTTGCCGTCCTCGCCTTGCTTTTCTCGATAATCGCCCTGTTAATCATGCTTTTTTCGCCGCGCCGCCGGATCGGTCTGACGCGGGCGATCCTCGCCGGTGTGCTCGCGCTGGTAGTGGTCGTCCCGGTCCTTGTCGTCGCGATGACCCATCCTTACCCGGCGATTAACGACATCACGACCGACACCAAAGACCCGCCCGAGTTCGTGCACGCGCAGGACCTGCTCGCGAATCGCGGACGCGACATGAAATACGACGCCGCGACCTATGCGCGGGTCCAGGAGAACGCCGCCGTCTACCATGACCTGGCGCCGCTCAAGCTCGACGCATCGCCGGACGAAGCCTACAAAAAGGCGGAGATCATCGCGGGCGAAGTCACGACCTGGGACATCACCGCGCGCGACCCGCAGAAGCGGACGATCGAGGGCGTCGCGACCTCGGCGCTGTTCCGCTTCCAGGATGATTTCGTAATCGAGGTGCGGCCGGCCGAGGGCGGCGGCAGCCTGATCGAGATGCGCTCGAAATCCCGCGTCGGCAAGGGCGACCTGGGCACGAACTACAACCGGATCAAGGATTTTTTCCGTCTGATGCAGGGTGCGCCGCGCGGTATGCCACCGATGAATTGAGCCGGTACTGCTTACCAGTGCTAAATTTCAGTGAGGAAACAACCAGATGGATTTCAAGAATAAAGTTGGACTCGTGACCGGCGCGGGCTCGGGCATCGGGCGCGCGACCGCGATCGGGTTTGCCCGCCGCGGCGGCGCCGTCGCCGTCGTGGATATCAACGGCGAAAACGCGAATCGGGTCGCGGCGGAAATCACTGCGGCGGGCGGCAAGGCGCTCGCGATCGTCGCCGACGTCACGCAGGCGGCGGATCTCGATATGATGGTCACCCGCACGGTCAGCTCGCTCGGCCGTCTCGATTTCATGCACAACAACGCCTTCGGGATGCCCCCGGCGTCGGGGAATACCGCCGTCGTGGCGCGCACCGCCGACGTAACCGACGAGGTCTGGAACCGGATGATCGAGGTCGGGTTGACCGCCGTGTTTCGCGGGATGAAACGCGTGATCCCGGTGATGCGTGCGCAGGGCGGCGGCGCGATCGTCAACACCGCTTCGATCTCGGGTCTGCGCGCGGACTACGGCATCGTCGCCTATAATGCGGCCAAGGCCGGTGTGATCAATATGACGCGGGTGGCGGCGGTCGAGTATGCGCAACATGGCATCCGGGTCAACTGCATCTGCCCCGGCGCGATCGATACGCCGCTGCTCGCGGCCGCGGTCGCGGTGCCCGAAGCCCGCGCCAAGTTCAACGAGGTCATCCCGATGGGGCGATTAGGCCGCCCCGAAGAAATGGCGAATGTCGTCCTGTTCCTGGGCTCCGACCTCGCGTCGTTCGTGACTGGCGCGGCCTACGTCGCGGACGGCGGTCAAACCGCGAAAACCGGCAGTCCGTCGTTTCTCCCGGAATAATTCTTCGCCGCCGGAATGATTTTTCACCTTGCCGTTGTCACAGCCTTGCCCGGGACGACCCAAGGTGCGATACAGATATTAGCTGAAGCCTTCACTTGTATAAGGAGGGACTGGAGCAAGCGGTGCGCTATAGGGGCGCCGGGCGACGGGTCAATCTTCCGCGCAAGTGAATCCGAGCCAAATTAACCATGGCATCCTAGCCTTAGCTGGAGGGTGAGCCGTATGGACGCGCATCAACACGTTATCTCGGCCGATTCCCACATGATGGAACCGGCCGACCTATGGGTCGATCGCCTCGACGCGAAGTTCCGCGATATCGCGCCGCGCGTGATCAAAAAGGACGAGAAGTCCGGGTATGTCTTCGTTGCGCCGGGCGTTCCGTCGTTTCCGGTGGCTGGCGGCTTCGCCGCGGGCCGCAGCGGTGAGGACCTCAAGGATTTCTTGAAGAAGGGGCAGGACGCCGGCTATATCACGGCGCGGCCCAGCGGATGGGACCCGGTCGAACGCCTCAAGGATCAGGATATCGACGGCGTCGAAGCCGAGGTGCTCTACACCACGCTCGGCATGACGCTCTTCGGCCTGCATGACGCCGATCTGCAGCGGGCCTGCTTTCGCGCGTACAACGACTGGCTTGCCGAGTTCTGCGCGCACAGCCCCAAGCGGTTGATTGGCATCGCCCTGATCTCGCTCGAGGATCTGAACGCCGGCGTGGCCGAACTCCAGCGCACGGCCAAAATGGGACTGCGCGGCGCAATGATCTGGGGCGCGCCACCGCGCGAGCGTCCATATACGTCGAAGGATTACGATCCGTTCTGGGCCGCCGCGCAGGACCTGCAGATGCCGCTGTCACTGCATGTGATAACGGGCAAGAAGCCGCCCAAGTCGGAGGAGGAGCGCAACAAGGTCCGCCAGGTGCGCGATCAGTCGTTCGTCCGCGGGTACATGAACCTGATTCACGAGGTTCAGCGCTCGCTCACCGACATTATCTTCAGCGGCGTGATGATGCGCTTTCCGAAAATCCGCATCGTCTCGGCCGAAAACGATACCGGCTGGATCGCGCACTACATGTACCGGATGGATCATGCGTTTGATAAATTCGGCGCGCTGATGAGCGAACCGCTCGACATGAAGCCGAGCGAATACGTCCGGCGTAACTTGTGGGCGACCTTCCAGGATGATCCGATCGGCCCGATGCTCTTCAAGTACTTCGGCGGGGACAATTTCATGTGGGCGTCGGACTTTCCCCATACCGACTCGACCTGGCCGCATTCGCTCAAGGTAATCGCGGATAGTTTCGAAGGAATTCCCGCGGATGTCACTCGCAAAATCATCTACGGTAACGCGGCCCGCCTTTATAATATCGATTTGAACTGACCACCGGAGAACCCGGCGGACATCAGAGGAGAATTAAATGGCTTACGATTTACTTATCAAGAATGGCACAATCGTCGACGGCACCGGCGCCCCCCGTTTTCGCGCGGACGTCGCGGTGGCCGGCGATCGTATCGCCGCGATCGGCAAAATCAGCGAGGGCGCGAAGCGCACAATCGACGCCTCGGACCTGATCGTCGCGCCGGGCTTCGTCGACCCGCATACCCATTACGATGCACAGATTTGCTGGGATCCGTTGCTGAGCTGCACTTCTTGGCACGGCATCACTTCGGTCGTGATGGGCAATTGCGGCGTCGGCGTGGCGCCTTGCAAGCCGGAATCGCGCGAGATTGCGGCGTGGGATCTCACCAACGTCGAGGCGATCCCGTTCGATTCGCTGAGCAAAGGAGTCACATGGGATTGGGAGACCTTCCCGCAATTCCTTGACGCCGCGCAAAATCGCGGCGCGGCGATCAATCTTGGCTTCCTCGCCCCGCTCACCCCATTCCGTCACTACGTGATGGGTCTCGAGTCGATGGATCGCGCGGCGACGGCCGAGGAGACGCAAAAGATCGCGGCGCTGCTCGGTGAAGCGATGGACGCCGGGGCGCTCGGTTTCTCGACGACCACGCTGAAGCAGCATATCGGTTTCAAGGGCCAGCCCCTCGCCTGCCGGCTTGCCAGCAAGGATGAGCTTAAGACCTACGCCAACGTGCTCAGGCAGAAGGGCAAGGGCTCGATTGAAGTCGCGCTGACGAAAAAGATCGCAGTGGTGCAGGACGACGAGTATGCGCTGCTCGACATGTTGCTGACCGAAAGCGGGCGCCCGGTGACCTGGCTCGCGATGGCTTCGACGCCGCGCCATCCGGAGCGCGCGCTCGAAACGTTGAACCGCGTCGAGCCGCTGATCAAGCGCGGTGGCGTGCCGCAGATTCTCTGCAAGCCTTTTGTCTCGCAACTCGATCTGCGCAACCCCTTTACGTTCGCCGACAATGAAGTTTGGGGCCGGGTCTTCAATCAGCCCGCCGAGGTGCAAAAGCAAATCTACGGCGATCCCGAATTCCGGCGGCAATTCCGCGAGAGCCTCTCGCGACCGCATCTGTTCACCGGCCGATTCCATCGCGTCGAGATTCTCGAGGCCACCAATCCGGCGCTCAAGCCGCTCGAAGGCAAGACCGTGCAGGAAGTGGCGGAGATGCGTAACGCCGATCCGCTCGAGACGTTCCTCGATCTGGCGCTCGAAGACGACCTCAATCTCCAGTACACGATGCAGCAGTATCACGAGGACGGCATCCAGCAGCTCATCACCGATCCGCGCACGATGATCGGCCTGTCGGACGGCGGCGCCCACGTCGATATGCTGTGCGACGCCGGTTATGCGACTTACCTGCTGGGCAACTGGGTGCGCAAGCGCGAAGCCGTGAGCCTTGAGTTCGCGGTCAAGCGGATCACGTCGGAGCCGGCGAACTTCTTCGGCATCCGCGAGCGCGGCCAATTGAAGCAAGGCTGGAAGGCCGATGTCGCGATATTCGACGCCACCACCGTCAACTCGGCGCGGCGCGCGACGATGCAGCATGACCTGCCCGGCGGCGGACGGCGGCTCGTGATGCCGGCCGAGGGAAT
Organism: Binataceae bacterium (SeqCode); assembly: GCA_052145175.1. Taxonomy (GTDB): domain Bacteria; phylum Desulfobacterota; class Binatia; order Binatales; family Binataceae; genus JAJPHI01. The sequence continues at coordinate 65,469 of JBKQPD010000273.1, read as the reverse complement.
CGAATACACCGTCGTCAACGGCAAGGTCTCATACGAGCACGGCCGTCAGAACGGCACGCTGGCCGGTGAGGTAATCCGCTCGTCAGCCGCGTAAACGCGACTTCAAGCGTTACAAACCAGGGGGCCGGACGCATCGCGCGCCCGGCCTCTTCGCATTTCAACGATCAGCAATCCTCGCGGTGCTCACGTCACGGTCCAGCCGCCGTCGATGATGAACGGCGCGCCGGTCGCGAACGAGGCGTCGTCGCTGGCGAGGAACAGTGCGACCTTGGCGATCTCGTCCGGCTGCGCCATCCGCTCCAGCACCGAAATTCGCTTGATCGCGGACGGATTCGGCGCCGCGTCCCCGCGAATTCGCGCCGCCATCGGCGTTTCGATCGCGCCCGGACAAATCGCGTTGACCCGGATGTTGTAGCGGCCATATTCGAGCGCCGCCACGCGGGTCAGGGCGATCACGCCGGCCTTGGCCGCGGAGTACGCGGCGCCGCCCTTAACCGCGACCAGCCCCGCGATCGACGCCGTATTGATAATCGAGCCGCCGCGCGCCTTCATCATGTGCGGCAGCGTGTACTTCATGCCCAGAAAAACGCCACGCAGATTGATCGCGATTACGCGGTCAAACTGGTCCTCGGTCATGTTGGAAAGAAAGGCGGATTCGCCCTCGATACCGGCGTTGTTGTAAAGCACATGGGGCGTGCCGAACTTTGCCACGGCCTCGTCGACCATCCGCTTGACGTCCTCGGCTTTCGACACGTCCGCGCGGATCGCGATCGCCTGACCGCCGTTCTTCGTGATTTCGGCGACCGTCTCCTTGACCGGGCCTTCGGTGATATCGGCCGCGGCGATTTTGGCGCCCTCGCTGGCGAAGAGCAGGGCGGCACACTTGCCCATCCCGGAGCCGGCTCCGGTTATGATTGCGACCTTGTTGGCGAGTCTCATCTGCTTCCTCCGTGTGGTGACTTCCTGGACGATGGCACTGTTCGTGCCGCGATAAGTCCCAGCAAGGGAATAGCACTACCGATAAGGAATGAAAACGGCAGTGCAGTAGGGAAGCTCTGCGCAGGTGATTTCGTCATTCTGAACCCTTCGTCGCTACGCTCTTCGAGGGCAGGCTCCGTCTGCACAGTGAAGAATCTAGCGGCCCCTGAGGCACTATCCCTCGAAACCGGACGCGAAGACGCAGATCCTTCGCTGCCGCTCAGAGTTTGTGAATTTCTCTTGCCTGCGCCGCTTCGAGCACCTTTCAGAATGACGATGCAACTTTTTGTGCGGAAAAGCCCTTTTTGTCATCCTGAGCCGGCGAGCAGCGCGAGCCGTGCCGAAGGACCTGCGCGCAGCGCTCTCCCATGCCTTATTATGTTTATTTTATATCACGTCGAATCGTACACATGTTTTGTATGCCGGGTTTACCAACAATCTCATCAAGGCGCTGCGCGCAGGTCCTTCGGCACGGCTCGCGCTGCTCGCCGGCTCAGGATGACAAATTAAAGATTTTCCAGCACTAATCGAAAAATTCACACAAGCTCTGAGCCCTTCGTCGCTTCGCTCCTCAAGGGCAGGCTCCGTCTGCGCAGCCAAGCATGCCCTTGAGCCTGGCGAAGGGAATTCAGCGCAGCTCGCGGACTCGCCTGCTCGCTTCGCCTGCGGCTCCGCTGGTGTCAGAGGCGCGGGAATGACATCACAGGAAGCTTTAATCCACCATCTGTTTATGGCAGCTTAACTAATCTGATTGCACAAGATAAGGCCAAGGAGGATTGATCACATGCCGCGAATCACGGTCGATGCGAGTAACACTTTTGTCGAGTGCGCTGTTTGCAGTGAAATCATGGGCTCCCATGCGGACGAGTTCTACTTTAGGGGCTTCGGTCCCCGCCCGCTGTGCACTAATGATAACGAGCCGCCACCATGCTTCCACCATGCCGCTCTTGCCCGCATCGCCCGCGCTTGTAAGCGCGCAAATTCCCAACCGTGGGGTAATCCAAAATGAAATGCGCCGGCGTACTCCTCGCTGCCACCGCCGTGTCCGGCTGTATCAGCCAGGATTATCCGATCGGCGCGCTGCTTCATCCCCAACTCGTGGCCGCGCGCCAACAGCACCTTGCGGCACTGCGCCAACAGTGCCAAGCGGGCGACTGCCAATCGGATTGCGCCTACAAAGTTACGGTCATGGGAGATCCGCCTCCGGGTGAGCCCGAGAGAGCAGCTTGTCGAATCCTGTGCGAGAATCGCGATAGCGCTGCCTGCATCGATTACCAACGTAAGTCTTCTGAAGTCGAGTTTGGAAGTGACCCTGGCGGCGAGAACCACCGCAGCCTGCTAGAGCAATTGCTTCCTGCCCCAGCCCAGCAGCAATAACGAGATTTTTGTCTCGTGACGAAAACATAACTCCAACATTAATGGTGTTTTAATTGGCCCATTACCGACTGGTGTGGGTTGCCTAACGGCGCAGGCGGCCGTCGCGATCGACCCGGCTGCGCAGGACGCTCAACTCTTCCGCGCTCGGTGGTGCGGTCTCGACGATCGACGCCGGTACGTCAAAGGCGAAGCCGGTCTCCCGCTTGACCGTATCGACGCTGACGCCCGGATGGACTGATCGGAGACGCATCCGGCGGTTATCCTCGGCGAAGTCCATTACGCAGAGCGGAGTCACGCAGTAGTGCGGACCACCCCCGGGAATACCCAGTTTGCGCCGCGCGTCGGCCCCGCCGGTACCCCATCCGTAGGCGCTGATATAGTCACACTTTTCGACCAGCACGCGCGGATTATGATTGTTGAGCACGATGTAATAGCGGCCGACGTGAGTACTGAGGGTCGGTGTGCCGACCGACCCCGGACCGCGAAACTTGAGGCGGCGATAATCCGGACCGACCCCGATCAAATTGGTGTTGCCGTAGGCGTCGACTTGCACCCCGCCGATAAAGAAGACGTGCTGCGACCAGTCCTTGACGCGATCAAACCGATGACCGGTGTCACTGTATGATTCGGCCCAGCGGACAACTCTTCGATCCCAGCCGTACGCAGGCATCGGCACGGTCTCGAGATGCGCGACATTCATCCGCGCGCCCAGAAACACCAGCTCCATGTTCGGACCATGCATCAGATGGGCGAGCCGCACCGCGGCTTCGGGCACCGGTGAAGCCACGCCCACGCGCAACGTCTCGCCGTCGTTGAGCTGGCGGGCAAGAAAGACCGCCATCAGTTCAGGGATCGAATATTCCTCATTCATAACGACCTCACGTCAAACGGATCGTGCCGGCGGGTTGATCGTAGTGTGACGGCGCGCCGGGCGTGGACCGCCCCACTCGCGAAAAACGCGCGGCGTAGCGCCGGGGATAAAGCCGGCTGAAGACCACCCCGATACCCATCGCCGCCATCGGCACAATCATCCCGAGAATCAGCCGGTGTCCATACCGCATGGTGATTTCGCCCAGCACCATGCCGAGCGTGAAGATGACCGCCCAGACCTCCGTCATGCGGCGGTTCATTTGATAGAAAGCCGGATCGTCCCACAGTTCGCGTGGCATCTGCTCGCGTGTGTACTGCAGGGTGAAAGGATATCCAACCATAATCGTGAGCCACGCGACCGCGGCGAAGACGCCCCAGACCAGCGCAAAATGATAGCGCTGGATGAATGCGGTTCCGCTCATCAGCACGATCAGCGTCTCGGCGGCGAAATAACCCAGCGAGGTGCAGTCCATAAGCTTGATCGCGCGCCGCCGATACTCGATCGCGACGACCACGACCATGATCGCCACTCCGGCGAGTCCCGCATTCAGCCAGCGGTCGCCGGCGGCGAAAAAACCATAGACGACCCACGCCACGTAGCCGAGCTTCGTCGCCACACCACCAAAATTCCTGGCGGCCGCATCGACGCGGTTATCATGCGGGCCGGACACCTTAGTACTCATGCAGTGCAAGGAGGCGCTTGATGCCCACGAGTTCGAGATAGTCACCGAGCGTCGCGGGCGTACGGCAGTAGCGATCGAGGTAACGATTCAAGGCTTGCGGGTCGCCGCGCGCCGCCGTGTTCGCCGCCTCGTTGTACTCGCGCAGATGGTCGTTGTCCTGCACGTAGTAGCCACGCGAATAGAACGGATGGGCGCCGAAGGGGGCGCGCACGATCGCGTCGGCGGCGGGAATAGTCGTCTTCCAGGCGTCCGCGCGCACGTCTTCGTTCGCGATGATCTTCTCGACCTGCACGATCGTGCGGTCAGCCGCGCGGTACATGAAGAGATCGATCCAGCCGGGGCCACCGAGATGCTGCACGTTACCGTACGCGTCGGCATGGGCCGCGTGCAGGATAGCGACGTCGGGTTTGATCGGGGGCACCGCCAGCAGGGTTTCGCCACTGATTGGATCCTTGAAAACCTTCAGATCGGGATTGACCTCGGGAATCGACGTCCCGACCCCGCCGCGCCAGGGCAGGAACGGCAGGGACTGGGCCGCCGCCTGCAAGCCGGCGCAGAGTATCCCTTCCTCGCACTCCCAGACTTCGATTTCGCCCCGTTCCGCCGCGCGCCGAAAGGCCGGCGTGACCGGATTGCCGAAGCCGCCGCCCGCGTAGTAGCTCACCACTTTGCGGACGCATCCGGCGGCAATCAGCAGATCGAGCGAGAACCCCGCGTCGACCACCGTCAAATCGCGAACGCCGCGCCGGATTAGCTGGCGCACGAGCGCCGCCGGCGTGGGTTGTCCGACTGCGATCGTCATACCGCTCTCGATCCAGTTCGCGGCACTGGTCTCGTCGAGAATCCGTTCCCGCCGCTGGCTGCTCATCACGTGCTCACCTTACCGGCTCGCCCTTACTTCAGATTCTTTAACGCAGCTCGCAGACACTTAATTTTGGCCGCGCCTCGCGGACTCGGCCGCCCCCTGTGCTCGCTCCGCGCGGCAGCGCGCTCCTCTAGCTTTAGCGTTGGCGATTCCCGTCAGAGGTTAGTACACTCGCGCCATCGAATCCCACCCGATCGAGGGGAGATCATAAGATGGCAATGTTCAAATTCGAGGACTACAGCAAGCGCTACGGCACCATCAAAATGGAGCGCCGCGACGGTATCCTGCAGATGACCCTGCATACCCAGAACGCCGAACTCAAATGGGGCATGCAGCCGCACGAGGAGCTGTCATACGCCTTTAACGATATCGCGCGCGATCATGAAAACCGCTGCGTGATCATCACGGGCACGGGCAACGCCTTTTGTGCGGAGGCCGACGCGGGCAATGGCCGGGGAGTGCCGATCAAGGGCACCGGCGAGCAGGCGCCATTCGGGGTCAGATCGACCAGTTGGGACCATATCTACAACGACGCCAAGTATCTGCTGATGAACCATCTCAATATCGAGGTGCCGATGATCGCCGCGGTCAACGGTCCGGCGCTGATTCACGCCGAACTGGCCGTGTTGTGCGATATCGTGATCGCGTCGGAAAACGCCGAGTTCCAGGACGCTCCGCATTTTCCCAACGGCGTCGTGCCGGGGGACGGGGTCCACGTCGTCTGGCCGCTCGTGCTGGGGGCCAATCGCGGGCGCTACTTCCTGCTGACCGGGCAGAAGCTCTCCGCCAAGCAGGCGCTCGACCTCGGCGTCGTCAGCGAGGTGGTGCCAGGCGACAAACTGGTCGAACGGGCCTGGGAGCTCGCCCGGCTGATCACGGCGCGGCCCAGCCTGTCGGTGCGTTACGCGCGCGTTGCGATCACCCAGAATCTGAAAAAGCTGATGCTCGAGAACCTCGGCTATGGCCTCGCGCTGGAGGGTCTGGGCGCGGTGCAATCCTTCCCGGGCGCGCGCGGTCCGAAGAAGTAACGCTCGCCGGCGGTAAATGCCGCTAACGCCGAGCCCGCGAAAGGTTGGTTATCGGCGGCCGAAAAAGCCATAATCGGCCAGGGAACGCCGCCGGGCGCGGCGCGTGAGAAGGAGATCGTATGAAGCTCGGAATGTTTCTGATGCCGTCCCATCCGCCGGAACGCAGCCTCAAGGCTGGTCAGGATTACGACCTCGAAGTGATCAGGGCCGGCGATCAGCTTGGCTATAGCGAGGCGTGGATTGGCGAGCATTACACGGCGCCGTGGGAGCCAAATCCCTCTCCCGATTTGCTGATCGCGCAGGCGCTGATGCAGACCAAGTCGATCGTGCTGGCGCCGGGCGCCCATCTGCTGCCCTACCATCATCCAGCGGAACTGGCCTGCCGGGTCGCCTTCATGGACCATCTGGCGCAGGGCCGTTACATGTTCGGGATCGGCGCGAGCGGATTGCCCAGCGACTGGCAGCTCTTCTGTGTCGACGGCGTGAAAGGTGAGAATCGCGACATGACGCGCGAGGCGCTCGACATGATCCTGAACATCTGGGCGAGCGACGGCGGCTATCAGCATACCGGCAAGTATTGGAAGGTCGACGTTCCGCACCCGATGCTGCGGACCCTCAAGCATCACATCAAGCCTTTCCAAAAGCCGCATCCGCCGATCGGTATCGCGGGGTTCAGCCCCAATTCGGATACGCTCAAGCTGGCCGGCGAGCGCGGTTTCATTCCGCTCAGCCTGAACCTCAGCACCGCTTACTGCGCGTCGCATTGGGACGCCGTGCTCGAAGGAGCCAAGCGCACCGGCCGTAATCCCGATCGCGGCGACTGGCGCATCGTGCGCGAAATCTTCGTCGCGGATACCGACGACGAGGCTTATCGCCAAAGCGCGAAGGGCGCCATGGGCCGCATGATGCGTGAGTACCTGTTGCCGCTGTTCAATGATTTTCAATTCACCCCGTTGCTGAAGGACGATCCGAAAATTCCCGACGCCGACGTGACACCCGAATACCTGGCGCATCACGGCTGGCTGGTCGGCTCGGTGGCGACGGTCAAGCGCAAGCTGGGTGAGATGAATGATCAGGTCGGCGGCTTCGGCACGCTGCTGCATTTCGTTTTCGATTACGCCGACGATCCGCAGCCGTGGTTCAAATCGATGCGGTTGCTGACCGAGGAAGTGATGCCGCATTTCGCCACGCGCACCCGGAACGGCGCCGCGGTGCACGCGTAAGCGTCCGCTGGAGGCGTAATACCCAGCACTTCCGCGCCACGTGCGCGCGCAGAGCGAAACGCCCGGGTCAGTCCCGGGCGTTCCCCAGTCGTGGTTCCAATGACCGGCAGAGGCATAGGATAAATGAGTGAGTATACCGTCAAGGATCGGGTCGCGATCGTCGGCGTCGGCGAGACCAAATACTACAAGCGCGGACAGGCGCCGGTCAGCGAATTCCGCCTGGCCTGCGAAGCGATTATCAAAGCCGCGGACGACGCCGGAATCGACGTGCGCGACATCGACGGCATCTCGGGCTACGCGGACGATCGCAACGACGCGTCGCGCCTCGCTACCGCGCTCGGCCTGAAGCATCTCGGGTTCGCCGGGATGGTCTGGGGGGGCGGTGGTGGTGGTGGATCGGGCGCGGTCGGCAACGCGGCCGCCGCGGTCAACGCCGGCTATGCGAAATACTGCGTCGTCTTCCGCGCCCTCGCCCAGGGCCAGTTCGGCCGTTTCGGCCAGGCGCCGGTAAGTAACACGGTCTCGGGTCCCGCGGCCTACACTTCGCCCTATGGGCTCTATGTTCCCGCGCAATGGGTCGCACTGCGGACCCGCCGCTTCATGCACGATTACGGCATCAACCAGGAGCCGCTGGCGGCGGTGGCGTTGGCCGACTACCATCACGCGCAGTTCAATCCGCGCGCGGTCATGTACGGTCATCCACTGACGCGCGAGCAGTATGACCAGTCGCGCTGGATCGCCGAACCCTTTCATCTCTACGACTGCTGCATGGAAAACGACGGCTCGGCCGCGGTCATCCTGACAACCGCTGATCGCGCACGCGACGCGAAGAAACGGCCCGCCTGGATCATGGCCGCGGCACAGGGCTCCGGCTATCGCCATAACGCGCCGGTCGAAAACTCCCCGGACTACTCGTCCTCCAACTTCAAGACGCTCGCGCCGCGGCTGTTCGAGATGGCGGGGATCGCGCCGAAGGACGTCGACTGCGCCCAGATCTACGAGCACTTCAGCGGCGCCGTCATGATCAGCCTGGTCGAACACGGCTTTTGCAAGCCCGAGGAGGTGATGGAATTCGTCACCTTCGCGAATATCACCGCGCCCAACGGCAAGTTGCCGATCAACACCAGCGGCGGCAATATCGCCGAGTGCTACATGCACGGGCTCGAACTGGTGAACGAAGCGGTGCGGCAGGTGCGCGGCGAGTCCACCTGTCAGGTTCCCGATTGCGAGATTGCGCTGGTGGCTTCCGGCCCGATGGTTTCACCGGTCAGCGATCTGATCGTGCATCGCGCCTAGCGCGACGGAGAGCAAACTGAGAAATGGCTAGCGAAACGAAATACTACCTGCCCGAGGGACTACCCTCCCCCAAGGCTCCGCGTGACGGGCTCGGCAAGGAATTCTGGGAAGCGACGAGGCGCCATGAACTGATCGTTCAGCGCTGTGCGAAATGCCGGACATTCCAATGGGGCCCCGAGTGGATCTGCCACAAGTGCTACACGCACGAAGTCGGCTGGCATCAGGTCTCCGGCCGGGGACGGCTCTATAGCTGGATCAGGAGCTGGAACCCGGTCCATCCGGCCCTGCGTGACGCCTGCCCCTATATCGTCGCGGTCGTCCAGCTACCCGACGCGGATAATGTGCGGATGGTCGGGAATCTGCTCGGTGACCCGCAGCAGAATCCGCCGTTCGACGCGGAAGTCGAGGCGGTCTTCGAAGACCATCCGGATGCCACGCTCGTGCAGTGGCGGTTGATCAAATAGCGGCGCCGAACCGCTGTTCCCCGAGGTTCCACACCGGCCAAAAGCAAAGCGGCAGGTGATAACCACCTGCCGCTCTGCGATTAGTCTGAGGATTGGTCGCGGTTAAGCGCGCATCGCGTCGAGCGATACCAATTCCTCGCGTTTCGTCCCGGACGTGAGCGGACGCGATCCGGACGCGCGCTCGAATTGATCGACGATCCCCAACTCCTTGCCGATTTCGCGCACCGCCGGGAGCACCTCTTGTCCGAGCAGGCGAATACTGGTCATCCGATCCTCGAAGCTGACCGGCCCCTGACTCTGGAACACCCCGAAAGTGCCGGGCCGCAACGTCTCGAGAATCCGGCGGATCTTCGGAATGACCGACTTGGGCGTGCCCGCGATAATCTGTAACCCCGAGACCGCTTTGGGATACGCCCTGTAGACCGCCGCCTTGGCTTCTTCAACGGTGGCCTCGCCGCGCGCCAGCCGCTTGCGCGTGCTGTCGGCGACCTGCTGCAGCGTCGCGCTGTCGCTCGACGGAGAGGCCGGAGAGGCTTCCTTCGAGCGGCCGAGTTGCTCCGCGCTGACACCCAGGAAGCCGCCCGAACCGGCGGTCATCGTGCGGGCCAGCCGCTTAGTCGCTTCCTTGGAGTTGTAGCCCGGCGGCAGGGTGTGCTCGGGTCGCGAGAACGCCCCCTGACCACCACCGAAAAGATGCGCCTTGCCGAGTTCCTCGGCCTTCTCTTCGGTCTCGGCGACGACCACGTGCTGGAGGTAACCGAAATTCTCGGAGCCCGCTTGATAGCCGAGCTTGGCCGCCGTATCGCCGTAGATGTTCCACAGCTCCGCCGTCGCGGACAGCGCCGTACCGAGTCCGAGATACGGGTACTTGTGCTCCGCGCACCAGACCACGGTTTCGGGGCTCAGGACGCCAGGAATCATGATCGGCGGAATCGGTTTCTGGTAGGGCGTCACCCACGGATTGACGAACCGGTAATTGAAATGCTTGCCCTCCCAGCGAAACGGACCTGGACGGGTCCACGCCGCGATGATGAGGTCGTGCGCTTCATTGAAATATTCGCGGTTGTAGGCGGGGTTGGCGTTGTTGAAAATCTGTTCGCTGCCTGCGCCGCGCACCCATCCGGGAATCAGGCGGCCACGCGAGATACAATCGATCGTCGCCAGCTCCTCCGCGACGCGTAGCGGATTCTTGAAAGTCGGTAACGGATTACCGAGCAGGACGATCCGCGCTCTTTTCGTGATACGCGCGAGGATCGACGCCTCGACGTTCATCACGGCGCCCATGCAAAACGGCGTCCCATGATGCTCGTTGAGCATGATTGCGTCGAAGCCGACCTCTTCCGCATAGACCATCTCGTCGAGATATTCGTTATAGAGGCGGGCGCCGACTTCGCGGTCGAAAAACTTGTTCGATAGAGCGAAATAGGCGCGGTTCTTGATCAATTCATCTTCGGAAACGTCGCGATAAGGACGCTCCGTAAAATACATCAGTTGCATTGTACTCTCCTCAGTAACGCAGTTGGCGCTTACACGCGGACCGTATCGTCACGCTTCGGTGCACGCTTGAGGGCCTCCAGATCGACCAGCGAATCGCGCTTGGTCCCCGCCGTGTATGGCCGTGAGCCGGGCTCCACCTCGAACGGATCCTTGATTCCCAGTTCCTTGGCATACTCGCGCATTGCCGGCAGTACTTCCTGTCCCATCAAGCGGACATTGGTGAGCCGATCCTGAACCGACACCGGACCCTGAATGGTAAAAAGTCCGAAGATTCCCGGACGCAAGGTCTCCATGATCAGACGAATCTTTGGCAGCACCGACTTCGGCGTACCGACGACGATCTGCAGGCCGTCCTGGGCCTTCTGATAATTGCCGTAGATTTTCGCTTTCGCTTCCGCGATCGAGACCTCGCCACGCTTGAGCCGCTCGCGCGTACTGCCCTTTTCCTTGTGCAGATCTTGAACGCTCGCCTGCTCCGACTCTTGCAGCTTTGCGCTCGTCACGCCGAGGAAGCCGTAATCGGTCTGCTGACGCGCGAGACGGCGGGTCGCCTCTTTCGAATTGTAGCCCGGCGGCAAGGTATGCTCTGGGCGCGAGAAGTTCTGCGCGCCACCGCCAAACAGCGCGCCTTTGCCCAACTCCTGCGCCTTCTCTTCCGTCTCGGCGACGAAGATCTGCTGCAGGTAGCCGAAATTCTCGCTGCCGGCAGTGTAGCCCTGCTGTGCGGCGGTATCGCCGTAGAGGTTCCACAGTTCGACCGTCGCGGGCAGCGCGGTGCCCAGGCCGATGTAGGGGTACCGATGCTCCGCGCACCAGATCACGGTTTCCGGGCTCAGCACACCCGGAATCCAGATCGGCGGACGCGGCTTCTGGTAGGGCAGCGCCCACGGATTCACGAAGCGGTAGTTGAAATGCTTGCCTTCCCAGCGGAACGGGCCCTGACGGGTCCAGCAGGCGATGATGAAGTCGTGCGCCTCGTTGAAATATTCGCGATTATACGCCGGGTTCGCGTTGTTGAAGATCTGCTCGCTGCCCGAGCCGCGCACCCATCCGGGCACCAGCCGTCCATGCGAAATCAGATCGATTTCGGCGAGCTCCTCGGCCATCCGCAGCGGATGCTTGAGTACCGGGAGCGGATTACCGAGCAGGACGATACGCGCCCGCTTGGTGATCCGCGCAAGAATCGCCGCCTCGACGTTCATCACGGCCCCCATGCAGAAGGGATTGCCGTGATGCTCGTTCAGCATGATCGCGTCGAAGCCGACTTCCTCGGCGTAGCAGGCTTCGTCGAGATACTCGTTGTAAAGATCGGCGCCGAGTTTCGGATCGTAAAAAGTGTTCGACACGCCGAAGAAGCTGCGATTCTTGATCACCTCGTCTTCGGGCACATATTTATAGGGGCGCTCGGTAAAATGCATGATATGCATGGCTTGTCTCCTTCAGCTCACGCTAGGGCCGGTGCTCAGGCGAGGAATTCGCGAACCAGCTTGATAAAGTCGGCCGACTTCTCGATCTCCGGCCGATGGCCGCATTCGTTGTAGATCGCGACGTTGACGTCCGTATTCTTGAGCGCCTGGCGATAGCACTCGGCGGCGCTGACCGGCACAACGGCGTCTTCACGGCCCCAGACTATCTGGGTGGGCAGCCCGCGCACGCCCTCGAGAAAATGGGCCAGCGTGTGACTGCTCATGATCGGCTCCCACGTGAGCCGCGCATTCTCGGTGCGCGCATCCTCGAACGCCTCGAACTGCTCGGGCGTGCGCTCGCCGCCGTAAAGCTTGGCGAACTCGGGAACCTCACGATTGTAGACGCTCAGATTCAGCGAGGTATGCGCGGTGATCGAGAAAACGTCCGCGATCTCACCATTCGGCGGCTTGATCCCGGCCGGCGCCACGAGCACCATTTTGTTGAACTGCCTGGCGTTGATCGTCGCCATCTCCGCCGCCGTCCATCCGCCGACGGAAAAGCCGATCACGTCGAGCGGCGCCAGATTCAGATCGCGCAGCACCCAACTGTAGAACATCGCGAGATCGTGAATATTCAGAATCCAGTCGACCTTCGGTGACTTGCCGAGACCAGGCTGAATCGGAATGATCAGGCTATGCTCCTTGGCCAGCGCGGCATGCCAGCTCATCCATCCCGGATGGCCCAGTTCCTCGTGCAAGACCAGCAGCGGTTTGCCGGTGCCTCCTTTGATTAGCGCGAGGCTCGTCCCCGCCACCTTGGTGATTTCTTCTGTCCAGTCTGCCATCTGCGTTATGATTCCTCCGCTATTTACCTCGGGGGTAAGCGCCCGTCATGGTCGCCGCCGCCGGGTCTGCTCGTAATTAAATGCCGCCCCACAAGGCGGGCGCGAAGCTCAGGATGCCTTGGTGGCCGCTGCGTCCGACGGCGCCTTGAGCAAAACTCCATTGACATAAAGCTCGCGCAACTCGTCGTCCGCGATGCCGATCATCTCGCGCAACACCGCTTCATTGTCCTCTCCGAGCCGCGACGCCTTCAGATCGGTGCGCTCCGGCCACGCCGAGAATTTCACCGGGAAGCCCGGAATATCGAACTCGCCGAACGCCGGATCGCTGACCCGCCGGACCGTCTTGCGTTCGCGCAAGTGCGGATGCGCCATCGCTTCCTCCAGCGAATGGACCGGGCCGCACGGCACGCGAAACTTGTCCAGCTCGGCGACGACACTGTCGCGATCGGGAAAAGTCGCGAACCAGCTTTCGATTATTTCCTTCAGCGCGTCGTTGTTGCGCACCCGGCGGCCGTTGGTCTTGAAGCGCTCATCCTGCGCGAGCTCGGGCCGCCCCAGCGCCTTGGCCAGCCGCGGGAACTCATGCTGCTGCACGAGCAGCATGATGTACCCGCCGGGACACTTGAAGACGCCCGTTGGACTGCCGGCCGGATGCTGTGAGCCGTTACGCTTGAGCGAAAACTTCTCCTTGCGGATCGAGGTGACCGGCACGGCCATTTCGTGCATATGGAAATACGTGTCCGTCAGCGACGCGTCGAGGTACTGCCCCTGTCCCGTGCGCTCCGCATTGAGCAGCGCGAACCCGACCGCCATCGCGGCCGCGACCCCGGTCGAGACGTCGCCGATCGCCATGGTCGGGATGATCGGCGGCCGATCCGCCTCGCCCAGAAGACCGGTTACCCCGGCGAAGGCGGCGCCGATAAAATCGTAACCCGGTCGATTCCGCAGCGGACCGGTCTGCCCCGCCGCCGAGATCGAGCACATCACGATTTTCGGATTGATCTTCCTGAGCGCCTCGTAGCCGAAGCCCATGTCGGCGATCACGCCCGGCGCGAAATTCTCGACCACCACGTCGATCTTCGGGATCATTTTCAGCAGCAGCTCGCGCGCCTGCGGCTTATGCAGATCGAGCGCAAGACTGCGTTTGCTGTGACTGTGCTGAAAGTAGTAGGTGCTCATGCCGTCTTTTGACATCAGCCCCATGCCGCGGACGTGATCGCCCTCCAGCGAGCGTTCCACCTTGATCACATCGGCCCCCAGCTCCGCCATGATCCGCGTGCAGGTCGGACCCGCCACGAAATGGGTGAAGTCGAGGACGCGATAGCCTTTGAGCATCAGTGCCTGCTGCTCCATCGAGGTGGTCTCCAAACGGTTGTGTGCCGCGAGCGGAGATGCGCTGCGTGCAGTCAAGTCTTTCGAGCGCAATATACTAATGTCCGCGGGCAGGTGTCCACCTGAACGCGCAGGCTGCGCGCACCCCTGCCCCCACGGCCCTGGAACCAGCGCGGGGCTTGCCGACGCGACCGGCGATGGGCGAAGATCGACGCTCGGATTGACTCATCGGCGGGAGGAATGCGCGATGCTGATCGAAAACGAGCGAGGCAATTTTACCTTCATCCGGGGCATCGGACCCTTCTCGGCGGGTGTTCGCGCCCATCCCGGCTTCGCGATCGCGCATGCGGCCTTCCGCGCCTTCGTGCCGCTCGCGCGCGGCTATGAGCTAGTCGAACGCCATCTGCGCGAGTTGTCCCGCCCGATCCAGGCGCTCTGCGGGATGCAGTTGCGGATTCCGCAACCGCTCTCGCGTGAAGGTTTTGCGGACTTCAACGGTCCGTACATCGAAAGGCTGCGCGGATGGGGACTCGAAGTCGATGGGGCGAATCCGGTCACCCGCACCAATGTCGCGCTGGAAGTCAGCGGGGTGACGGAGCCGTCACTCGCCGGCTTCTTCTACACAACGCCCGCGCCGCGCGACCTCCCGAGCTGGGTGCTTTCGGGCGTGCCCGAGATTGCGTCGCGCGACGGCGCCATAAAGATCGTCGCACCCGGCGACACCTCGGTCGAGGGTCTCCGGCAAAAGACGCAATGCATCCTCGACATCCTGGCGCGGCATCTGACGGAGCTGGGGTTGAGCTGGGATCAGGCGACGGCGATCAACCTTTATGGCGTCCACGACCTCCATCCGCTGATGGGCTCGATGATCCTGCCGGCGTTCGGCGCGGGCGCGCGCAACGGCATCACCTGGCACTATTCCCACCCGCCCGTGATCGGGCTGGAACTCGAGCTCGACGGCTGGTCGGTGCTGCGAGAAGAGTATCTCGCGACCTATTGAGTACTGCGTGAGTATAGTGACCTCCGCATCGTCGGAACGCGGCGCTTTTCCCCTGTCATTCCCGCGCGCGTGTCTGGCGCGCGTGAGGAATCCCGAATATGGAATTCGATGAGATCGCGGTATCTGAGGCGTGCGGAGTCGCCCTGGAATCCGGAGCCGGGATTCCTCGCGCGAGGTTTACTTTCGCGCTCATTTTCTCGTATCGCCGCGCCTACCGATACGCGCGCGGGAATGACAGGCGGGCACTGACTAGATCTACGACTCAATAGCCAAACCGATTGACCTCGACCGCAAGTTCTCGATCAAGTTCCTCGACGCTCAGGCGAACCGCCGGCACATCGTAGCGACCCATCAGCTCAAGCAGTTCCCATCGCGCCAGGCCCAAAATCGTCGCAGCTTGCGCTTCCGCAAGCCGGTCGCGGCGCAAGAGATCCATGACCAGCGTCTCGCGCACGCGCCGTGGCACTTCCGCGTCGCTCCAGCCAAATCCGCCGACGACCTCTTGGGGCAGGCTTACCTGAAAATTCTTCTCGGCCATTGAGCTGAACCTCCCGCGATCACCATACGCTACGCGAAGACCGAACCGCCACGAAGGAAGTTTGTACTGGAGAAGCCCTGAGCTTAGACCCGGCTCGACTCATCGTGGCAGTCGGCGCAGAGCCCGTACAGTTCGAATTTGTGGCGATGGAGCGTGACGCCCAGCTTGCGCGCCACCGTCTGCTGCATCCGCTCGAGCTCCTCGTCCTCGAACTCGACGATCTTCCCGCACGTCTCGCAAATGAAATGATCGTGATGGTGGCCGCCGGCGACTTCGTAGCGGGCCTGGCCCTCGTCGAAATGCCGCTCGGTCAGGAGCTCGCATTCCTTCAAGAGCTTGAGCGTGCGGTAAATCGTCGCGTAGCCGACGTGCTGATTGATCTTCTTGACCTCGGTGTACAGCTCTTCCGCGCTGATATGACGTCCAAGCTCGAAGAACACGCGCGCGATATCGTCGCGCGGCGCGGTTGATTTGAGACCGCGGTCGCGCAGCCGCGCATGGAACAGACCCATCCGCTGGTCGGCGATGCCGCGCTTGACACGCGGAACCTCCGCCGGCTCGGTCCCATCGCGTGCTTCCGCCCGAGACATCGCCTGCCGTATCTAGGCGGGGTCGGCGCCCGGCTGCAAGAACCGCCGTGCCGCCGGTGACAGATAAAGCTGTTCGTGGCCCCGCCCCCGCAAGGCCTCGGCGATGATCTCGATTTGATCCGCGGGCGGCATCTCGCGATCGATAATAACGAGATCCTGATCGCGCAGGCGGCAGGGACCGCCCCGGGCGCGATAGCCGACCTCGCGCAGGAGCTTCTCCCGCCGCACTTCGAGCCCGAGACGCTTGGCCGCTTCGATCAACTCGTCGGCCAGCTTTAACAATCGCGTTCCTTTTTCACTCATTGGTGCTCGCGTAGACTGGCAGGCTGCTGAAAAGCTTTCAGCGCCTGCGCCCCTGACTTTATTATAACCGCGGCTCGCAGACTCGCCCGCACCCCATGCTCGCTGACGCTCCGCTTCCAGAGCAACTGCGGCTCGCGGACTCGTTTGCTCGTTCCGCTGCGCTCCACTAGCGCGCCCCTGTTCCGTGCCTCCGGCACGGTCATCTTAACTCAGGCTCGACCCGCTTTGAACCCTAAACCGACTCTTTCCGTCACGACGGTCGGCCGATCTGGATTTGCCGCGCAATAAATCGGCGTTTCGCCATATGAATGAAGCTCCTGGCTGGAATTTGGGCGCCGACCGATTGGCGCCCGGGTTGCGCGAGCCGCGAACGCCACGCATCCTGTGCCGATGGACCCTAACCGTCGCTCGATTCTGAAAGTTGGCGTGGTCGATTTTGGGATCGAGAGCGTCCCGTTGCCCAATGGCATGACCCTCGATCTGCCGGTGATCCGCCATCCCGGAGCCAGCGCGATCGTGGCGATGGACGAGCACGGGGCGATCGCGATGCTCACGCAGTACCGTCACGCGGTCGGCGGATGGCATCGCGAAATCCCCGCCGGCTGCCGCAACGGCGCGGAATCACCCCTCGAATGCGCGGTCCGGGAGTTGCGCGAGGAGACCGGTCTTACAGCCCGGCAATGGGATCATCTGGGCGCAATTGTGACTATCCCGAGCTTTTGTGACGAACGGATCGAGCTCTTCCTGGCGCGCGACCTTGCGGAGAGCGAAGCGCGTCCGGAACCGGATGAGATTATCCGGGTCGAGCGGATGGATTTCGATGAAGCGCTCGCGATGGTCCGGCGCGGCGAGATAATCGACGCGAAGACGATTGCCGCCTTGCATCACACGCAGCAGATCCTGAAGTAGCGCCTGAACGTCCCAGGCAGCGACGCTTGGCCTACGGGCCGGGAGATCGTCATGCGCCAGCGCCACTGCTTCGACGCATGTACAACCAGCCAAAGAGACGGCTTCAGCCGCTACTCGATATTGACTTCATCAGGAAACAGGAACGTCGTGCTGCCATCGCCAAACTCGACCAGAAACATCCGCCGGTTCAGATTGTTTACTTCACGCAGGATTTTCGGCTTCTCGTTGAACCGCATATGACCTTGGCGGTCACGAACCGGCCTCAGGAGTAGACACTGGCGTCCGATAATTGGATCTGAATTTATGACTTCCATACTGTGCCCAACCTTCATCCCCCACACCCCTCAGGGTTTCTCTCGGCTTCAGTGAAGCCATTGTAGCAAATCCTGGGCCGCTGGATAAACCCACTATTTCACCTGTGCGCTGTTTGGTTAAGGCTCGGATCAGTCGGCCAAAAGGAGAAATTGTTTCGCCTGAACCATCGGATTTATTCTAGCCCGTCCGAAAGCGGTTGAATATGCGCCTGCTAAGGGCTAATCCGGTGTGTTAGATCGGTACGCATTTGGCGAAAAGATTGCGGCGGAAGGGTTTTTTCCCATGACGACAGTTTATCCCTTGGTGATGGGCCGCGAGGCCATGATTTCGACCGAGCATTATCTGTCGGCGTCGGCCGGCGCCCGGATCTTCGCCCGTGGCGGCAACGCGATCGATGCGGCGGTGGCCGCGACTTTCGTCGAGGGCGTTGTAAACCCCCATATGCATACGATCGGCGGCGAAGCACCGATGCTCATTTATGTGGCAGATGAGCGTCGTGTTGTCTCGATCAATGGCAACATGACCGCGCCGATGCGAGCTACGATCGAGCTATACCGTGCCAAAGGCCTCAAACTTGTGCCAGGAGAAGGATTGCTCGCCGCAGGCGTGCCCGCCGCCTTCGACGCGCTCGCTACCGCTCTCCAGCGCTTTGGCACGATGACGCTCGCGGCGGTCGTCGAACCCGCGCTACGGCTTTGCGAAGACGGAATGCCGATGCATCCGGGGCTGAGCGGCCATGGCGAAACCCCCGAGGATCTCTCAGGACTGATCGGGATGGCGTCGATTATCGCCAACCAGCACAAGTTCCGGGAGCGCTGGCCGACCAGCGCCGCGGTCTATCTACCGGGCGGCGAGGTCCCCAAGCCGGGCGAGATCATCAAGAATCCGGCCCTGGCCAACTTTTACCGCCGCCTGCTGGACGCCGAGAGCGCCGCGCACAACCGCGGACGCGAGGCCGCGATCGACGCCGCGCGCGACCGCTTCTATCGCGGCGATATCGCGCGCGAAATCGTCGCCTGGTCCGACGCCCACGGCGGCGTGCTCGAGGCGCGCGACCTCGCCAACTTCACGACCAGGCTCGAAGACGCGGTCACCGTCGACTATCGCGGTATCACCGTGCATAAGTGCCAGTCCTGGTCACAGGGTCCGGTCTTCCTGCAGCAGTTGCGCCTGCTCGAAGGCTACGATTTGCGCGCGATGGGACATAATTCAGCCGATTACGTCCATACGTTGGTTGAAGCCGCCAAGCTCGCCTTTGCCGACCGCGAGGCCTATTACGGC
Organism: Binataceae bacterium (SeqCode); assembly: GCA_052145175.1. Classification (GTDB taxonomy): domain Bacteria; phylum Desulfobacterota; class Binatia; order Binatales; family Binataceae; genus JAJPHI01. Next base: position 46,669 of record JBKQPD010000273.1, on the reverse strand, counting down.
GATCCGGAGTTCACGCGGGTACCGCTCGACGGCCTGCTCGCACCGCGCTACGCCGACTTGCGCCGCGGGCTTATCGATCCGGCGCACGCCTCGCGCGATATGCGACCCGGCGATCCGGTCGCGATGCGGCCGTTGCTCGACCCGCCGAGCGCCGCGCCCCGGTCATGGGGACCGGGGACGATCCACGTCACCGCCGCCGACGGGCGCGGCAACATGGTCGCATGCACGGCCAGCGGCGGATGGATCCCGAGTTCACCGATCGTGGAGTCGTTGGGCTTTCCGCTGGGGACCCGGCTGCAGACCTTCTACCTCGACGAGCATCACGCCAACGCGCTCAAGCCCGGCAAGCGCCCGCGCACGACCCTCACGCCGTCGCTCGCCACGCGTCGGGGCGAGCCCTTTCTCTCCTTCGGCACGCCGGGGGGCGATCAGCAGGATCAATGGACCCTGCAATTCTTTTTGAACCTGATCGAATTCGGCATGGACTTGCAGGAGGCGATCGAAGCGCCGCGCTTCTCGACCGCGCACTTCCCGTCGAGCTTCCACCCGCACGGGGCGCGGCCGGGGGTTTTGCGGATCGAGAATCGCGTCGCCGAGGCGACCCGCGCGGCGCTCGCGGCCCGCGGACACGAGGTCGAGACGCGCCCGGCGTGGTGCGAAGGGCATGTCCTCGGCATCAGTTTCGATCCGGTCCGCCGGCTCCTCTGCGGCGGCGCCGACCCGCGCGGACCGCGCGCGGTGGTGATGGCGGCCCAGGCTATCGGGTGGTAAAAATTAAAGACGACCGTGCCGGAGGCACGGAACAGGGGGCGGCGGAGTCTGCGACGCGCGGCCAAAATAAAAGATACTTAAGAAACTTTCACAATCGTTGTGGCGTTTGAGGCGGTACAGTGCACGATATGGGGATAGCGGTAAGTTTTGCGCGTGGCCGAGTCGCAGGTTTAGGGCCGCTTTCAGCTTCTGACGACCGGGCATGAAACCTGCTTTTGCGAGGTATCAATGACCAAGCCTGTAAACGAAACGATGCTTAGATTCGTTTCAATGACGAACAGAGGAAGCGGAGGAAGTTTATGCGCAAGACTTGGGTAGTAACGACCGGATTCGCACTCGCCCTATGCGCACTCGTCGCGGGATGCTCTGGCAGCCAACCCTTGTCGACCCGTGAAGAGGGTACGGGTATCGGCGCGGTGCTCGGCGCCGGCACGGGCGCCATAATCGGCGCGGCCGTTGGCCATCCGGGCGCAGGCGCCGCGATCGGTGGTGCGATGGGTGGCGTAGGCGGCTTTGCGGTTGGCAACTCGATGCAGAATCAGGAAAACGCCAATCAGCAGACGCAATCCCAGTTGCAGCAGCAACAGCAGGAAATTGAAAATCAGCGCCAGCAGATCGAACAGATGAAGAGCCAGCAGGAGACCGAATAGTACCGACGCGACCGCGAACTCCTTGCGGTCTTGTATTCACGTGACGTAGGCGCCCCCGACCGGCGCCTGCGTCGCGCGCTACGCTGGATGGCAAAGCTTGCACGGCCGCATCCCGGCCGCTGCCGCCCCCTTGGTATCAGGAAAGATCAGCATCCGGTCGATCCTGGCGCGTTTAGCCGCCGCACAGGTAGGACGGCAGAAAATTCGCGTCACCAGATGACCGTAGACCGTGCTCGCCGGAATCCGCCTTCCTCGATCGAACCCAAAGCCCTCCGCCCGCAGCAACTTGAGTTTGCGCTCGACCCCGCCCCCGTAGTTGCCGAGCGCGCCGTCGGACTTGATCACGCGATGGCACGGGACGTACACCGCCAACGGGTTGGACGCGACTGTGTTGCCAATCGCGCGCTGTGCCGACGGCGAACCGCTCGCCGCCGCGAGCGCCTGATAGGTCGTCACGGCGCCGGCCGGCACTTTCCGCAAGCGCGTCAACGCGCGACGCTGAAACGCGCTCTCGACCAGAGTGAGATCGACCGGGCGGGCGGCAATCGCCGCCGTCTCGCCGTGAAACAGCCGTTCGATCTCGCCGCCGATCGTCGCCGCCATCGTGGGGCTCTCGACCAGATCGAAACGCTCCTTGAGTTCCGCCATGAGAGCCGGCGTGTCCGGGGTATCGAGAAACCGCACCAGCATCAGCCCACGCGCGCTTTGCGCGATCAGCAGTTCGCCGAGCGGCGTCGCGGCCACGCCGACTTCAACCCGGGGCCGTCGTATCCGCTGCAAGGCCCGGTCGAACCGCCGATGGGCCGTCTGCAGCAATTCGTCCAGCCCCGCTTCGTCCGCGCCGTCGCTCGCCAGCGGCGCTTCGTCAAACTCTCGCTCGCTTCGCATCAGACCTGCTCCATCGCCTTGATTTTCTTCACCGCCTGATAGACATCCGCGCGGGCGGCGTCGTTCGAACAGCCCAGCGCGGCGCCGATTTCGTCATATTCGAGACCGCCGAATTTGCGCATGATCAAGGCCTCCCGCTGCTTGCGCGGCAAGCGCCCGATCGCGGTTTTGAGCTGGATCACGCCGTCATGCCCATCGCTGACCGCGCGCGCCAGGTGCGTCTCAGTCAGTTCGTCGTCCACGATTACGCGTGTACGGCGGGCGCGGTCGCGCACACGATTCAGGCAAAGGTTCGTGGCGATACGATACAGCCACGGGCGAATACCGTCGGCGCCGTCGAGCTTCGGATAGGCGCGATAGGCCCGCAGCCAGGTCTCCTGAAAAAGATCGAGGCTATCTTCGCGATCACGCGTCGTGCGCAAGAGGAAACGCATGATCTCGCGCTCATGGCGCTGCATGGTTTCCTCGAAGGGCGGCGGCAATCCGTCAATTGGCGACTTGCTCATCACGGGTGTTATAACCCCGCGGCGCGGCTGGCGTGAATCCTTCCCATCAGCGTAAGCTGGAAGCCGAAAATGGACCCTGTAATCGCGATCGCGCTGTGGGCTGCGCTCTTCGTCGCGAGCCATATCGTCATCTCGTCCGACGCCGTGCGGCCGGGCCTGATTCGCGCCATCGGCCCGATGCCTTATCGCGGGCTCTACTCACTGGTGGCGTTCGCCACCTTCATCCCGTTGCTCCTGGCCTTCGCCCATCATAAGCATGCCGGTCCGATGCTCTGGTATTTGCGTGGCGTCGAGCCGATTCGAGGGCTGGTGTGGCTGCTGATGCTGCTCGCGTTCATCCTTTTTGTCGGCAGCTTCGTCAATCCCAATCCGGGCGCGATCGGCGCCGACGCGATCCCCGGTGCGGGGGGCCGGGGCGTTCGCGGCATCCTCAAAGTTACGCGACATCCCAATTTTGTCGCGCTGACCCTCTTCGCACTCGCCCATATGCTGATGAACGGCTGGACCGGCGACGTGATCTTTTTCGGCAGTATCGTAGTGCTCGCGATCTTCGGCGGACGCCATCAGGACGCGCGCAAATTGCGCGAGCTGGGGGCGTCGTATCGCGCGCTGTTGGATGAGACCTCGTTCTTCCCCGGCGCGGCGTTAGTCAGTGGACGTCAGCATTGGACGGCGGCGGACACGCCATGGATCGCGCTCATCGTTGGCACGGTCGTCACGATCGTCGTCCTGATGTTCCATCCGATCCTGTTCGGCGGCCACCCCCTGGGCTAGCGCAGCGTTCGTCTTCCTTCTGTCATTCCCGCGCGTGTCTGGCGCGCGAGGAATCCCGGGCTCTGTGCCGAAGAGACCGCTAGATTCTTCACTTCGTTCAGAATGACAAAAAGTCGCAGTGTTATTCTGAGAGCTTGTGAATTTTTTCGATTCGCTCAACAGCGCCTCTCGTGTCATCCTGAGCCGGCGAGCAGCGCGAGCCGTGTCGAAGGACCTACGCGCAGCGCCTTCCGCTTATCGCTTTGTATGACTAGAAAGAGACAACGCGTTTAAGGCGATGCTTCGGCGTACGGCCCCCACCGAGACGTCCTGACGCTGAGCGACGCGCCTGATGAGGTCGTTGGTGAACTCGATATGCAAAACAGTGGACGATTCGACATGACATAAACGTCAATGGGGCGTGGGGAAGCGCTGCGCGTAGGTCCTTCGACACGGCTCGCGCTGCTCGCCGGCTCAGGATGACAAGCGAGGACGTTCTTGCAAGAATCGAAAAATTCACAAGCTCTGAGCGGAGTCTGCGCAACGAAGAATCTAGAGGTTTCTTAGGCGGGAGATCGGAACCGGGATTCCTCGCGCGCCAGACAGGACAGACGCGCGGGAATGACAATGTGGGAATCCCACGTCGATCCATTACAGAGGGCCAAGCTATCCTTTGATTGCCATTCGATCCTTGGTACAAGTCTAGGGTTGCTACGAACTCCACAATTTTTGGAGCGCAAGGCGACCGTCGGCCGGTCGGAAGGGGGTAATGCGCAATGGTTTGCATACAATGCGGCCACGAACTCGCTAGTCCGCAAGCTCGCTTCTGTGGGAAGTGCGGGGCCTCGCAGCCCAACAAGTCAAACGAGTCGACTTCCCGCATTAGCTTTGCCGATCCGCACACCGCTCAACCTACCCCAATTGCGTACTGAGTAATTCCGCGATCTTGATCGGCGTGGCGAGGCGGATGAAGGCGCCGAGGCGCGGGCCGCGTTCCTGGCCAATCAGCGCGTGATAGATCACCGTGAAGATCTTGCCCGGCTTGTCGTAGTGCGCCCGGCCAAGGTCGTAGATCCCTTTTTCGATCTCTTCGGCGGTCGCGTCGCCATGCGCACCGAGCCACGTTACAAGCTCGCGTAACTGCGCGCTCTCTTCGGCCGTCGGCGTGATCACCTGTTTATGCGGCTCGATAAAGTCGCGATAGAAGTTGATCGCACACTCCATCAGGTCGCGCGCCAACGCCTCGGTATCGGCATCACTCATGATCCCCGGATCGTAGGTGACGAGGTACTTCCACAACAGATCGCGATCGGCGCTGCCCACCGCCGGCACCAGATTCATCACGAGTCCGAAGCCGATCGAGGTCGCGAAACGGCGGGCGCTCGAACCTTGCAGGACGAATTCGAGCGGCGAGTTGCGGCGCGCCGCGTCGTCCATCGCACTCCAGGTACGCAACGTGTCGAGATATTCGTCGACGTATTGCGGAATCGCTTCCAGAAAAAGCTTGCGCGCGCGACGCGGATTCAGAATCAGGAAGTACTTCAGGACCTCGATTGGCGCATAGCGGCGCCATTGCTCGACTCCGACGCCGCGCCCGACCGATTTCGAAACCTTGTGCCCCTCCTCGTCGAGATACATCTCGAAGGGAAAGCCGAGCGGCGGACGGCCGCCGAGGATGCGCAGAATCTGCCCGGAGAGCCGCGCCGAATCGATCAGGTCCTTGCCGTAAAGCTCGTAATCGACCTTGAGCACGTACCAGCGGAGCGCCCAGTCGACCTTCCACTGCACCTTGCATCCGCCGCCAAGGATACTGCGCTCGCCCTTGAAGCCGCAGCCGTGCGCGCCGCCAAACGTCCGCTCGCAGGAAAATTCGACCGCGGCGCGCTCGGGGAAATAGGCGGTCACGAGCGTTGAATTGATCTGCCCGCAGCTCGGACAGAGCGGCATAATCGGCGACCATCCGGCGCGATTCTCCTCGCGCAGCGTCGGCGTGATCAGCGCGATGATCTCCTGATGGCGTGCGACGATCAACCGCAACGCCTCGTCGAAGGCGCCGCTCGCGTACATCGCGCTCGAACGCATCAGCTCGTAGTCAACTTCGACCGGCGCGAGAAAGCCGCCGAGCAGGCTGATCATGTGCGCGGCGAAGCTCTCGTGACAATCGCCAAAAGGATCGGGGATACGCGAGACGGGGGCGCCCAGATACGGGGCGGTCGCCTCGCGATTCGGGATACTCTCGGGCACCTTGCGCAGGCCGTCCATGTCGTCGATGAAAACGATGAAACGCGAGGGACGGGTCTCACCGAGCCGCGCGAAGGCGTGACGCACGTAGGAGGGGCGCAAGACCTCGCCCATCGTGCCCAGATGCGGCAGGCCCGACGGTCCGAAGCCGCTCTGGAAGACGACAGGGCGCGCGGGCTCGTAGTCGCGCACGCGCTCGGCCAACCGCCGCGCCTCCTCGTACGGCCAAAGGGTGAGTTCAGGATGTGTCGTGGTCGCCGCAGCCATCGTTATTCAGTGATACTCCAGATTAAGAGATACGGTCTTTTCTGTCATTCCGCGCATCTGACACTAGCGGACTCGCCTGCTCGGTTCGCTTGAGTCACTAATCCTGCTTTGGAGCCAAAGAGCGAGGACGCAGATCCTTAGCTGCGCTCAGAACTTGTGAGTTTTCCGATTCGTGTAATAGCACCCTGCTTGTCATCCTGAGCCGGCGAGCAGCGCGAGCCGTGTCGAAGGACCTGCGCGCAGCGCTTTCAGCCCGTTTATCGGCACAGTTCGACCATTTTGCCTGACGCCCGCAATGAGACCTTCTCGATGCTCAGCGACATAAACGTAGAGGAGCATGAGAAGGCGCTGCGCGCAGGTCCTTCGACACGGCTCGCGCTGCTCGCCGGCTCAGGATGACAATTAAGGGCGGTCTTGCACAATAAGGACGCTCTTGCACAAATCGAAAAATACACAGGCGCTCAGGATGACGGCCGAAGGGCAGACTCCGTTTAGAATGACAAAAATCACTTGTGCAAAGATTCCCTGGCGTCACTGGCGCCCACGGAGGACGCGCGCCACGGCCTCATGCACCCACGGATCGATCTGGAGATCCCGGGCCTTCTCCGAGGAGAGCCGCAATTTGACTCCGCAGTTCGCACAAACCGTCGCATTCTCGGCGAAACCGCTGCGATCCTCGATGGTCAGCTTGATGAACCATTCCGTCGCGGGGCGGCGGCATATTTCGCATCGTTCATCTTCCATGGGGCGCAACCATTCGCTTCGTCAATCGCTGCAAGTGTACAGGATTGCGTCGCCATTCACCGCTATGTTAAGGCAGAATCTGGGGCTGGACGCACAACGCCCCTTCTGATGGATGTCCCCGACCCTCACTGGAGCCCCAAGCCTGTTTTCGTTCCGCGGAGCCGGCGGTAATTCCAAGCCGCGCTCCGAACGCTAGCGGAGCGCGCTGCCGCGCGGAGCGAGCACAGGGGGCGGCCGAGTCCGCGAGGCGCGGCCAAGGTCCAGAGTCTGCGAGCTGCGTAAAGATTCCTAAGATGGATCAAGCCCTTACCCGACAAAAGATTCGCGACCTGCGCAAGCTGGTCGACGACGACGATCGGATCGCGATCGTACTCCAGGACGACCCGGATCCCGATTCGATGTCGAGTGCGATCGCGCTGCGTACGCTGCTCGGCCGCAACAAGCAGACCACGCCGATTTTCGCCTTCAAGCCGGTGACCCGGCCGGAAAATCGCACGATGACCCATCTGCTCGAAATCGAAATCACCCCGGCGGTCACGGCGGAGCTGGGGGCGTTCGACAAAATCGCGATGGTCGATGTCGAGCCGCCCTACTTCGGCGACCGTCTGCCGCGCGCGGATATCGTTATCGACCATCATCCCAACTATGCAACCGGGCTCGCGGCCTTCGAGGATATTCGCGTCGATTACGGGGCCACCGCCACGATCATGACCGAGTACCTGTTGACCGCCGAAGAACATATCAGCGAGCGGCTCGCCACGGCCCTGCTCTATGGTATCAGAAGCGATACGCTGGCGCTTTCGCGGCGGGCGACTGACGCGGATATCCAGGCGTGGCTACACCTCTATCCGCTCGCCAACTATAATCTGCTGCGGCAGATCGAGCGGCCGGAACTGCCGCTGAGCTTTGCCCGGCTGTTATCGCACGCGATGGGGCGGCTCGAAGTGCGCGACGGCCTCGCCGTACTCCATCTCGGCAGGGTGGAACGCGACGACCTGATCGTGCAGATGGCGGACTTCTGTCTGCAGTTCGAAGGCGTCGAGTGGGTGGTGGTGTCCGGCAAGCTGGGGTCTAATCTGGTGATCGCGGTGCGCAATCACGGGGTGGGACGCGGCAACGCGGGCGACGTCGTGAAACGCCTGTTCAACGATATCGGTGGCGCCGGGGGCCATCGGAACATGGCGAAGGCCGTGATTCCGCTGCGCCAGTGGCGCCGTCGCGAGGGCACGACGCGCGATCGCGAAATCGAGCTCCGCGTCCGCGAATTGTTCACCGACGATATGTTCGGCGACGACCATGCCGGCCATCCCGCCAATTCGCGCAACGGCGCATAGCCAGACTAGCGGAGCGAGGCTTGGCGAACGTAGCGAGCAGGCGAGTCTTTATTTTGGCCGCGCCTCCGGTGGGTGGCCGAGTCTGCGAGGCTCAGCCTCGGTTCCGACTCGGCCGCCCCTTGGAGCTGCGTCAAGAATCTTAAGTCAGTTGAGAAGAGAAGAGAGACTTGATGAATCCTGATCGAGCAGAGCGGCAGAAGAAGTTCCTCGCGATAGCGGCAGCGCACGCCGAAGATTTCAAAACGCGCGTTGCCCAGCACGATCGCGAGAACTCCTTCGCCCACGAGAACGTGGCGGCAATGAAGGCCTCGGGCTACACCAATATGACCGCGCCGGCGGAACTCGGCGGGGGCGGCGCCGATGTGCTCGACGAAGTCCTGGCGCAGGAACGGCTGGCCCGCGGTGACTTGCCCACGGCGATCTCGACCAACATGCATCTGTTTGTCGTGGGATGGCTGGGAGATTTGTGGCGCGCCGGCGGCCGGCGTGAGGGCCGGCTGCGCACCTTTCTCGAATCGATCATTCGCGATCGTCTCATCCTGGGCGGCGGGGTCAGCGACCCGAAGATCAACAGCATGCTGGGGTTCGGCGGCATCCTGAACACGTCGCGCCGCGCCGAAAAGGTTGCTGGCGGATACCTTGTCAACGGCACCGGCAGGTTCAGCACGATGTGCGCCGCGGCGGATTTCCTGTTCGAGACCGCGCGCTACGACGACCCCGCGAGCGGTCCGGTTATTCTCACTTTTTTTCTCCCCATCAAGACGCCGGGTATAAAGGTGCAGAATAACTGGGAGACGATGAGCATCCGGGCGTCCGCGAGCCACGATGTCGTCTGGGAGAACGTCTTCGTCCCCGAAGAAACCGCGAATCGGCGGCCGGTGGGCGTGTGGGACGGGACGATGAACATTTTTTGCCGCTGGAATCCATCGCTGGAAGCCTGTTATCTGGGTCTCGCGCAAGCTGCGCGCGACTGGGCCTTCGCCTGGACCGCGCAAAGGCGGCAGGAGCCCTTCGAGCAGCCAATGAGCCACTATCCGCAAAACCAGTTTCTGGCCGCCGAGATCGAGATCGGCCTACGCGCCGCGCGCGCGATGCTACTCCAGACAGCGACCGCGGTCGCCGACACCCCGGTCGGGGACGAACAGCCGCTGATCGACATCATCGCGTGCCATCACTTTGTGATGGAAACCGCAGTCACCGTCGTGGACAAGACGATGAGGATGGTCGGGGGCGCCGGGCTGTTCAAGTCCAATCCGCTGGAGCAAATGTATCGCGATGTGCGCGCGGGGATCGTCCACCAGCCGTTCCAGGGTTATGACGCGCTCGCCTGGCTGGGCAAGTTGGCCTTCGGCATCCCCCACGACAACCTGCCACGATGGGTGTAACCGCAGCGGCGCTCCGACTTAAGATTTTTGACGCAGCTCCGGGGGGCGGCTGGGTCGGAACCGAGGCTGAGCCTCGCAGACTCGGCCACCCACCGGAGGCGCGGCCAAAATAAAGACTCGCCTGCTCGCTCCGTTCGCCAAGCCTCACTCCGCTAGCTTAAGATTCTTGACGCAGCTCGCGGACTCGCCTGCTCGCTTCGCGCCGCGACGGCGCTCCGCTAGCGTTAGTCAAAGGCGCTCTCGCCCGTGATATCGCGGCCCAGAATCAGCGTCTGCACGTCGAAGGTCCCCTCGTAAGTGTTGACCGTCTCGAGGTTGAGCATGTGCCGGATGACCGGGTACTCATTGACGATACCGTTGGCGCCGAGCATATCGCGCGCCATCCGGGCGATTTCGAGCGCGGCGTTGACGTTGTTGCGCTTGGCGAACGAGACGTGCTCGGGCCGCATCGAGCCGGCGTCCTTCATTTGACCGAGCCTGAGGCAGACAAGCTGCGCTTTGGTAATCTCGGTCAGCATGTCGACCAGCTTGCGCTGCACCATCTGATAGCCGGCGAGGGGGCGCGAGAACTGCTTGCGTGACTTGGTGTAGTCGAGCGCGCACTGATAGCAGCTGCGCGCCGCGCCGATCGCGCCCCAGGCGATACCGTAGCGCGCCTGCGTCAGGCAGGAGAGCGGCGCGCGCAGACCGCGCGCACCGGGCAGATGATGCCGGGCGTCGAGCCGCACATCCTCGAAGACCAGCTCCGACGTGATCGACGCGCGCATCGAGAACTTGCCGTGAATATCACTCGTGGAGAACCCGGGCGTGCCCTTCTCGACGATAAAGCCCGTGATACCCTCGTCAACCTTGACCCATACCACGGCAAGATTGGCGATAGAGCCGTTGGTAATCCAACGCTTGGTCCCGTTGAGGATCCAGCCGTCGCCGTCCTTGCGCGCCCGGGTCTCCATGCCGCCCGGATCGGAGCCATGATCGGGCTCGGTCAGCCCGAAGCATCCGATCATTTTGCCGCGCGCCATCTCGGGCAGGTAACGATTCTTCTGCTCTTCGGAGCCCGCCGAGTAGATCGCATACATGGCGAGCGAGCTTTGCACGGAGGCGAGTGAACGCAGCCCCGAGTCGCCCGCTTCGAGCTCCTGCATGATCAGGCCATAGGCGATGTTGTTCATCCCGGCGCAGCCGTAGCCGTGGAGGTTCGCGCCAAAGACGCCGAGTGCGGCGAGTTGCGGGATAAGTTCGAGCGGAAAGCTCTCGTTGGCAAAGTGACGCTCGACGTTCGGGAGAACCTCGCGCTGCACGAACGCGCGCACGGTGTCACGCGTCATCTTCTCCTCGGGACTCAGCAGTTCATCGAGCTGATAGAAGTCGAGGTCCTTCAAGACGTTGGCCATAAAATTGCTCCGATAATCAGGCAGACAATAGATCAATTATGATGGTTTAGACACTATAAACAATCAATAAAGGCCTAGCGTTGTAGGTCACCACGAGGTCACCACGACGCCCCGACCGCTTCGGCAAACTCGCCGTGAGTTGGGTAGAACCTCGGTTGCGTCGGTTTCGGCCATCACATACCCTTATACGTGAAGTAAGAATTATGCACATCGAGACGTTGAAGGTCTTCTGCGACATCGTCGAAAGTGGCAGCGTTTCTTATGCCGCGTCGCAAAATTTCGTGACCCAGTCGGCGGTCAGCCAGCAGGTTCGCAGTCTCGAGGTGAAGTACGAATGCCGGCTGCTCGAGCGGGCGCGCGCGGGGGTCAAGCCGACCACCGCCGGGCAGATTCTCTACAACTCGAGCAAGGAGATCGTCCGGCGTTTCGTCGAACTCGAAAACCGGCTGCGGGAAATCGGTTCGGTGGTCGCCGGATCGATCCGGGTGGGCACGGTCTACAGCGTTGGTTTGCACGAATTGCCGCCCTACCTGACGGAGTTCCTCCGCGCTCATCCCCAGGTCAACGTGCACCTCGAGTATCTGCGCTCCAACAAGATTTATGAAGATTTGATCGAAGGCAAGATCGACCTCGGCGTGGTGGCATATCCGGCCAAACGCAGCCAGATTGTGACGATCTCGTTTCGTCATGACGAGCTGGTCCTGGTCGTCCCGCCCGAAGATCCGCTGGCGAAGGTCAACAAGGTGTCGACCGGCCAGTTGGTCGGCCAGCGCTTCGTCGGTTACGAACGGGATATCGCGACCCGCAAGGCCTCCGACCGGATCCTGCGCGAGCACGGCGTCAGGGCGCATTACACGATGGAGTTCGACAATATCGAGACCATCAAGCGGGCGGTCGAGATCGGGCAGGGAATCGCGATCGTGCCGCGTTCGACGGTCGAGCTCGAAACCGCGCGCGGCTCGCTCAAGATGCTCGAATTCGTCGAAGGGCCGTTTCTCCGTCCGCTCGCGATCATCTACAAGCGCGGCCGTGAGCTCTCACCGGCGGTAGCCAAGTTTGTCGAGGTGTTGACCAGCAGTAACATCCAGCTACCGGGTCATGCGGCCTCCAACAACCATAGCAAGGTTGAAAAGCAGGAACGCGTCGAAAAGACGATTTGATAGGCTAATAAAGTCGATAAATCATCAGAAATCAAATCTAGTGCTCCGCTTTTTCTTCGTGGTTCCAATGAGCATCGACGACGACCAGCGAAGGGCCGCTAATTTGAATTAGTGCCATGCGTCACCGGGCCCAGCGGTTGACGTAAAGCTTCTGCTGCGGATAATCCACTATATCGGTCAGGTTTGAGCAAAACCGGGACTGCACTGCCTCAAAGGGGACGTCGGCTTGCGGCACAGAGTATGAGCGCTCCGGATGATAGCCACAGATTTGCGCTCATTTATGAACTGGCCAATGCGTTCGCGCAGCGGCTGGATCTGGACGAACTCATTCCATTTGCCCTGCAGCGATGCCGGGAGCTGGTGGGGGCGGAAGGCGTCTCGATTCTATTGCTCGACGCGGACAGCAACGAACTCTACTTCCCTTACGTCGCGGAGGGCGACCCCGAAGCGGCGCGACGGCTCGCCAAGGTTCGGATTCCGGCCGACCACGGTGTGGCCGGAGCAGTCCTGCAGAGCGGTCAGGCGGAACTAATCGCCGACGCGCAGCACGACCGGCGCTTTTATTCCGCCGTCGACAGCAAGACCGGCACGACCACCGGATCGCTCCTCGCGGCGCCGCTGATTACCGGCGAGTCCCGGCTCGGCGTGATCGAGGCGGTCCGGCGGATCGGCGCGCCCCAGTTTACCGGCGACGAGCTCGCCCTGCTCAAATTACTGGCAGGCAGCGTGGCGGTCGCGCTCGAGAACGCGACCCGTTTCAAGCGCATCAAGGAGTCCGAGAATCGGCTGCGGGTCGAAGTTGGCGCCTTGCGCCGGGAGCTGGCGCGCAACGATCGTTTCGCGGAGATCATCGCGGTCAGCCCCGCGATGACCGACGTGTTCCGGCGGGCCGAGGCGGCGGCGGCCTCGGTCAAGAGCCTGCTGATTCAGGGCGAGACGGGCACCGGCAAGGAGCTCGTCGCCCGCGCCGTCCATCGGATTAGCGCGCGTGCCGCACAGCCCTTCGTCGCGATCAATTGCGCGGCGGTGCCCGAGGGGTTGCTCGAAAGCGAGCTGTTCGGCCATCGGCGGGGCGCGTTCAGCGGTGCGATGGACGATCAGCTCGGGTTGTTCCGGGCGGCTTCCGGCGGGGTGCTTTTTCTCGACGAGATCGGCGAGATGCCGATTCAGATGCAGGCCAAGCTGCTCCGCGTGCTGCAGGAGGGGGAGGTCAAGCCGGTCGGCGACACGCGCTCGCATAAGGTTGACGTGCGGATCATATCCGCGACCAATCGCGACCTCGAGGCCGATATCGCGGCGCGCGCGTTTCGGCGCGACCTCTACTATCGCCTGACCGCCTTCATCATCCGGATTCCGCCCCTGCGCGAGCGGCGCGAGGACGTTCCGCTGATGGCGGCGCGGTTCGTCGAGGGGGCGGCGCGCAGTCACAAGAAAAAGATCGCGGGATTTAGTCCCGAAGCTCTGGCCCTGCTCGAGAACGCCGAATGGCCTGGCAACGTCCGTCAGTTGCAGAACGAGATCGAGCAAGCGGTCGGGATGGCGGCTGACGGCGACGCGCTGGCGCCCCGCCACTTTTCGCGCGAGCTGCTGCTCGCGCAAACCCCCGTCGCCGCGGTTGCGGGCAATGGTGGTGAGGCAGTCCTGAGTGCGGCCGGCATCAGCCCCGCGGCGACACCCGGCGCCGCAGCTTCGGAGAGTGCAGCGTTATTCCGGCCACGCGCTCTGCGCGCCGCGCACGAGGCTTGGGAAAGAACCTATCTCGGCCATGCGCTGGCGCAGCACAAGGGCAACGTGTCGCATACCGCGCTCGCCCTCAATATCTCGCGCGTGGCACTCCAACAGAAGATGCGGAAATACTCGTTGCGCTGACGCTAGTGGAGCGAGCAGGCGGGCCAGTCTACGAGCAGCTGCGGTTAAGATCCGGATTTGGGATTCTTCGCTTCGGCAGCCTACGCTCAGAATGACAATGCTACTTTTTGTGCTGAAAAAGCACCTTTTGTCATTCTGAGCGTAGCTATCAACGAGCGGCGAGCCCGCGAGCCGCGAAATAGAAACGCCGCGCAGCGAAGAATCCCGTTCTTTTCAGAGTGCGCGATTTGCGGCGAAAGACCACATTAACTGCGTCTCAGGTAGACTGCGGGGACTTTCTCAAGGGCCTGCCAATCAGCCGCCCGACCATTTGCGATCGAGTTTGGCTTTGACCTCGGCGCGCGCGAGGATCGCCTGCGCCCGCTTGAGATTCGGTACGTCGACCATCTGCCCCTTGAAGCGGAAGGCCCACTTGCCGAGCTTGCGATTAGTCTCGAACGCCTCGACCAGTTCGCGGTTTTCGGCGATCTCCTCGGCCGTCGGAAAGCAGGCCGCATGCACGACATCGATCTGACTAGGATGGATCGTGATCCAGCCGGTGCAGCCCTGCTCGGCGCTTTCACGGCATTCGCGATTCATCCGCGGTAAATCGCCAAGCAGCAGCACGGAATCGATCGGCTGGACACCCGCGGCGGTAGCGGCGAGGATACTGAGCATTCCGGTCAGCCGGAAAATTTCGAGCAGGTCGCCGTGATCATCGCGGACCCGCCAGGCGCCGAGCGCCGCCGCCATGTCGAGCCCGCCGCGTCCGCCGCAGATCGCGACGACGCGTGGGCATAGCGCGATATCCCGCACATTCAGAACGCCCTTGGGCGTCTCGATAATCGGGAGAAGCTTGACCCCGCCGGCCGGCAAGCCGTGAAGCTGTTCGAGCCGCGTGAGCTCGGCGTCCAGCGCGCGCAATTCGCCAAGGTCGCCGGCCTTCGGCACCAGGTAGCCGTCGGGCCTCCCGGTAACCGTCGCGGCCACGTCGGCGGCGCCCCACGCAGTATCCAGCGCGTTGATTCTGACGATCCGCTCGCGCCCACCGAAATCGACCGTCTTCAGCCATTCGGTGACGGTCACGCGCGCGGCGTCTTTATTATCGGGCGTGACGGAATCCTCGAGATCCAGCACCAGCGCGTCGGCCCTGAGCTGCAGCGACTTGCGCAGCATCTCGGCGCTGGCATACGGCACGAAATGCAGAATCGTTCGCATCGTCACGTCGACTCCATCCTTTAATATGGTGTCTCTATGCTGTCATTCCCGCGCGTCTGCTTTGTCTGGCGCGCGAGGAATCCCGGAATCCGGGACCTATCGCGCGGCAGCCCTGATTCGGCCGCGCCTCGCGAACCCGGCCGCCCCCCGGCGCGAGGGTAACATTTAGGAGGCGGCGTCTAGCAAGGCTTCAGGAAGCCGCTGCGGACTCGACCGCTGGCGGATTCCGGTCGAGAAATTGCCGGGCCTCCCGCTCGACGACCGTACCCTTGAAGAAATCCGGATTGAGACTCGCCCACAGCTTGACCCCGTTGCCGAAGCTGAAAGCGTGAAAGTCCTCCTCCGACAGGCCTTTCTCCTCGACCAGTTCCCAGGCTTCCTCGAGCACCTCGGTCATGTCGGGTACGTCGAAGTGGCTGATATCCGAACTGAGCACGGCGCCGAGCTTGGCGCCGAACGGATTCGCCTTGGCGAAGGCATAGGTGACGGTGGGATCGTCGGATTCGCAGCCGAAAAAGAACTTGGGCACAAAGAGATCGCGGATATCGGTTTTGCGGACGATTTTCGCGGCGGCAAAATCGTCGATTTCATCCGGCGCGGTCCGGCCCATCCCGCCCTTGAGCATCATCTGATCGAACTCGGCGAAGCGGCTCGTCATTTTGTCGTCGCCGTACTGCTTGAACAGCTCCATCAGCCGCGCTCGATCGACCGCGGCCGGATCGAGGTCCTTGATCGCCTGACCGTTGCGCTTCTCCCAATGCCCGACGAGCGCGGCCAGCAGGCTGCATCCCCAGGCCACCCCGCCTTCGAGAAACGCGAACCTGAGGCGCGGGAAGCGGCGCGTCACGCCGCCGATAACCAGCGCCTTGCAGACCGCGTCGCCGGCTTCGCCGAAATGGCCGATATGGTTGTAGACGAAGTTGCTGATCGAATTGCGCAGGCCGAAATTGGAGGCGGCCGAATGGAACGTCACCGGATAGCCCAACTCCTCGCACTTGCGCCAGACCGGATCGTAATCGTAGATGCTGTCGATACCGAGCACGTCGAGCCAGCAGGCGTAGCGGCGGCTGACCCCCTGACGCTCCGCCTCGGGAATCGAGCGCCGGATCAGGCTGCCGAGCGCAACGGCCTTGAGACCGATCGCTTTGCAATGTTCGAGCTCGCCGATCGCCTCCTCCGGCGTATGCATCGGGATCGCGCCGATCGGCGTCAGGCGATCGGAATATTCCGCCCAGGTGTCGGCGGCATACTGGTTGAAAGCGTGACAGCCGGCCTTACGCAACTCCTCGTCACCGATATACGGCGCGAACAACTGGCAATGAGTCGGATAGAGGACGGCGAAATCGAGCCCCATCGACTCCAGCCGATTATGCATCAGGCGTGGGATAAACGAGGTCGCCATGTCGAGCGTATTCTTGACCGGCATCCCCCACCAGGCGGGCTGGCTGGCGCGGCGTTCGAGCCGCTGCTCCCGGGTCATGCGGGCAAAATCACCTTCGCCCAGCGCCCGCAGGCGCGAGGTCCAGCGCTCGACCGCCTTGGCGCCGGCGGTTTCCTTGAGATAGTCGAGCGCGATCGGCTCGAACTCGCGCCAATGGCCGTCGGAATCGATCACCGGATGGCCGAGGCGTTCATGAATCTGCTGGGATTTGGTTTTTCCATTGGATGACATCGGCAATCCTCCCTGACCGGCGCGGCAATCAGAGCCGCATCGAAGAAACGACCTACCGGCCGCTCTTTACCTTTACGCAGTTCACTAACTTCAGATTTTGACGCAGCTCGCAGACTCGCCTGCTCGCTCCGTTCGCGAAGCCTCACTCCGCTAGTGCTAAAAGCTGATGCGGATAGTCAGTCGTCAGCGCGGGCAGTTCGAGCCCGGCCTGACGCAAGCGCCGCTCCAGCAGCGAAAGGTAGAGCTCCGCGAGCTCGCCGTTGTCGCGGGTCTTCAAGCCAAAACGCATGCAGTCATAAGTAAAGCCGCTGCCGGGTGGTCCGAAGAAATTGACCGCCCGCGGCAACCACTCGCGCAGCGCCGCGTTGACCCGCTCCGCGCCGAAGTGCTCGGCGGCATCGCGCAGTTCGCCCGCCGCAAACAGCTCATGCTCCTCTTCCTCGGCCAGGATAATCTCGGCCGCGCGCGCATGCGGCGCGTAACTCGACTCCTTGTAGTTGACGCCGATCATGATGAGCCCGGTCATGTCGAGACTGACGCTCGCCATCACGAGGTCGAGCTCGTCGCGCGCCTCCTCGGCGAAGTGGCGCGGCGCGGCGAACGAGGGCGCCTTGAGGGCGCTGATCAGCGAGCGATCGGCGCGCGCCTCGGTCACGCCCAACTCCGCCAGCGCGGCGTAGATCAGCCCCGCATGTTTGCGTTCCTCGCCCAGATTTTTGCCGATAACGCGTTGCAGCGCCGGGTCGGCGCAAAACCCTTGCGCCCGCGCGTAGCCCTCGGCGGTAAGTTTCTCGGCGAGCGCGTGCGCGGCCAGCAGGCGCGTCAGCACCTTTTCGTAATTCGGCTCGACGCGGCCCGCTCGCAGGTCCGCCGCCTCGAAGCTGCCCGGACCGAATTCGCGCCGCGTCATCTTTGTCCTCAGGCCGCGAGCGTCGCCCTCAGTTGCGCGAGGGCAAAATCACGGTCGCGCTACCGGGCGTGGTCTTCTCGCCTTTGGCGTTCTCGAGCCAGATCTCACAATCGACCAGGTGATTCCCGCCGTCGGTATACTTCTTCGTTACGCGGCCCTTGCAGACAACCTTCGTGCCGGGCTGATCCATCCCGCGATACTGCACGGAGAGCTTGCGCAACCAGCCGAGGTCGCCGGCGAAATCGGTCATCAACTGGCCGAGAAAGGCGTTCTTGAGGGCGCCGTGCAGAATCACGCCCGGCAGATTATTCTTGAGCGCGAAATCCTTGTCGTAATGGATCTGGTAGAAATCGCCGGACGCGCCCGCGTATTTGACGAGCTGCTGCGTGGTCGGCTCCTTCTCGAGCGGGCCGATCGGCGTGCCTTCCGCGACGTCCTCAAAATAAATCTGTTTGCCTGCCATAGATACTCCCGCGCGAGGCCGCTCAGTAGCGGATTCCGGTGGCGCGCTGCAGCGCGCACAACTGCCCGTGCTGATTCGTGTAGGACGTTTCGATCGTCGTGAAGACCATCGTACCAAGCCGCCCGTCACTTTCGCGAATGTCGGCGATTTTGGTCTGCACCGTGATGCGATCGCCCGAACGGACCGGTTCGAAGAACTCCCAGTCCGAACCGCCATCGAGGCCGCGATTCCCCGGCATCTCGAGCTTGACCTCGGGGAACGCCGCCATCATCGAGCGGTAGAATGTGGGCGGCGCGATAATCCCGCCAAAGCGGCTGCGGCGGGCCTCGACCTCATTATTGAACAGCGGATTCGGATCGCCGACCGCGTCGGCGAAGCGGCGAATCGCGCCGCGCTCGACCTCGTAGGTGCGCGCCTCGGCGGTCTTGCCGATCTGTTTCCGGACTTCGTCGGTAACGTACTTGTTCGCCATGGGTTCTGGTCTAGTATAAGAGTCACACCGCCGACAAGCTGCCGTAGGAGTCGCGTTTTATGGCCAAGCTCAGTCCCGACCAAATCGCCGAACCGCTCAAAGCCCTCGAAGGGTGGGAATACCGGGATAACAGTATCCGTAAGCTCTACCGCTTCAAGGAGTTCATGGACGGTATCCGCTTTATCGATCGTGTCGCCGAGCTGGCTGAGGCCGCCGACCATCATCCTGATATCTTCGTCAACTACACGCGCGTGACCTTCACCTGCTCGACGCATAGCGAGGGAGGCGTAACCGCGAAGGACTTCCGCCTCGCGAATCAGATCGAGCATGAGTTCGCCCGCCGCAGCGGTTGAAGTTCGCCTATAGACCACCCATGAGAACTTTATATGCGGTTGGGCTCATCGTCGGCTTCGGTATGGTTGGCGGCTTTTTCAACGCGCTTTTAACCGAGCAAGGCCTCACGCTTCCCGGTATTGATCGAAACCCCGGCGGGCATCGAATCTTGCGGCTTGGTTTCTTCGGCAACGTGGTGACTGGGGGTATAACCGCGATCGTTCTGGCGGGTCTTTACAGCCCACTCGGCGCGGTGGAAATCGACGCCGCACAGCCGGTAAATTTGCACCTCACTCTCGCGAGTCTTGCTGGTGCGCTTCTCTCCGGTGTAGGCGGAGCCAGACTACTGACCCAGGAAGTCGATAAGCGGTACAATGAATTGACGGAGAAGAATCTGGCTTCCGCCGCCAAAACGGTTACTGATAACGGGAGATAGGTATGTCAACCGGTACGCAAAACGTCAGTCGCCAGAGCCCAACAACGGTCCATGAATTACTGCGCAACTTGATCGAACTCGTCAGGATCAAAGACACGAGGACGAAATACCTCGCTTCAGCCGCCCTCGAGAACCTGACACGTCTTAGAGCGGAGGCTTCGATGGCTGGCTTTGTACAATGGGATCTGCTGCAAAAGACCCCCCTGACGCATCCGGACCTGGCAGCTTCCTACCAGAGCTTTGTGGCAATCCTTAAGGAACTTGTTGAAGCTCTGCGGGTCCCGCGTCTCCGATGGTCGCCGGAAGATCCTTCGACTCAAAAAGCGATCATGCAAGTCGAAGCGGCATGGGAAGCGCTGAAAGAATGAGGCTGATTTTTTCCGGAGTGCCAAGTTCCATCCTCTCATCAACCCGCAATCAGCCTTTGCGCGGGACGAAATGCTGCGTGCCTTGGCCGGCGCGCTCGATCTCGCGGATCAGATCGCGCAGATCGCTCGAATCGGCGACAAAATCGATCGCGGACGTCTCGACCACCAGCAGCGGGGCCTCGTCGTAGTAGAAGAAAAAATCCCGGTACGCCGCCGAGATCCGTTCAAGGTATTCCAGGCTGATATCGCGCTCGAAATCGCGATTACGCTTGCGCAACCGTTCGGCCAGCACGTCGATCCGCGCCGACATGAAGACCACCAGATCCGGCTTCACCATCCGCTCGTCGAGCAGGCGATAAACGTTGTCGTAGAGCGCCAGTTCGTCGGGCGCCAGATTCTCCGCCGCGAAGATCCGATCCTTGGCGAAGAGATAATCCGAGACCGTGGTTTGCGTGAAGAGATCCTGCTGGGAGAGCGTGCGCTGCTGATTATAGCGCGTCAAGAGAAAGTAGAGCTGGACCGGGAGTGCGTACTTGTCCGCATCTTCGTAAAAGCGCGCGAGAAACGGGTTCTCCTCGACCTCCTCGAGCACCAGCCGTCCATTGAACTCCGCTGCAAGCAGGCGGGCGAGGCTGGTTTTGCCGACCCCTATCGGACCTTCGACCGCGATATAAGCGCGCGTCACTTCATTTTAACCGCGCGTCGCGGACTCCGCCGCACCCCATGCTCGCTGACGCTCCGCCTTCAGATTGGCGCACACAACGTGACTCCGGGTTGGTCATCTTTGTGCAACCGCGGCTCCGGGGCTCAGGGATCGTCGGCGGGCCGCGGAAGCGGAAAGCGAATCCGCTCCTCCTTGAGCTTCATCAGTTCGACCGTCGCCCCGCGCTCGGCAAAAGCCCCGATGATCTCCTCGACCAGCCACTCCGGCGACGACGCGCTCGCGGTCAGTCCCAGGGCGCGGACGCCCTCGATCATCGCGGGCTCGACGTCCGCTATCGAATCGACCAGAAACGCGCGCGCCCCGCGCATCTTGGCCACTTCAACCATCCGATTCGCGTTCGAGCTCGACTTCGAGCCGACCACCAGAATCGCGTCGGTGATGTCGACCAGCTCCTTCACCGCGTTCTGCCGGTTCTGGGTCGCGTAGCAGATATCGTCGGTCTTCGGCGTCGCGAGCGCCGGGAAGCGCTGCTTGAGCGCCTCCATGATCTCGCGCGTATCGTCGACGCTGAGCGTCGTCTGCGTCACTGCCGCGACCCGGGTCGGATCGGGCGGCGTAATCGTGGCGACCTCCTCGACCGTGCCGACCAGCATGATTTTGCCGGGCGCTACGCCGAGCGTGCCGTTGACTTCTTCGTGACCGGCGTGACCGATCAGAATGACGCCCTGCTCGTCGGCCGCATACTTTTCAACTTCGGTATGGACCTTGGTGACGAGCGGACAGGTCGCGTCGATTACGCGGAGCCTGCGTGCGCGCGCGTGATCCCACTCGCTGGGCGCGACGCCGTGAGCACTGAAGATGACGCGCTGACCCTCGGGGACGGCGTCCAGATTGTCGACGAAGATCGCCCCTTCGCGTTCGAGCGCCTCCAGCACGAAGCGGTTATGCACGATCTGATGGCGCACGTAGAGCGGACGGCCGTAATCGCGCAGCGCGCCGCGCACCCCCTCGACCGCGCGATCGACGCCGGCGCAGAAGCCGCGCGGCTCGGCCAGGATTATCTTTTCAATTTGCGATTGTTCGGGAAGCATGCTTGGTCGCTTTGATAGCCGATACTGGCCGCTCGGTCAATGTCACCATCTCTAGTGGCGGTGATGCAGTTCGGGCGGATGAGAGGTCTGGCATCCCACCCAGATCTCGCCGCCCTCGAAATATTCCTTCTTCCAGATCGGAACGATCTCTTTCAAGCGATCGATCGCAAACCGGCAGGCCTCGAACGCCTCGGCGCGATGGGCCGCGGCGACCGCGATCGCCACCGAGGTCTCGCCGATCGCGACGGGGCCGACCCGATGCTGAATCGCGACGCGCACGATTTTCCACCGCTCGCCCGCCGTATGCGCGAGCTTCCGCATCTCCAGCAACGCCATCGGTTCATAGGCCTCGTATTCCAGCCGGATCACGCGGCGCCCGACGTTGTCCTCGCGCGTGGTGCCGGTGAAGGTCACGATCGCCCCGGCGGCCGGATGGGCGACCGCGCGTTCGAGCGCCGTAACGTTGATCGGCTCGGGTCCGATCGTGATCGGGCCAACCCACGAGGCGTCGGCGCCTCCGCTCACCGGCGGAATGAACGCGACCTCGTCGTGGTCCGCGGGACGATAATCTTCCTTGACGTATTCGTGATTGACCGCGAAGCCCACGCCGTCATGATGACCCCCCAGCGCGGGAAATTCGCCGAGCAGGCGCTCCCAGATTTCACCGACGGTCGTGCCGGGGGGAAACTCCCGGGAAAGTTCGGCGACCCGCGCACGCTCACGCAAGGTGGCGAAGAGTTTCAAAGTAAGCTTGTTCACTGGTTCATAATTCGTGGTCACTTATAACTTGAGCAGATGAGCCATGTGACCGAGTTCGGGCAGCAGCAGTTTCTCCATCGCGAGTTTGCAAGCGGCCGGCGAACCCGGGAGGGCGACCACGATCCGGCCGTGCACCGTGCCGGCCAGCGCCCGGCTGAGGAACGCGGCGGAACCGATTTCCTGATACGAGAGCATCCGGAACAATTCGCCAAAACCCTCCAGCTCCTTATTGAGCAGGGGCCGGACCGCCTCGATCGTCGAGTCGCGCACCGCAATCCCGGTCCCGCCGTTGATTATAACCGCGTCGTCATGGGCTACATGCTCGATCACAAGCGCACGGATACGTTCGGGATCGTCCGGAACTATCGCATAATGGGTGACGACGTGGCCGGCATTCTCGAGCAGCTCGCGGATGATCCGCCCGCTCTCGTCGTCCACCGGGGTCCGCGTGTCGCTGGCCGTGATCACGACAACCTTGAGACGCTTCCGGGCGCCGGCGTGCTGATGATGCTCATGAACGGGCATGGTTTCCACTCCGGTCTATAATACTTCGCGGACCTCGGGGTTCGCCAGCCAACCGCCTGCCAGGAGAGACCCCCGTGGCATTGAGTCCGGCGCCGATCCAGCTTGATCCGAACGACCCGCACAACGAGCGGCTGCTCGCGAACGTCGATCCGGGGCGGTATCCGCAGCCGACGGCAACGTCACGCTACAATCTGGTCGTGATCGGGGCCGGCACGGCGGGACTGGTCGCCGCGGCGGGCGCGGCCGGTCTCGGCGCGAAGGTCGCGCTGATCGAACGCCGTCTGATGGGCGGGGACTGCCTCAACTACGGCTGTGTACCATCCAAGGCCTTGCTCGCCGCCGCTCGGGCCGCCGCCGCCCGCTACGACGCGTCGCGCATGGGAATCAGTGCGGCGCCGCCAGCCGACGTCGCCGTCGATTTCGCCGCCGTGATGGAGCGGATGCGCCGCTTGCGCGCCGACTTGAGCGGCAACGACTCGGCCGCGCGCTTGACCGCCCTCGGGGTCGACGTTTTTCACGGCGAGGGCCGCTTCACGGGGATGGATACGGTCGCCGTCGGGGATCAAACCGTCCGCTTCAACCGCGCCGTAATCGCGACGGGAGGACGCGCGGTGGCGCTCCCGATCCCGGGGCTCGCGGAGGCCGGCCATCTGACCAACGAGACCGTCTTTGCGCTCACAGCGATGCCGCCGCGGATAGCCGTAATCGGCGCCGGCCCGGTGGGCTGTGAGCTGGCGCAGGCGTTGCGCCGCTTTGGCGCCGAAGTGGCCGTCCTGGAAGTCGCGCCGCGCATCCTGATCCACGAAGAGCCCGACGCTGCCGCCCGAGTCGCGCTGGTGCTGGCGAGCGAGGGCGTGCGTCTTCTGACCGGCGCCACCATCGTCCGGGTTGAGCGGCGTGATCACGCGAAAGTCGTCCATTTCGAGCACGCCGGCGCGAGCCACGAACTGGCCGTCGACGAGCTGATCCTGGGTGTCGGGCGGGCCGCGAATATCGCTGATCTCGGACTGGAAGTAGCGGGGGTCGCACACGATCGGAACGGCGTCAGGGTGGACGATTATCTGCGCACGACCAATAAGCGCGTCTATGCGGCCGGCGATGTCTGCACGCCGATGCGCTTCACGCATATGGCGGACGCGATGGCGCGGATTGTCCTCCGCAACGCCCTCTTCCATGGGCGGGCGCGGGTCAGCGCACTGACGATCCCGAGTTGCGTCTATACCGATCCCGAAATCGCGCACGTGGGAATCGATCCGGCCCAGGCGGCCGAGCGTGGCCTTAGGCTCCGTACTTTCGTGCAGGAGCTTGCCGAGGTGGATCGCGCGGTGCTCGACGGCGCGACCGCGGGGCTGGTCAAGGTGCATGTGGCGGAGGGGAGCGATCGCATCCTGGGGGCGACGATCGTCGCGCGTCACGCCAGTGAGATTATTTCCGAGCTGACTATCGCGATCGCTCACCAGATCGGACTGGGCGCACTCGCGGAAGTGATCCATCCGTATCCGACGCAAGCCGAGGCGATCAGGAAACTCGGTGATGCCTACAATCGCACGCGCCTGACCCCATTCGTGAAGCACCTCTTCGCGAAATGGCTCGCGTGGACGCGCTAACGCAACATAGATGTCAGGAGTTCATCGCGGGTTCGTTGGCGCTGCTCAGTGACGCGTCCGGGGCCTTGACCGGGGTCGGCTGGGGCTGGACGGCGCGCCGCGCGGCGCGGGTCGGAATCCCGAGCGGGACCAGGCCAAGTTCGCTCGCGGATTGTTCGACCACCCTATAGGCCCGCCGGACGGTCTCGAGCACTTCACTCGCCGCACAAACCATCAGGCCCGCAGCGACAATGCCAAAGGCTGCGGCGGCAGCACCGTCACCGAGGATCGCGGCGCCCGCAGCCGCACCAACACTGAGCGCCAGACCGGCCCGCGTCAATCCCGCGAGCCGCGCGCGAATCGCGACATGATTCTTCAGCCGGCCGCCACTATGCTCCTCGTCGGCCGTCTTGATTTCGACCCGGGTCAGCGCACCCGGCTCGAGCGCGAGATCCGCGTCCCGCCAGCCCTGCTCAACCGTTGTCGGACGGCCGACTACCGCATGATGGCGCGCGATCCGTTCGAGCAGGCCGTCGCGCGGAATCCATGACTCACTCCAGTAGGCGAGGCGAATGCTGCGGTTATGCCAATCGAGTGTCGGCCGCTGCCGCGCCGCGGTCTCGAGCTGGCCACTCCCGCGATTGTTCCGGCGATAGCGATAGCGCGCGATCGTGCGCGAGATCGGGCCGGTATAAGCGAGCCACGCGATCAGCATCCGCGCCACGAAGCCGTTATGGCATTTTTCGAGCGGCGCCTGCCAAGCGTAGTAGAGCGCCCAGACGGGGCCTAGCGCGAGCATCGCAAGCGCCGGCAGGATCGTTATTCCGCTACCGAGCGACAGTGCCAACGCGACCACGCATCCCGCATTCCACTCGGCGGTCAACGGCAGGACTTTGGCGACACTGAGCGGGGCGTCCGCCACCGCCTGCAGCTCGTCAGTGCGATGCGTCCAGCCGACCCGATTCAGCGCTCCGCCCGGATACGTCCGCGCGATGCCGGGGATCGTCCCGCGCCAGCGAATCTGGCCCAACGCGTTGAAGCGTTCCGGATACTTCGGGAAAAGCATCGCTTCCGCCTTGCCATAGCCGCGCTGCTGGCCGTAGTAGGCCTTCACCGTATTGCGGCGGAAATGCCACACAAAGGCTGACGGGCAGAAGCCCAGCGTGAAGCCGGCGTCAAGCATCCGCCAGCAGATATCGACGTCGTCGCCGGCCGCTGTGAATTGCGGGTCGAAGCCGCCCAGCTCGAGCAGCGCGGCTTTGCGAAAAATCATGTTGCAACCGGCCAGATGCTCCGCGCGGTCGTCCCCGACCAGGACGTGACAGGGCGCGCCCGGCGATGCCGCGACGCAACCCTCGACCCAGCCCGTTTCGTGCGGGGCGTAGTTGGGTCCGCCGCATCCGTCGAAAGCGTTTTCGGCCATCGCGCGGACCATCAAGGTAAGCCAATGCGGATCGACCACACAGTCGGAATCGGTGTAAGCGACGATTTCGCCATTGGCCGCATGCGCCCCGACGTTGCGGGCGACACTCAGCCCCTTGTTCGGCTGGCGAATCAGGCGGAACTCGGGGAAATCAGCGGAAATCTGCGCAGTGCTATCCCGCGAGCCATCGTCGACGATGACAACCTCGTAATTCGGGTAGTCGAGCTTGCGCAGCGATTCCAGACAGTCGCGCATCGTGCGCTCGGCGTTATACGCGCAGATCACCACCGAGACCATCGGGGTTGCGACCGGTTGCGGCGGACACGAGCCGTTGAGGGTCACGAAGGGAAGAAGCTCCCCGGCGCTCAGCACCCGCATGCCCAGCGACCCGGGCGACGCTGCTGGCGGCATCGCCGGTGCGACCACGCCCGCCGCCCCAAGGCCGAAGGCACAGGCCACCACCTCATCCCGCCCGGGGAGCCCCTCGCCGAACTCGAGCACGACCGGTCGTGCCTCGGCGAGATTGTGCAGCCGCACCACGTACGCCCGCAGTTCGGCGGGCGCCAGCGCGGGCATGTCGGCGTAAATCAGGTCTTCATCCAGCAGCGCCAGACCGACCGTAGCCGGACGATGCTTCAGCGCGACGAGGCAAGCGGCGTCGCTCCCGCGAATCGCCTGGATCACCTTGCCGAGACGATTCTGGACTTGCCGCAGCCCCCGATGACGCAAAGTGACGGGATCAATCGGGCAATCGATCAGGTAACCCGCAAGGGCCGGCTCGCCGCGCCATAGCTCAACCGATTTGACGATCCGCGCAACTCGATCGCGCAGTCCGCGGTCGGAGGACACTTCGCCGACCGTGACAGGCAGTTCGACCATCACTTGCAGCCCGGCCTGCGCGGCGATCCCCAGCAGGGCCTCGGCCTGATACTCGGCGAGAATCAAGCCGGTGGTATGACCACGGCTGAGCTCCTCGAACCGTTGCCGAAGAGCAAGCTTCCGCGTCAAATCAAAGGAATCGCCCGGCTGCGCGAAGCGCATCGCCTTGAAGAAAAACTTCTGCCCGAAGCGGCGGAAAAACTTACCGTGGGGAGTAACCTTGGCGCTGGTCTTTGCAGGAGTCACGTCAAGGCCTTGAGCCAAAGCCGTGCCATCTGCAAACTCCTTTTGTTTTCAGCAAGTTAACGATGATCGGCAGGGTTGTCGCCGACCTGTCATGACGTATTGGGTTACCCGCTTGACGATTTGCGACGGGCGCCCGCGAGCAAAAACTTGATGTTGCGATTTTTGCATCTTGCGTTAGATTTAACTCAGTGATTTGTTGCATAATGCAAAAAGATGAATTACCGATTCGACCTGAGAATCGGCGGGCCGAGGCGGGATTCAGTCATGATTCGCAAATCAAGTCGAGCGCAATCCGACATGGATAACTGTAATGGACCACTGCCGGCCATCGCCCGGCATTTCCGAGCCGCCCGGCGGCGTTGCGAACCGGCAGGCCATGAGGCGACCGACACGCCGATCGAGGCGCAACCCGAAGAGCTCGAGGCCATCCGCAATCAACTCGGCGCGATCGAGAAGATGCTCGCGCTCCTCTTTGGTCCAGCCTACGATGGTGGCGACGTCAGTATGACGGCGCGGGCCAACGCGGCGCGTCTCGTCGAGCGGAACTTCGATCAGATTAACGAGGAATGGTGCGTTTCGATCGGACGCGCGATCGAAGGTGAGGTCCCACGGCCCGGGATGGCGAATGCCCTGGTCCGGTTCATCGCCCATCTGCGCGATCCGGCCGACTTGCGCACCTATGTCCACCTGCGGCGCCATTGTCAGGAAGGCATGCTGGCCAAGGCCAAACCCTCCGAGTTCAACGTTTTCCATATAGCTTTGAAGCAGGTCATTCTCGAGCATATCAAGACCAATTTGAAGGGTCGGCGGATGGAACTGGTGCGCGACGCGGTGGTCGCCGCGATTG
This sequence comes from Binataceae bacterium (SeqCode), assembly GCA_052145175.1. Lineage (GTDB taxonomy): Bacteria > Desulfobacterota > Binatia > Binatales > Binataceae > JAJPHI01. Next base: position 18,836 of record JBKQPD010000273.1, on the reverse strand, counting down.
ACGAGCGCCGCCTGATGGTCGCGCAGTTCTATATCGAGTCGCGCGAGCGGGCGCTCAAGGCTTCCGAGGAGAAGTACCGCAACTCCATCGATCACGCGCCCGATCCGATGTACGAAATCGACCCCGAGTCGCTGGTGATATTGGGCGCCAACGCCGCCGCCTTCGAACTGCACAACCTCCTGCCGGACGAACGCGAAAAGGAGCTGATCGGCGCGCGCCTGGCTGAACTGTCGCCGCCCGAGATGCAGCCCGGGGTCCGCGAGCACGTCGAGCAGGTTATCGCCGTCGGTTCCGATCGCGTGCTGGATTTACCCATCAGCGGGCGTTTCTTCGACGTGCATTCGGCGTTGATTTCGTCGGGCAGCCGTCAGTTTATCCAGATGATCTTGCGCGACGTGACGCAACGGCACGAGATGCTCGACGAACTGGTCAAAGCTGAGCGCCTGGCGGCGGCCGGAACCTTCGCGAGCGGTGTCGCGCACGAGGTCAATAATCCGCTCGCCTCGATCTCCTCGCTGGTGCAATCGCTCCTGTCCGGTGAAAGCGACCCGGAGCGCGCCTCGATGCTAAGTACCATTCTCGCCCAGATCACGCGGATCGCGACGACGGTGAAGGATCTGGTCAACTTCGGTCGCCCGGCGCCGCTGGAACGCCGCGCCCTCGACTTGAACGACATGATCCGGGAGACGCTGCGGCTGGTCACCTATAACCGCCGCTTCGACGGCGTGGTGGTCGAACCCGCACTGGCGCCCGACCTGGCGCCGGCCTACGCCGACCATAACGGGATCCAGCAGGTCATTCTCAACGTCCTGTTCAATGCCGCCGACGCCATCCAGCATCGGGGCGGGACGATTCAGGTGGTCACCGCCAACCAACGCGGCCCTTCCGGCGAAGCGCGCGTAAAGATGAAGATCGCGGATAGCGGTTGCGGCATCCCCGCCGAAAACCTCGAGCGGGTCTTCGATCCGTTTTTCACGACCAAACCGGCGGGCGCGGGCGTCGGCATGGGCCTTTCCCTCTGCCAGAGCATCGTCTTGACCAACCACGGCACGATCAAGGTGGAAAGCCGTGAAGGTTCCGGCACGGCGGTCTCGATTTGCCTGCCGACGGCGGCAGCGAGCATCCAGTGAGCGCGGCGCCGACTGACGGCAGCGCCGAATGGCCGCGCGAGGAACGCGGCCCCTATCGCATCATGGTCGTCGAGGACGAGCAGCTGATGCGCTCGATTATCGTGCAGCTCCTGCGCAGCGAGGGCTACGAGATCCTCGAGGCCGGGGCGGCCGCGCAGGCGATCGAAGTCTTCGAGCGCGAGAAGGTCGACCTGGCGATTCTCGACCTCAATCTGGGCGGCGGCGGCAGCGGCCTCGACCTGCTCGGCAAGATGCGTGATCGCGACCCCGAGCTGATGGGCATCATCGTCACCGCCTACGCCAGCGTGGAGAGCGCCGTCGAGGCGCTGCGCAAGGGCGCCTACGATTACATCACCAAGCCCTTTGCCAACGATCATTTGAAAGCGGTCGTGCGCAACGCGCTCGCGCAAAAGGCGCTCTTCCACGAAAACCGCTTCCTGCGCCGGGAATTGCGCGAGAAGTATCGCTTCGAAAGTATCATCGGCAGTTGCGACGCGATGAACCAGGTCTTCCGCATGATGCAGAAAGTCGCGCGCACCGATTCGAGCGTCCTGATTACCGGTGAAAGCGGGACCGGCAAGGAGCTGGTCGCGCGGGCGATTCATTTCGGCTCGGAGCGCGCCAACAAACGCTTCCTCCCGATCAACTGCGGTGCGCTGCCCGAAAACCTGCTCGAGAGCGAACTGTTCGGCTACAAACGCGGCGCGTTCACCGGCGCCACCCAGGACAAGCTCGGACTGCTCAAGGCGGCCGACAAGGGGACGATCTTCTTTGACGAGATCGGCGACATGCCGCTCCCTTTGCAGGTCAAGCTGCTGCGCGCCCTGCAGGAGCGCGAATGCTATCCGCTCGGCTCGAACGAACCGGTCAGTTTCGACGTCCGCGTGCTCTGCGCCACCAACAAGGACCTCGACAAGGAGGTTCGCGAAGGCCGTTTTCGCGAGGAGCTGCTCTACCGGGTCAACGTCATCGGCCTTCGCCTGCCGGCCCTGCGCGAGCGTAAAGAGGACATCCCGCTGCTCGCCAATCACTTTCTGCGCAAGTACGAAAAGGCGCTGGCGCGGACCACGATGCACTTCTCGAAGGGCGCGATGCGCCTCATCATGAATTACGCGTGGCCGGGCAATGTCCGGGAGCTCGAGAACACGGTCGAGCGCGCGACCATTCTGGCCGAGACCGACGTCATTCACAGCCACGACCTGCCTGAGAAGATGCACGGTGCGGGCGGCGAAGAAACCGGCTTCCAGACCGGGATGACGCTTGAGGAGCTTGAGCGCGATCACATGCGCCGCGTGCTCAACGAGGTCAAAGGCGACAAGGTTCGCGCGGCCCAGTTGCTCGGCATCCATCTCTCGACGCTGTATCGCAAGATGCAGCGTTATCATCTGGAAAACGAGGGTCTCGCCGCCTGACGAACCCTCGCTGAATCCGCCCTACGCGGGTCGGGCTCCTCACCTGTTTTCCTGAGCGCGTTTCGGGCATCCGCCAGTTAACGATTTCTCACACCTTGGCGGCCCGAATTCAGCCCGTTCTGTCGCCGTGGCGACAATCCGGACGTTTGTATCGGTACGAATATCGTGGATAATGGTACCCAACGTACCCGAATTGGCCGTGACCATGACGGAACGGACCGACGCGTACGAGGAGGCAAGCAAAATGATGGTATCAACGAAACTGGCGGCTGCGGTGATGGGTGGACTGCTGCTCGCAGTGTCGTACGCTCCGGCGTGGGCCGGCTCGGCGACTGATGCGTCGGCTGCGGCTCCGTCCGCGATGGCGCCTTCGGCTGACCGTTCACTGGTCGGTGTTTTAAGCCCGCTGCTGGCTGATGCCGCACCGCATCAGGCACAGAAGAATTGCAAGGCCGACAGCCTCTATTCGCAGCACAGCGTAGTTGGCGACCCCGACGCGTGCTTTATCAGCAAGCTCGATGCGCGCGCCGGATCCGTGAATCCGGGCTTTTCGGGCGGTTTCTAAGTCTCTGTATCAGCTATCTCTGATAGAAAGGGCGCGGCCGGCCGCGCCCTTTCTTCGTTTCAGGCAATCAGTCGAAATTCCCGCCCACGCCTAAGCCGCCTTTTTCCGCACGCTCTTCTTGCGCTTGAAGTGCGGAATCACTTTATCCGCGAACAATTTCATCGACGCCCGGATCTTCTTGGGCTCGATTCCCGGTAGCGCCAGCCCCAGCGCGAGATGGGTCGCGTAGCGCTCGATCGACTCGATTTGCGCGATCGCGTCGTCGGGCGTGCCGACCATGAAGCCGTCACCGATCATCCCGGCGTCGTTGCTTTTGCGCAGTTCGCCGACCGGCGGAATCCGCGTGAAGCTCTCGTCGCCCGGCACGTCGTTGGCCTCCGCGATCCAGTCGCCATAGCGCTTGAGCAGGTAGTGCAGCCCGAATTCACATTCGTCCCAGGCTTTTTCGCGCTTGGCCGCGAGATAGCCGAAGCGTAACTGCGCAATCTTGAAGTCGGCCGGATTGCGGCCCGCCGCCGTCAGGGCGTCCCGATAGATCTGCGCCTGATGCTCACCGGTGCCGGCCAGGTGATAGCCGTTGCGCGCCGCGCGTTCGGTGGCCGGACGCGACCGGGCGCCGATCCAGATCGGCGGATGGGGCTGCTGGGTCGGCTTCGGATAGAGTGTCGCGTCGCGGACCGTGTAGCACTTCCCCTCGAAAGTGACGTTATCCTCGGTGAACAGCCGCCGGACGATCTCGACCCCTTCGCGCAGGCGGCGGCTGCGCTGCTCGCGCGGAATGTTGAACCCGGTAAACTCGCGCGGCACGTAGCCCTGACCGAGCCCGAGGTCGAAGCGGCCGTTGGACAGCGCGTCGACCGTGACCGCGTCCTCGGCGACATGCAACGGATCATGCAGCGGCATCAGCAGGACAAAGGTGCCGATGCGGATTTTCTTGGTGCGCGCCGCGATCGCGGCCGCCAGCGGCATCATCGTGGGCGAGTAGCCGTCGTCGACAAAATGATGCTCGGTCAGCCAGATCGTGTCGAAGCCCAGCTCCTCGGCTTCGACACAAAGGTCGACGTGTTTGCGGTATAGCTCGGAATAAGAGAGCTCATTGCGCGACGAATTGCGAAACGACATCAGCAGGCCGAAGTTCATCACTGTCCCTCCAGGTACGCATCTCTTCTTCAGGAAACCCCAGGAATCGCCACCGCGGCGAATCGCCCCTACAGATAGTCGCGCTCTTGCCAAAACGCCAGTGCTTGTCGGACCCTCTTTCCGGCCCGGCCGAATTCAATTTTGAGCAATCACCTATTAACGTAGTGGTAATAGTGGACCGATACGTTCGCGCGCCTGATCAGGTAATACTGACGCGGAATTACCGATTGCGTTGGAGGAGCTCAAGGCCCTTGAAGAAAACACTGCAGGTTCTCGCACTCGTGCTGGCGATCGCGCTCATCGGCGGCGAGCCGGTTCGCGCCCAGATGCTGATCAATGGCGCGGGGGCGACCTTCCCCTATCCGATCTATTCGAAATGGTTCGACGAGTACGTCAAGGTCGACCCCTCGGTCCGCTTCAATTATCAATCGATCGGCTCCGGCGGCGGGATCAAGGCGTTGAAGGACAACACGGTGAACTTCGGCGCGAGCGACGCGCCGCTCAGCGACGCCCAGCTCCAGGCGATGCCGGCGCCGGTGTTCCATTTCCCCACGGTCATGGGGGCGGTCGTGCTGGCGTATAATCTGCCGAGCGTAAAGTCCCAGATAAAACTCTCGGGACCGGTGATCGCCGACATCTACCTGGGGAAAGTGGTCAAGTGGTCGGACCCCGAAATAACCGCGTTGAACCCCGGCGTGACTTTGCCGGACGATCCGATCGTGGTGGCCCATCGCTCCGACGGCAGCGGCACCACCTACATCTTCGCCGACTACCTGGGCAAGGTCAGTCCCGAATGGCATACCAAGGTCGGCAAGGGAACGTCGCTCAAATGGCCCGTCGGACTCGGCGGCAAGGGTAACGAGGGTGTGACCGGCGTGGTGCAGCAGACCCCCGGTTCAATCGGCTACGTCGAATTGATCTACGCGCTATCCAACCATATTCCCTACGCCCTGGTGAAGAATCACGATGGTAACTGGATTAATGCCAGTCTGGAGGGTGTCACGGCGGCCGCGGCCGGAGCGGCAGCCAACATGCCGGATGATTTTCGCGTGTCGATAACCGACGCGCCGGGCGCACAAGCCTACCCAATCTCATCGTTCACCTACCTGTTGGTCTACCGTAACCAGACCGACAAGACGAAGGGCGATGCGATCGTGAAATTTCTCAGGTGGGCGCTGTCGACCGGGCAAAATTACACCGGTGCGCTGAACTATGCGTCGCTGCCGCAGGCCGTCGTCGCCAAGGAAGTGAAGCAGATCGACGCGATCGTCGTGCCGACGCAATAACTCTTCAGCGCGGCCGTGCTAGAATTCCTCGCGCAGTGGCCGACAAAGTTATCGTTCTAAGAAACCGGCCGGCGCGGGCGGAAATCGACGAAAGCGCCTTCCGTATCCGTTACGCCGAGGTCCTCAATGCACAACAGCTCGCCGCCGTAACCCATCGCGAAGGCCCGCTGCTGGTGGTCGCCGGGGCCGGCTCCGGCAAGACGCGCACGCTCATCTATCGGGTCGCGCGGCTGATCGAAAGCGGGGTCCCGCCCGGCGCGATACTCCTGTTGACCTTTACCCGGCGGGCAGCGCAGGAGATGCTGCGCCGGGTCGAGCAGTTGATCGGCGACCGCGGCGGTCAGGTCGCAGGCGGCACCTTCCATTCCTTCGCCAACCAGATCCTGCGCCAGATGGGCGGCGTGATCGGCCTGAAGCCGAATTTCACGATTCTCGATCGTGGCGACGTCGAAGACGTCATCAATCTGCTCCGCGCCCAGCTCGACCTTGGCTCGAAGGACCGGCGCTTCCCGAAAAAGGGGACGATCGCGGAAGCGATCAGCATGGCGCGCAACAAAAATCGTGCGCTGCTGGCGGAGCTCGAAAACGACTTTCCCCATCTGCTCGAACACGCGGAAGCGATCGTGACGATCGCGGAAAAATACGACGCCTACAAACGCGAGCGCGGCCTGCTCGATTATGACGACCTGCTGTTTCGCCTGAGCGAGCTGCTGGGCAGTGACGACGCCGTCCGCCGGCGCATCTCCGCCGCCTACCGCTACGTCATGATCGACGAATATCAGGATACCAACCTGATTCAGGCGGAGCTGGTGCGACTGCTCGCGACGGCCCATCAGAATGTGATGGCGGTGGGTGACGACGCCCAATCGATCTACGCCTTCCGCGGCGCGAATTTCCGCAACATCATGGATTTTCCGGCGATTTTCCCCGGCGCGCGCGTGATCAAGCTCGAAGAAAATTATCGCTCCCTGCAGGGCATCCTCGACGTCGCCAACGAAGTAATCTCGCGGGCCAGTGAGAAGTACACCAAGGCGCTCTTCACCCAGCGCCAGGGCGAATTGCGGCCGATTCTGGTCCGCGCGGCCGACGAGCATATGCAGTCGCGCTTCGTCGCCCAGCGTATCCTCGAATTGCGCGAGGATGGCGTCGCGCTGAATGAAATCGCCGTGCTATTCCGCTCGAGCTTCCATTCCTTCGACCTGGAACTAGAGCTGCAACGGCGCGATATCCCCTTCGTCAAGCGCGGCGGCTTCAAGTTTATCGAGACCGCCCACGTCAAGGACGTGCTGGCCCATCTGCGGGTGATCGCGAATCCGACGGACGCGGTCTCGTGGATGCGCGCGCTGGTGCTGATCGAAGGCGTCGGCAGCAAACGGGCTCAGCGCCTCGTCGAGGCGATCATCGCCGAGCCCATGCCAGAGGAAGCGCTAACCCGCGGCGCGGCGGCGCTCAGTGGACGCGGGCAAGCAGCGGCGCAGGGCTGCGCGCGGCTCGCCAAACTGCTCGCGGCGGTCCGGGCCAGCAACGGGCGGCCGTCGGATCAACTCGCCGAGGTCGTCGACTATTATCTGCCGATCATGCGCCTCGCGTATCCGGACGACTACCCAAAGCGCGAACGCGATATCGAGCATTTCCAGAACCTGGCCGAACGCTATCGCAGTCTCGAAGCGATGCTCGCTGATATGGCGCTCGAACCGCCAAGCGATTCCATCGGTGACGTTCTCGCCGTCGACCCCGAGGAGGGCTACGTCACGCTGAGCACGATTCATTCGGCGAAGGGGCTCGAATGGCGCGTGGTGTTTCTGATCTGGGCCGCCGACGGCCGCTTTCCCGGTCCGATGAGCGTGCGGCCTGAGGAACTCGAGGAAGAACGGCGCCTGATGTACGTCGCAAGCACTCGCGCGCGCGACGAATTCTATATCAGCTATCCTATCTACATGATGGACCGGCAGTTCGGCCACGTGATGGGGCGAGTCTCGCGCTTCCTCGAGGACCTCGACCCCAACGTCTTGCCCACCGCGATGCTGCAAGAGGACGACTCGGAACCGTAGCCGCGCGAGCACCTAGCCTAGCTAGTGTAGTGTCCCGCAAATAACGTTAGCGCGAGGAGCAAAGCGCTTCGCGTAGCTCCTTCGACACGACTCGCGATGCTCGTCGGCTCAGGATGACATGGGGAGAGGGTCTTTTTGTCATCCCGAGCGAAGGCTGCCGAAGTCGAGGGACCTACGCGAAGCGCTTCATTTGGGTGTCCTTTTGAAGTCTTATTTGCGGAAGACTACACCAGCTGAAAAGTGGAAACCCGATCCCGTTTTCAGGTTAAGCGGTATGAAAAACAGAAAGGATGACCGGGCCGCGCGCCCCGACGAGGACAATCCCAAATGGACGAAGGAAGATTTTGCTAGAGTACGGCCAGCGGCAAAAGTTCTTCCGGAATTTATTGGCGGAAAGGCGACACATGAGTAGATGCGTCGCAGCCGTGGCAGACCGCTGAAAGCGGACAAGAAGGTCAACCAGACGCTGCGCATCGACGTGGACGTGCTGGAGGCCTATCGGCAGGAAGGCAAGGGCTGGCAGACGCGTATCAACGAAGTGCTACGCGAGCACATGCCGCGGCACCCGCGGTAGAGGTGAGACGCGTCGTTGCCGCGCCGCGACGACGCTTCGCCAGTCTAGCGGCGTGCGTAGTAGGTCGCGATTTCGCGGCCGATCAACTCAATCTGTCCCGCCCAAGCGTCCGGTTCCGCCACCGGCCACAGCACGAATTTGTCGAGTCCGCGCGCGATGTACGGATCGAGCTGCTCGATGATGTCAGCCGGCGAGCCGTATAGCGTACGCTGCGCGAAGGCTTCGGCCCCACGGCCAAGCGCCGCAAGCATCGGCTGCATCTCCGCGATCGCACGTTCCCGGGTGGCGCCCAGCCGGCAGAACAGGATCAGCCCGGATTCGATCCGGGCGTCGGCGCGCCCGAACTCCGCCGCGTACTTGCGGATCGTCGCCAGATTGGCCGCGAACTCGTCGGGGGTCTGGAAGGAGGCAAAATAGCCGTCGGCCAGACGGGCCGTCCGCTTGAGTGCGGCGTCCGCGCGGCCGCCCACCCAGAGATCGATCGTGCCGGAGCCATTGTTGGTGCGCGGCGCCGGCCGCGGCTCAATCGATACGTTATCGAAATTGAAATACTTGCCGTGAAAGCTGAAGCGGGGTTCGGTCCACGCCTTGCGCAGAATCAGGATTCCTTCGTCGAGCCGCCGGCCGCGCCCCTCGGTCGGGAGTCCGCAGGCCGCGTAATCGGCGAGATTCGCCCCGGTGCCGACCGCCAACACAATCCGCCCGTGGGACAGATAGTCGAGCGTCGCGAAGGCCTTGGCCGCAACCAGCGGATGGCGCAGGTTGAGCAGAAAAACGCTGGGCCCCAGCTTGATCCGCGAGGTGCGCGAAGCCAGCAAAGCCAGCGTCGCCACCACGTCGAGCTCCGCCGACGGCGCCAGCAGATGGTCCGACAACCAGAACGAATCGAGCCCCCACTCCTCGGCGCGCCCGGCAACCTCGACGATTGTTTCGGGCGACGGCAAGCCAAGTCGAAAGAGCCCAAATCCGACGCCAACTTTGATTTGCTTCACTTAAGATGCTCCGGCTAGTTTCAGTCCGCTGTCAGTGATACTAACCTTGGTCATGCCCAAGTCGCCAGCGGCGGCCGGATCCGTCGATGTCAGCTTTCTCGGTACGGGTGACGCCTTCGCCAGCGACGGGCGCTTTCAGTCCGGCTATCTGCTGGAGACGTCCAGCTATCGCGTCCTGATGGAGGCGGGGCCGACCGTCCTCTGCGCGATGAAGCGGATGAAGATCGCGCCGAACGAACTCGACCTGATTCTGATCAGCCATCTGCATGGCGATCATTACGGCGGGCTGCCATTTCTCCTCCTGGACTATACTTTTGAAAACCCGCCCCGCAAGACCATCACGATCGCCGGTCCGGCACGGTTGGAAGAGCGGACCTGGCTTCTGTTCGACACCATGTTCCCGCGGACGCGGGGCGATGTTGAGCGCTTACGGAGCAAGTTGCGGTTCGTCGTGCTCGAGCCCGGAGTCAAGCAGCGTGTCGGCAAACTCCAGGTCGAAACTATCCGCACCCCGCATATGCGCTACGAGGCTTCGCTCGCGCTCAAGTTTGTGCTCGACGGCAAGAAGATCGCCTTTTCCGGTGACAGCGGCTGGACCGACGAGCTGATCAAGTTCGCCGCCGGCGCCGATCTTTTCATGTGCGAGTGCACCTATTTCGAAAGCGCCCATCTCGACTTTCACATGAACTATCCCGAGCTGGAGCGGCGCCGCCCCCTGTTCGACGTCGGCCGCATGATCCTCACCCATGTCGGCCGCGAAGTCCTCGAAAAGCAGGGCCAGCTCCAGATCGAAACCGCGCACGACGGCCTCAAGATTCAGGTTTGATCGCTCGACGATGAACACAGCTCCGAGGGGGCTGGCCTGACTTATTTCGGGGCGTTTTCCAAAGCGTGCATCACCCCTTCAGGGTCGCACGCGATGACGGTCAAATAGGCGCGCGCCGGTTGGTCCGGTTCACAGCGTCCCTGCTCCCAATCGCGCAGGGTGCCGAGCGGAATATGATAACGGGTAGCGAAGTCTTCCTGGGTGAGCCTGAGGGCGCGGCGCAGAGTCTTGATGCGCGGAACCCGCTTCATCCGTGCGAGGTCGCCATCGATCGGCGGTTGCGCATCAGGATCCCCCAGGGCGGCGGCATGGACTTCCTCCTCGGTCATCGCCGCGAGGCGCTTCCAGTCCGTCTTGTCCTCGAGCGGTCGATTGGCTCCGTCAGGCAGTACCTGAACGAGCGTCCCGTCACTCTGCCGTTTGGCTACGATAATATTCTTCTTCCTCATGTCTCGTGGCTTTTCTCGCCGAAATGATACGTATGCGGGCGCCGCGCTCGGTGTAGACCACGGTCAAAACAACACCGTTGGCTACGCCTGTAGTAACATACCTGACTTCGGCGGACTCTCCGCCTATATCAAGCCGTTCGAGCGCAAACACGTCGTCAAACACCAGTAGCGCAGCCTCAAAGCTTACCCCGTGTTTGGCAAGGTTGCCTTGCGCCTTGAGCTCATCCCACTCGAACTCCACAATAGTACGGCCTACCCGTAGTCTGTCAAGCTAATTTTTCGGCCGCTGGCCGCACCGCTGAAAATAGCCGCGCCGATTGCAAAATACCGCGGTTTCACGAAAAGATCAGACACCTTTTGATTACGCGTGCGCAAATGCGCGCAATCGCCACTTGAGCGGATGGGAGTTGCCGGATGGGAATCGCGGATGGCAAACGCGCCCTGATCGTCGGGGTCGCCAATGACAAGAGTCTGGCCTGGTCGATCGCGCAGGAGTTGCACGCGCAGGGCGCCGAGCTGGCGCTGACGTACCAGGGCGAGATACTCGAAAAGCGCGTGCGGCCGCTGGCGGCCCAGATTGGCGCACACGTGGTAGGCGAGATGGATGTCACCAACGACGCGCAAATCGACGGTGTGTTCGCGAGCGTCAAGGAGCTGTGGGGCGGCCTCGACATGCTGGTCCACGCGGTGGCGTTCGCCGAGCGCGAAGACTTGCGCGATCGCTTCCTCACGGTCAGCCGCGCGAACTTCGCGCGCTCGCTGGAGATCAGCGCGTATTCGTTGGTTGCGATGGCGCGCGCGGCGGAGCCCCTGATGGAAGCGCGCGGCGGCGGCGCGATCGTGACCTTGAGTTATCTCGGCGCGGTGCGCGCGATTCCGAACTACAACGTGATGGGTGTCGCGAAGGCGGCGCTGGAAGCCTGCGTGCGCTATCTCGCGCTCGACCTCGGCCCCAAAAATATCCGGGTCAACGCGCTCAGCGCCGCGCCCGCCCGCACTCTGGCCTCGTCGGGGATTCGCGACTTTCATGCGATGGCGCACGCGGTCGAGGAACGCTCACCGCTCAGGCGCGCGATGAAACCGGAGGACGCCGGCAAGATGGCCACCGCGCTGCTCAGCGACCTGGCCGGCGGCGTCACCGGTCAGACGGTCTACGTCGATATGGGTTACAATATCGCTGGCTAGCCAGCGAGGAGATAGCGCGATGGCAATAATTCCAGTCCAGCAGCTTTCCGACAACTATGCGTATCTGGTGGTCGACGATGCGAGCAAGGAATGTGGCGTGGTCGATTGTGCCGAGGCTGACAAAGTCCTGGCCGCGGTACGCCAGCATGGTCTCAAGCTCACGACCGTACTGCCGACTCATTACCATTTCGATCACGTGGGCGGGAACGAGGATCTCGCGCGGGCGCTCCCGGGACTGCGGGTCTACGGTGCGCGCAGCGAGAATGGCCGGATTCCCGCGCAGACTCATCCGATTGATGACGGCGATACGGTCGAGGTAGGCGCTCTCAAGGGGCGCGTGATCGGTATCCCGGCGCATACCAACGGCCATGTCGCGTACTATTTCCCGCAGCTCAGCGCCGTTTTCACAGGCGACACGCTCTTTATCGGGGGATGTGGCCGCGTGTTCGAGGGCAAAGCGCAAACCATGGTCGATTCACTTGCCAAGCTTGCCGCACTGCCCGACGGAACCCAGGTCTATTGCGGGCACGAATACACCGAAAAGAACCTGCGCTTCGCGTTGACCCTCGAACCGGGCAACGCCGCGCTCAAGGCCAAGTATGAATGGACGCGTAAGGTGCGCGCCGAGGGCAAATACTCAATTCCCTCGACCATCGCCGAGGAAAAGTCATTTAATCCATTCCTGCGGACCGATAGTGCCGAGTTGCGCGCGAGCCTCAATAAACTCGACCCGGCGATCGGCGACGATCGCGTCGCGCTTTTCGCCAAAGCCCGGGAATTGAAGGATCGTTTCTAGCCAGCCGATTCCTGCGCTCCGTCTCATCTTTGACCCGGCGACGGCCCGGATTAACGGAACCATGTTCCGCGAATCCGTGCCGCTGCCGCGACATGTCCCGAAATTCGGTAAAATAGCCAAAATACCGGCCGGGCGTAGCCAACCTCCAGTTAACGCCAGCTTGACGAAGCGCCAAATACCTAGAGCAAGTTCGTTTATGAAATTTCTATCTTTATCTATCCATTACATCCATTGGCCTGAATTCTGCAGTTCGATTTCTCAGGAACAACTCCTGAGTTATTATGAATCTCTGCAAAATTTCGTGGTCACTAATCGTATGCCTTCTCTTTCTGCCCGGTAGTAATGTGAACGCCGCCGGCCCCAAGGCGTCAAGAACCTCCATCACCATAAACTTTATCAATCAGGCCGCGGACGTCGACGGTATCTGGAACGACGCGATCCGCTCGGATTTCGTCGAAGCCATGAACGTCGCGGCGAATGACGTCAGTACCTATTGGCGCAGCGGACGAAGCGTGCTCGTCGGTTCAGATTTGAAAAGCGGGACTCGGTTGATCGTGGTCGATGGGCCGCTATATTTCGGCAAGGCGCAGGTTGGCGGTTATCACTGGCATGACCAGGCGGGGACCTATGCGATTTTCGATCTGAATATGGCCGTGCAACAGGACGGGACGAACGGTCCGTTCCTCTTCGGCAGTCACGAACTCGACGAAATGCTCGCCGACCCGGGCGCCAGCCGCTTCATCCATCACGAATTCGCGGAGATCGTTGATCCTGTCGTATGCTGCCACTACGACCTGACGCTGTCCGACGGTAACGTCGTGGCGGTCAACGATTTCGTCCTGCCGGCCTGGTTTACACCGCGCGCCACGGGGCCCTTTGATTTCATCGACAGTCCCTTCATCCAGGCGCCGTTCCAGGACGGCCCGGGCGGGTACTGACCGACGCTCTCCATTGCTGTCATTCCCGCGCGTCTGACACTAGCGGAGCCGCAGGCGAAGCGAGCAGGCGAGTCCGCGAGCTGCGTCAATATTTGTCTGGCGCGCGAGAGCCTGCCCTGAGTCCCTCGAAGGGAATCCCGGAATCCGGACCCTCCGCGCGGCAGCGCGCTCCGCTGACTTAGGATTCTTGACGCAGCTCCGGGGGGGCGGCCGAGTCCGCGAGGCGCGGCCAAATCAAAGACCCGCCTGCTCGCTCCGCGCGGCAGCGCGCTCCGCTGACTTAAGATTTTGACGCAGCTCGCAGACTCGCCTGCTCGCTTCGCGCGGCAGCGCGCTCCGCTAGCGTCACGATGGCCATGATCTATATCCTGATCTGTCACAGGCGGAACGGGAGGCGGTCATGCCAAACTGGTTTCAGGATAACTCGCAATCGATCGGGCGGACGCCGATGGTCCGGCTCAACCGGGTGAGCGATAACGCTCCCGCCACGATTCTGGCCAAGATCGAGGGCCGCAATCCTGCCTACTCGGTCAAGTGCCGGATCGGGGCCGCGATGGTCTGGGACGCCGAGAAGCGTGGACTGCTCGGTCCCGGCAAGGAGCTGGTCGAACCGACCAGCGGCAACACCGGGATCGCGCTCGCGTTCGTCGCGTCGGCCCGCAATATCCCGCTCACCCTGACGATGCCCGAGACGATGAGTCTCGAGCGCCGCAAGCTGTTGCTCGCGTACGGCGCCAAGCTGGTGCTGACGGAAGGCGCGCGTGGGATGACCGGCGCGATCATGAAGGCCGAGGAGATCGTGGCGTCCGCCCCCGACCGCTACGTGCTGCTTCAGCAGTTCAAGAATCCGGCGAATCCAGCGATCCACGAGTCGACCACCGGGCCGGAAATCTGGAACGACACGGACGGCGCGATCGATATTTTCGTCTCGGGCGTCGGCACGGGCGGCACGATCACGGGCGTTTCGCGTTATCTCAAGAAGACGCGGGGCAAAACGATTCTGTCAGTGGCAGTCGAACCAGCCGCGAGTCCGGTCCTGACGCAGCGGCGCGCCGGTCAACCGCTGAAACCCGCGGGTCACAAGATTCAGGGTATCGGCGCCGGCTTTGTGCCGGACATCCTCGACCTCTCGTTGGTGGACCTGGTCGAGCAGGTGACCGACGACGAGGCGCTCCGTTATGCGCGACGGCTGACCCGTGAGGAAGGAATCCTTTCGGGCATCTCGTCGGGCGCCGCCGTCGCGGTCGCAGTGCGTCTCGCGCAGCGTGCGGAGCACGCCGGCAAAACGATCGTGACTATTCTTCCTGACTCGGGCGAGCGCTATCTCAGTACCACGCTATTCGAGGACGTCCTCGACGCGAAAGGACGCTGAACGGGATTACTGCGATGAACCAGGGCTGAGGCGCTCTCCGCTTGTGTCTTCCCACGCCTACTTCTTTCATGGCCCGACTGGACCGATAGCGATAGCGCTCGGTTCGTTCCACGTTAGCTTGCTAATCGGCTTCACGTTCCCGCTACTGCCGGCCGGATAGACGGTGAGATAACTGAGGTAGGGTGCGCCCAGGGTGTCTTCTTCGACTGAGGTTACTGCAAAAATATTCCCGGCGGCGTCCACGGCGACACCGTCAAAGGGAGCCCCGTTCCCAGCATTGTCACCCTTGATGGCCGCAATCGGTTTGATGTCGAGCAGACCTGCATTGTGTCCCAGCGCCGGATAAACCGTGATCGCGTCCGTATTGGACACATAGATATTTTCACGCGAATCGAGTGCGATGGCGTTGGGCCAGTTCAACCCGGTGTGATCGCCGCTGATGACGGCAGCAGGGTCCTCCTCAAGAAGACCCGT
This sequence comes from Binataceae bacterium (SeqCode), assembly GCA_052145175.1. Classification (GTDB taxonomy): domain Bacteria; phylum Desulfobacterota; class Binatia; order Binatales; family Binataceae; genus JAJPHI01. The sequence goes on along the minus strand of JBKQPD010000273.1, from coordinate 3,646 downwards.
TCGGTTTCCTAAAGGCGGATAGACCGTCAGCATGGACTGCTCCGGGTTCGTGACATAGATCCTCCCCCCCGAATCAAGCGCGATGTGAGAAAGGCTGAACTGGGGACTGGCAATAGGTTTGACGACGTATTCCTCTGGGGGGTGGTGATTTCCGGGTGGATAGAGAATGCTGCTCTTAATCACCGCGCTAGGAGCGATGTCACCGTTGGCGCCTAGTGGATAGACGTTGATGCTGTTCGACCCTCCATTGGCAACATATATCCTGCCGCGCGAATCGAAGGCGATCCCGTTCGGCGAGTTGAGTTTAGTCCTCGGACCACTGACGGTTGCGATAGGCGGTGTGTCGAGGACACTACCCATACGATACACGGTGACACTAGCCGCGCGACCGCTTGCGCCTTTGTTCGCTGCGTAGCTATTTCCGTTGGACGCCACCGCAAGAGCAGAAGGTTCATCAAGGCCCGTATTGTCGCTAGAGATGGTCGCGATGGGAGGCGCGTCGCCGGTGGCGTCGACCGGATAAACCGCAACGTGGTCCGAAGGAACCGCAACATAGATCCTCCCACTAAGATCCAGCGCGATGCCAGCAGGGCCAGCGATATTCTTGTCCTTTCTTCCATTGATAATCGTGGCGGGCGCTACGTCGCCGTTGGCGTCGGGCGGAAAGATCAGAACGCTAGGACCTGCGAAATCTGAACAGGTCACATAAAGATTACCGGTGGAGTTCAGCGCGATTCCGGCGGGGAAACGAAGTGCGGTATGCGGGCCGCCGATGGTGGAGATAGGTGCCGGGTCGATAATGCCCCTGCTGTTTCCCAACGGTGGATAGACCGTTATCCGCGGGTAATTGGTTACCTTGCTGCGGGAATTCGTCACATAGATTTTGCCGTCTGAACCCACCGCAATGGCTCGGGCGCTGTGAAGGTCACTATTCGGACCCTTGATAGTGGCAATCGGTGCCACATCTCCGTTACTGCCGGGGGCATACACGGTGATACTATCGTCGCGGCCAAAATCGCCGTTGTTCACCACATAGATTTTCCCGGAGGAATCCAGCGCAACGTCCCAGCAGGAATGAAGCCCGGTACTCGGGCCAGTGATGACGGCACTTGGTGTGACATCGCCGCGGCTGCCCACCGCATAGATCCTGACGGCGCCGCCGCTAAAGCTGAAGCGCGATATGTACATCTTTCCACTGGAATCGAGCGCGATACCGCCAGTTCCGCGGAGGCCGGTTCTGTTGCCGACGGACGCGACGGGAACCACATTGCCGTTTGTACCTGGCGCGTAAACCGCGATGGCGCCTTCATACCTTACATAGATTCTACCGTGTGAGTCGATCGCGATGGCTGAGGGGATCTTCAGGTTGCCCAATGGCGGTCGCGTGTCTGGATCCATGAAGCGCCCATGCCCATCGAACGGAAGGGTGCTAACATTGCTGACCCGCTCGTTGGATCTCGCGACAAATAGCGCCTCCTTTGGTGCAGACTTTACCGCCGTCGGCGCATCTGCGCCCGGCACTGTTTGAGCCGCTGCCAGCACCGCCGTGCCAACCAGCAAGGCGGCAAATACAGTGGCCGTTGCGAGCCTCATCTGGCCGAGCGCGGCTGATGCATACACCTTAGATCTGGTAGTCGTCCTTGGCGCGGCGCGGTTTGGGCGTGTTGCGCTCGGCCTCGCGTTCGAGGTCCTCAAGTTCCTTGCGCACATCATCCAGGCGTTTGCGGAACTCGTGCGCCTCGACCTTCACGGCCGTTTTGCAGCTCACGCAGACGATGTGCGATTCGCTCGACGCCTCGAACTCGTGCACCAGAATCGAGTTCCGATGGCCACACTTCGGACAGGTGATATCAACGGTTTCGTCTTCGAACATCGGTGTGGCCTCCATGCGTGATCATCAGGGTAACCCTCACCCGCGCTAGCGATGCTCGCGCGGCCTCTGCTATCGTTAACGCAGCTCGCAGACTCGCCTGCTCGGGCGCGCAAGCGCGCACTGGCGGGTCAGGGCGAGGCGTAGAAAAAGCGCCAGAAGGCTCAGAACTTCTCCTTGAACGGGCGGACCTCGAGTTCCATCGTCCAGGCGCTGCGATCCTGATGCGCGACATGCCAGTAGGTTTCCGCGATCGCCGCCGGCTTCAGCAGGTCCTCATCCTTGTATTGGGGCATGCGCTCGCGGGTCCGCGCTATGTCGATTACCCCATCGACGTTGATCCAGGCGACGTGAATTCCTTTGGGTCCAAGGTCGCGCGCCAGTGATTGGGCCAGACCGCGCATCGCGAACTTGGCCGGTCCGAACGCCGCTGACCGCGCCCCCGCCTTGACTCCGGCGGTGGCGCCCGTGAAGAGCATCACACCGTTGCCCCGCGCGATCATGTCCGGCGCGACCTCCTTGGCGCTGACAAAGGCGCCCAGCGCGTTGACCCGCCACGAATACTCGTACTGCTCGGCGGAGATATCGGCGAGACTACCGAAGGGGCCGGCACCGGCGTTGTAGATCAGGATATCCGGCGCGCCCAGGCGCTCGCGAATGGTCTTAAAGGCGGCCTCGACCTGCGCGCGATCGCTCATGTCGGCCGGGACTTCGAGCGCATCGCCACCCGCGCCGCGAATCTCGTCGCCGAGTGAACGCAGGTAATCCGCTCTCCGCGCACTGATCGCGACGGCATAGCCCTGCGCGAAACGCCGGGCCAGCGAGGCCCCGAGGCCGGGTCCGACACCCAGCACGACCGCCACCGGTTTGACTTTTTCCGCCATCGAAGTCTCCTCTCAAACGACAATGATCGCAGGATTGCCGGTCCAGGTCTGCCAGTCAAATAAAGACGACTGTGCCGGAGGCACGGAACAGGGGGGCGCGCCAGTGGAGCGCAGCGGAACGAGCGAACGAGTCTGCGAGGCGCGTTAAGGAAAAAGAGTCTGCGAGCCGCGGCCAGAATCGGATTGACAGCAGACGTTGGTGGTTGCAAAGACGAGATCGCAGCAGCAGACATCATTGGGAGATAAACCACGATGGACCTCCACGAACTGGCCCGCAAAATTCAGTGGCTCGAAGATCTCGAAGCGATCAAGACGCTCAAGCATCAGTACTGCGCGTACTGCGACGACCACTACAATCCCGACGGCATCGCCGGGCTCTTCGTCGAGGACGCCGTCTGGGATGGCGGTGATTTCGGCCGTCAGGTCGGCCGCGAGGCGATCCGGCGCTTCTTTCGCGGCGCGCCCAAGGTCCTCAGCCTCGCGGCCCATCAGGTGATGAATCCGATTATCAAAGTGGACGGCGACCATGCGACGGGCGAGTGGAAGCTCCTGCAACCTTGCACGCTCGAAGGTCCGGAGGGTCCGCGCGCGATGTGGCTCGCGGCCGACTATCACGACGAGTACGTCAGGACGCCGTCGGGATGGAAGTTCCAGAATCTCAAAGTCACGAGCCTGTTCTTCACACCGCATGACGAGGGCTGGGTAAAAACGCGCGGACTGAGGCATCGCGAATCCTAGAGGGAATCTCTGCACAAGCCTCGCCTTGTCATTCTGAGAGTTCGTGAACTTTTGCCGATTTGGTCCATCAAGGCGGCTACCGGTGGCCGCACGCACCGCAGCGTGAGTGGGGCGGGTGGGCTGGCGTGCCGCAGGCGGTTAGCCGGGCGCCGCA
>JBKQPD010000272.1:0-6315 GCA_052145175.1 Binataceae bacterium (SeqCode) | reverse complement strand
GCTAACCCCGGCCTCATAGGATGACACCCAGTCGGTCGGCTGAAACGATTGCAATTAATTCGGAAAAATTTTGGCGCCCCCTTAGCTCAGATGGATAGAGCACAGGATTCCTAATCCTGGGGCCGTGGGTTCGAATCCCGCAGGGGGCACCATAATTTCCCTAGCAAATTCAAGCACTTCGGCGTCTTGACCTTTTCCGACAGCTCCTCCGGATCGGTCCAAAGTGTCCAAAAAGTGTCCAAAATTTCCGGCAAGTGTCCGCGAGAGACGATGGACCGAGTCACTCTCGGTGTTCGCGAACCAATGGCTGTACACTTTGAGCGTGGTCTGCGGGCTGGAGTGTCCAAGGAGGTACTGGACCTCTGTGACGGGCGCGCCCGCCATGATCAGCGCGGAGGCAAAGCTGTGTCTGAGCGAGTGCATGTCGACGCGGCGGAGACCCACGCGGCGCAACGCCCGGTAGAGCCCATAGCGGAGCACATTGCTCCGATGAGCTGGCAAACCCGTCGGCGCCGCGAACACTAAATCAAGCTCGCCTTTTGGACACTGCAGCTTCCAAACGCGCAACGCGGAAAGAAGCTCGGCCGGAGCCGGAAGCGTTCGGATTCCTGACTTGGTCTTGGGCTCGTAGAAGCGCGGTCGGGCAGGACCTGTTTCGCCCTTCAACCTCGCCCAGGACAAGCTGCGTCTCACGAAAATTTCCCCGGCCTGCAGATCGATGTCGGACCAGCGAAGCGCAAGCAGTTCATCGTGACGCATCCCAGTAAGCGCCGCGGTCAGGAAGAGAGTCTGATAAAAACCGGGCTCCCCGGCCGCGACCAAGCGCTGTAACTCTGTCGGATTCAATACTTCCTCGGCGCGAACAGGACGGGTGGCATCCCGTGCCGGACGCGAACCGTCCTCAGTCAGTTCGGCGGTGGTCACGCGCAGTCGCTCGGCACTCGCTGCCGGATTGCTCGTCCAGTAGTTCCGGCGCACCGCGAGCTTGAAGATCGCGGTTGCGGTCGTCAGAACCTTGTTAACCGTTTGTGGGCTGAGACCGCCGCGACGAAGAGCGTCACGAAGCTTTTCGAACCCGCTAACGCCCATCTGATCCAGCCTCAGATTTCCGATATGCGGGAGCAGATGGCGGTCGATGTGCGCCTGCCATTGAGCTTGCGTCGATGGGCGATGTTCACGCTTGCCGGCGAACCATTCCTCCGCAACTTGACGAAACAGCGGCACTTGCTTCGCCGCCACGAAACTTCCCTGGCTTATCTGCCTGCGGAAGTCCCCGAGCCCGTTCTCCGCTTCCTTGCGCGTGTCGAACGTGGCGCGATGCCGCGCTCCGGTCTGGTCGCGAAAATCGACACGCCATCGGCCCTGCTCAGTCTTCCTGATGCACCCCATACCTCAACGCTCCTTCAGTCCGTCCTGCTGCTCGGCGACGATTTTCTTAAGCAGCCTAGCGGTGGGTTCGGAGATTGCCATCTCGCCGCGCTCCCAGCGAGCCACGGTGTTCGAGGTTACTCCGATGGCCTCGGCCACGGCCACCTGAGTCCAATCAAGCTTGCGTCTGAGAGCTCGAATTTCCTTGCCGGTCATCGTTATACGCAACGTATAGCAAACTCGGCGAAAAAGTCAAGCGGCTTGGCTGGCGCGCGCGGTCAGAAAGCGTTGCACTTCCTCAATTTTAAAACGCACGTAGTGACCGAGTTTGATCGAGGGCAAATTGCCCATCCGAGCCTGTTCCCTGACCCACGATTGCGGAACTCCAAAGAGCTTGGCGAGATCGGGTGCGCTCAGAAGGGCGCTACCCAGGCTCTTGCTGTCGCCATTCGCGATACGCTCGCTGAGCATCAAGGCGAGCAGCGCACCTTCGAGTGTCTTGAGCGCTGCGACGCGCGAGGCAAGCTCGGTCAAGAGTCCGGGCACGGACTCGAGAACCATTCCCCGTGTCCGCGAGGGATCGGCGAGAAGCTCCTCGATAGTTACTGGCGACAGTGATACTCGCGGCGTGACTCGATGCGGCGCTTGATACGACATGAAAACTCCGACTCACAAGCATTCCACACCTCCACAGCAGACTCATCCACTGAATCATTGAGCAACGGCGATGCCGTTCTTGAATCCCCAGGCGCATGAGACTGGGGGTAGGCTCACGCAGTCAGGCTTCGCCTCCCCGCGAGGCGAATTGGCGATCAGACGGCGGAAAAGCCGGTGTGCACGTACAAGGTTTGCACGCTTAGCCGAAACCCCAGCGCATTGCTTAAGGAATTCATCGGTTCGAGCGATTTGATGTGCAAATTTTGCACCTTCATTCGTGCGTTTGATCGCGACCATACTGCGAACCTTGCACGTGGAATCGACAGCGATCGAAGTATAAGCGCAATCCACTTGAATATTTTGCTTTCGTTTGCCTGAAGTTTCATCAATACGATTCGTCTAACTCGTAAGGGCCAATATAAGAAAGAAATATACAGTCATTACATTACCGACTATCAATAAATTCTCCAGTGCTATCACCGCTGTCACGCCGGAATGGCGGAGCTTAGTCCGAGGGGTTCGCGAGCTAATAATTTTAGTTGGCCGGTCGCGAGCGGCACGTCGGGTTATAGACCTGATCGAACAAGTCGCCGCTACTGACTGCTCCCGTCCTGATCACGGGTGAGAGCGGTACCGGTAAAGAACTTGCCGCGAAATCCATCCACGCGCGTTCTGCGCGGCGCGACCGGCCATTCGTTGCTATAAATTGTGCCGCGGTACCTGAAACCCTGATCGAGAGCGAGCTATTCGGGCATGAGCGCGGCGCCTTTACCGGGGCTCATCAGCGGCGAGAAGGATGCTTCGAGCGCGCAAATGGCGGAACGCTCCTGCTCGACGAGATAACAGAAATGCGGCCTGAGATGCAGGCCAAGCTGCTCCGGGTGCTGGAAGAGAAAGAGGTCCGGCGTCTGGGTGGGGTCAGGGAGATTCCAATCGATGTGCGAGTCCTGGCCGCGTCCAACCGTCAGCCTCGGCGCGCCATCCGCGAGGGTAGGCTGCGCGAAGACCTGTACTTCCGCCTCAGCGTGCTTTCGCTCGAACTTCCGCCGCTGCGCGAACGAATTGAGGATGTGCCGTTGTTGGCCGCGCAGTTCCTCCGACAGTTCAATCAGGAACACCGCAAGGCGGTTCAGGGTGTAGCCGAGGATTGCCTGAAATCGCTTAAGGCTTATTCGTGGCCGGGCAATATTCGAGAGTTGCGAAACGTCATCGAGCGCGCAGTTATCCTGTGCCGGTCGTCGATGCTTTCATCTGGTGATTTGCCGACTGATCTGGCCGATCAAGCTGTAGAAACCGATGCGGATTTCACGATTCGGCTTGGCGCCTCGCTGAAGGAGGTCGAGGCCGAGCTGATTTTCCGGACCTTGGCATCTGTCGGTGGAAACAAGACACGCGCGGCCCGCATTCTCGGGGTCGCGCGGCGTAGCATTTACAACCTGCTCGAACGCCACAACGGTCACACGGCACCCGGCCATCCCCGCGGCCGGGGGTAACCGCAGTCGTTGAAATGGCACGTGAAGACCCGACTAACGCCTTGCGTCGCGCGGTGCCTGGCGAGCAGCACATAGCCGTATCTCATGTTATTCTCCATTCATTATTGGAGTGCCGCGACGTGAAGCTGCAACGGCTTGAGATCAAAAACTTTCGTTGTTTCGACAGTTTCGATCTCGTTGTAAATGGAGAGTCATTGTTCTTCATCAGTGAGAACGGAGGAGGCAAAACGTCATTGTTCTCCGCCCTTGCTTTGGCTCTCGGCCGCGGGTCGCTCGTGTTGACAGACTTTCGCGATCCAAATGTCGGGATTGAAATAATCGCAACCTTCATGTGGCTGGACCCCAATGAGCAGGCAGACCTCACGGATGCTGTCGACTTCGCTGTTCCGCCGATTCTGAAAGTCGGTGTGAAAGCGACCTGGGACGGGGCCGCGGAAATTGTCGATGCGACTCAAGGCTTCCCTACTCACAATTGGAGACGACCGAGTAAGGCAGAACGGGATAGCATGGGTTTTTTGTGGCTACCCGCATGGCGTGATCTGAGCAAGCTCACATCTTTTAGTTCTCGAATAAGCGCACTCCGCCAGATCCTCGAAGGTTTACCGATAGGTGGTCCGCTTCAGATTGCGCTGAACGATATACGTACTGCAATCGCGTCCCTGAAAGGAGAGCCAGAGCTGACAAACCTCTTCGGCAGAATGAGCTCGTATTTGGCCGAAATCCTTCCCGGAGTTGCGCCGCAAGCGTACGATCTTGGCAGTTCAGCACTCTCAGATAGGGAACTGCTTGCCCAGCTAGAACTGCTGCTATCTTACGATAGTCCGTACATTGGGGCTGAGAGGCAAAGTAGCGGTTTGGCTCAGCTAACGGCTTTCGCTCTGATGAACGAGCTGTCCGGGACAAGGCCAAGTGCCGTGTTTGCCGTTGACGAACCGGAAGTGTCTCTGCATCCGCACGCTAAGCGCGCACTATACAAAACAATCTCAAACATGCCGAACCAGGCTTTGGTCGCCACGCATTCTTCGAATTTGATGGAACGGGTCGATCCTCGCAAGGTTGTTAGGCTCGCCAGGAAAGCAGGTCAAGTCGTTGCTGTCCGGCCCACAATGCTAACGGACGAAGACGCGACAGCGCTCGCGCGTTACTCCTCGCCCGAGACGGCCGAGGCACTATTTGCCAAGCGGATTGTCTTCGTGGAAGGAGTGGCTGACCGACTCGCGCTGACCACGCTAGCCTCCAAGACCGGGCGCCATTTGGATCCGCTTGGAATAAGTATCGTCGCTCTAAATGGCGCCGACACGCTGCGCGCTTTTCTCCGACTTTTCGGTCCTCCGGGGTTTGATGTGCCGGTTTGTGGGTTGTGCGACCTAGATCACCAGAGCGCATGGTCCAAAGCTCTCGAAAACGTTGGCTTTGGCGTTAACTTGACAGGCGCGCAGATGAAGACTTGTGGGTTCTTTGTAGCCAATCGAGACCTGGAAGACGAACTGATCAAAGTAATTGGCGCGCCCGAATGTCTCAAGGCCATCGATGAGGCCGGGTACAAGAACGGTTTCGAAACGTTCTGCAAGCAGGATACTTACAAAGCCATGAGCCTTGTCGTCCAGCTAAGGAACTTTTTCCATAAACGGAACGTGCTCTTCGCACCGATTCTCGCCTCGAAAATCAACACACCGATCACGGGCCCACTTGAGGAGGTGCTAGCATTTGCCGTCAAATGACCAACTCGATTCGGAACAGCAGGCCGCTGTAACAGCCGACGAAAAGATAATAGCGGTTTTGGCCGGGCCGGGTAGTGGCAAAACCAGAACGGTGGCGAACCGAGCTCACCACCTGCTCGTCACATACGCGAAGGACAACGTTCGGCTTTTGACATTCACGAACAAGGGCGCGGCGGAAATGAAAGATCGCGCCTTGAAAGTTCCCGGCATAGCAAGCAAGCGGGTCCTTGCCGGAACCTTCCACACTTTTGGACTTGGGATTCTGAGAAATCATGGCAAGCATTTCGGACTAACGGAGGAGTTCGAAATTATTGACGACGACGAACAACGGCAACTTTGCGAGGAGAATAATCTCCAAGCCGATGATCTTCGCGACTGGAGCTTTGTGCGGCTGCGAGGACTAAGAGTTTCATCCGCCTTGGGCAAGTTTGGGGAGCGATACCAAGCGGTGAAGGTACAAAATAACCTCGTGGACTTCGACGATCTTGTCGTATACACAGCAGAGTTGTTCGAGTCCAACCCGGCTATGGTAAAGGCGTACGGTACGAGAGATCCTCACCTCTTGGTCGACGAATTCCAAGATACGAATCCCGTGCAATTGAGGATTGTCAAGGCGCTGGTACCGCATGTGAAAACTGTGGGCGTGTTCGCCGACGACGATCAAGCTATTTTTGAATTCGCGGGTGCGGAAGCAGAGAACGTCAAACGGTTCATCGCGGAACTAAAGGCGAAGGAGTATCCGCTGTCGGTGAACTATAGGTGCGCAGAGAAGATAGTCGAACTTGGCAATCTGCTAATCAAATCCGACCCGCGCTCGAGCGGGCGCCAGATGAAACCATACAAGCCTGGCGGTCGGGTGCGATACCTCTGGTCTGCCCCCCAACTTACCCGCAGTTATAAGTAGAGTCGGTTGAAGTAATGCCCTTGGCGGGGCGGTTGAGCAAGGGGACGGCCGCGGAGCCCCAAACTAACTCAAGCGGCCGGTCCCCTTGCTGGTTTGCAAACTCGATCGGTGTCAGCGCTCCGAGGCTGGAATGCGGGCGCACGTGATTGTAGTCGTGGCGCCACGCCTCGAT
>JBKQPD010000271.1:0-61797 GCA_052145175.1 Binataceae bacterium (SeqCode) | reverse complement strand
ATTCGGTTCCCGCAGCCGCACGTCCTCGTCCATCACTCCACCTCCGCCGCACCCCTCCATTCATCCACCCCACGCGTTGCAAAGCGATCCCCGCAATGACAAAAATTCACAAACTCTGAGCGAAGCGAAGAATCCCGGGATTCTTCACTTCGCGGACTCCGTTCAGAATGACAAAAATCGCTTGTGCAGAGATCCATAGAGTGTCACGCGGCTTTTTCGTGATCGCTATCTGATGTGCTAAACGCTCGATCTATCGCACCCGATTGGAGCATCGCATGGACGCGGAAACCCTTTGCTTTCTCTCCCTGACGGAGCTCGCGGCGCGGCTTCGCGCGAAAGAACTCTCCTCGGTCGAGGTCACCCGCACGATCCTCGAGCGGATTCGCAAGGCGAATCCGCATCTGCACGCCTATCTCACCGTGACGGAGGAGACCGCTATCCGCTCCGCCGAACAGGCTGATCGCGAGATCGGCGGCGGGCGCTGGCGGGGACCGCTCCATGGCGTGCCGGTCGCGGTCAAGGATCTGTGCTGGACCAAGGGCGTCGCGACGACGTGTGCGAGCCGGGTCCTGCGCGACTGGCGTCCCGACGCGAACGCGACCGTCGTCGATCGCCTCGAAGCCGCCGGCGCGGTCCTGCTGGGCAAGCTCAACCTGACCGAATTCGCGGTCGCCTGGTACCATCCTGATTTGCCGACACCACTCAATCCGTGGGGCGCGGCGATATGGCCGGGCGCCTCTTCGAGCGGCTCAGGAATCGCCACCGCCGCCGGCCTCTGCTTCGCGTCGCTCGGGACCGACACCGGCGGCTCGATTCGCTTCCCGTCCGCCGCATGCGGAGTCGTGGGCCTGAAACCCACCTGGGGACGCGTGAGCCGTTACGGGGTATTCCCGCTGGGTGAATCCCTCGACCATATCGGACCGATAACCCGCACCGTCGCCGACGCGGCGGCCGTGCTCGCCGTGATCGCGGGACAGGACCCCGCCGACGAAACGTCGCTGACGGCGCCGGTCGACGACTATGCCGCAGCGCTCGATCGCGGCGTCAGCGGATTACGCGTCGGGCTCGACGAACAATTTATAGGCGGAGCGGAGCCCGGAGTTGCCGCCGCCGTGGTCGAAGCCGTGCGCGTCCTCGAACGGGGTGGCGCGCGAGTCGTCAAGGTTACGCTTCCCGATACCGATCCCTGCGTGCCCGCGTGGAACACGATCTGTACGGCGGACACCGCCGCGGCGCACGAAGCGACCTATCCCGCCCGGGCCGCGGATTATGGCCCCGGCTTCCGCTCTTTTCTGGAACTGGGCGTGGCGGTGCGCGGGCAGGATTACGCCAAGGCCCACATGGTGCGCGAGCGCTTCGCGAATCGTTTCCAGTCCTTGTTCGAGCGGGCGGATCTGGTCGCCTGTCCGTCGATGTCGGTCGCGTCGCTGCCGGCCAACGCGCTGCCGCCGGACGCGAGCGGACTGGCCGGGCCCAACCCGCTCGTGCGGTTCACCGCACCGTTCAACCTGAGCCGCAATCCGACGCTCTCGTTACCCTGCGGTAAAGCGGCGGGCGGTCCGCCGCCGAGTCTGCAACTGATCGGTCGTCATCTGGGCGAGGCAGTGCTGGTGCAAGCCGGAGCGGCCTACGAGCGCGCGACTGAATGGCACGCGCAGCGCCCGCCGATCCAGGGCAAATTTTGAAGGGAAGTTCTGAGGGAGGGAAGTCCTAACTCGCGGCCGGCTTCGGGAGTCCGGATTGTCGCCGCGGAGTGCGCCGGCCATACAATCCCAAGCCCCACAGACGGAGCCGGTCCAGGTAGAGATAAACCACCGGCGTCGTGAACAACGTCAGCATCTGGCTGACGATCAGCCCACCCACGATTGCGACGCCGAGCGGCCGGCGCAGTTCCGAGCCGTAGCCTGTGCCCAACGCGAGCGGCAGACCGCCGAGCAGCGCCGCCATCGTCGTCATCATGATCGGCCGAAAGCGCAGGAGACAGGCCTGAAAGATGGCCTCCTCGGGCGGCTTGCCCTGGGTGCGTTCGGCCTCGAGCGCAAAATCGATCATCAGAATCGCGTTTTTCTTGACGATGCCAATCAATAGAATAATTCCGACCATCGCGATGACGCTGAGGTCGATGCCGCAGATTTCCAGGGCCAGTAAGGCCCCGATTCCCGCCGAGGGTAACGTGGACAGGATCGTAATCGGGTGGACGTAGCTCTCGTACAGAATCCCGAGCACGACATAAACACTGAGCAAGGCCGCGAGAATCAACATCGGCTCATTGGCGAGCGAAGCCTGAAAGGCCTCCGCCGTGCCGGCAAAAGTGCCGCGAATTCCCGACGGCATATGGATTTCCTGCTCGGCGCGGTTGATCAACCCGACCGCATCCCCGAGCGAGACGCCGGGCGCCAGGTTGAACGACATCGTAACCGCGGGAAACTGCCCCTGATGGTTCACGGCCAACGGCGTGGTCGAGCTACTCAACTGCGCGATACCGGGGAGCGGACTCATGTCGGAAGGGGTGGCGGGGCCTGTGGTAACTGTGGCGCCGAGTACGGCAGCGCTGGTCGTGGGGGTCGTGACACCCTCAACAATCGTCGGCGCGCCAGCAACACTGGTTCCGGAAGCGGAACTGCCGCTGCCGGGAATCGTGAGTGGCGCCGCTGTCGATGAGCTTGGGCTGGAGGTGGCGCTGGTGTCGGTGCTCAGAACTCCCGCCGTCAAGGTCGTCGCGGGGCTGGCGGTGCTGGAAGGTGCCGTAACTGCGGCGGCGCCGAGTCCCACGACCTCGGAAGTCGTGCCGTTCGACACGGTCGTGCTCGGTAAACCGTTGACGCTGACGCCTTTGGCGCTGAGGATACCGCCGACCAGACCGCCCTCATCGACATAGGTGCTGGCTCCGGCGGCGGTGAGCGGGGCCGCGCTGGTGGCGGCTGTGGCGGCGGCCAGGCTAGCCGCGGGCGACGGGCTGGGAGCGGGCGCCGAAGAGTTGGACGCCAGATAGACTTGGTCGAGGGTCTGCGGGCTCTGCCAAAACTCCGGCGCGACCTCCATCACCACGAAGTACTGATTCAGCGGAGTGTACATGGTCGAAACCTCGCGCTGACCGAAAGCGTCGTACAGGGTATCGTCGATAACTTGCGTGGCGAGACCCAAGCGTGAAGCGGTGTCATGATCGATCATCACGTTGGCGGAGAGTCCGGCGTTCTGCTGGTCGCTGCTGACGTCGGTCACCTGCGGAATGGCTTGCAGGCGGGTCAACAGCTTGGGCGCCCAGAGCGTCAGCAGATGGAGGTCGTCGCTGGTCAGCGTGTACTGGAATTCGGCGTTGGCCTGCCTGCCGCCGATCCGCAAGTCCTGTTGCGCCTGCAAATAGAGGCTGAGTCCGGCGTGGCTGGCGACCTTCTTGCGGATACGCGCGATTACCTGCTGGGCGCTGAGCTTGCGATCCGCTAACGGTTTCAACCCAACGAACATGCTGGCGGTATTGGTGGCCCCGTTGGTTCCGGTGAAGGCGAGAACGTTGTAGACGGCCGGATCCTCGCGCACTGCGGCGATCAACCGCAACAGCCGCCGGTTCATCGCCTGATACGAAGTATCCTGGTCCGCAACGATCGCGCCCATCAGGCGGCCGTTGTCCTGCTCGGGGAAAAAACCTTTGGGCACGATGTAGAAAAGATAGACATTGACCGCCACGGTCAGCAGCGTGATACCCGCCACGAGTCCGGAATGGCGCAAGACCCAGCGCAGGCCAGTCTCGTAGCGCTTCAGCAACCCGTCGAAGATCCGCTCACCAAACTGATAAGCACGGCCATGCCGGCGGCCGTGCTGGCGGCGCAGGAGCTTCGCGCACATCATCGGTGTGGTCGTCAGCGACACCACCATCGAGACCAGGACCGCGGACGCGAGAGTTATCGCGAATTCGCGGAACAGGCGGCCGACTATTCCGCCCATCAGCAGGATGGGAATAAAGACCGCGATCAGCGACATGCTGATCGAGATTACCGTAAAGCCGATCTCCTGCGTGCCGAGGACCGCCGCGCGAAACGGCGAGAGGCCCTGCTCCAGGTAGCGCGAGATGTTCTCGACCACCACGATCGCGTCGTCGACCACGAAGCCCGTCGCAATAGTGAGTGCCATCAGCGACAGATTGTCGATGCTGAAGCCGAACAGGTACATGACGCCGAAGGTGGCGATCAGCGAAACCGGCACGACCACGCCGGGAATCAGAGTCGTGGTCAGGTCGCGCAGAAAGAGAAAGACCACCATCACCACCAGGCACACCGAGATCAACAGGCTGGCCTCGACGTTCTTGACCGATTCCCTGATGCTGGTGCTGCGATCGAGCACCACGTCCAGACTAATCGAGGCCGCAATGGAAGCGCGCAGCGCCGGCAAGGCCGCATAAACGCGGTCGACGGTATCGATAACGTTGGCGCCCGGTTGGCGCCAGACCAGCACAAGGATGGCGCGCTTGAGATCAGAATAGCCCGACGCCCGCACGTTCTGCACCGAATCCCTGACATCGGCCACATCCGACAGCCGTACGGCCGCGCCGTTGTGATAACCGACGATCAGCGGTTGGTACTGATCAGCCTTGAGCAGTTGATCGGTGGCGCTGATGCTCCAGGCGTTATGGTCGTCGGCGAACTCGCCCTTGGGCGTGTTAGCGTTGGCCGAGGCGAGAACGCTGCGCACCTGCTCCAGGCTGATGCCCATATTGGTAAGTTGAGTCGGATTGAGCTCGACCCGCACCGCGGGTAAGGCTCCGCCCCCGACCACCACCTGGCCGACTCCTTCGATCTGCGACAGCTTCTGCTGCAGGATCGAGTCCGCGGCGTCATACAGCTCGCCGGGCTTCTTAACATCCGAGGTCAGCGCAAGGATCATAATCGGCGGATCGGCGGGATTCACCTTGCGGTAGGTCGGTTTGGCGGGCAGATTCGCCGGCAGGTAGCTACTGGCAGCGTTGATCGCGGCCTGTACGTCACGGCCCGCGGCGTCGATATCGCGGTCGAGGTCGAACTGCAGGACGATCGTGGTCTGCCCGAGATAGCTGGTCGAGGTCATTTCGGTCAGCGACGCTATATGGCCGAACTGACGCTCGAGTGGCGTCGCCACGGAACTCGCCATGGTCTCGGGACTCGCGCCGGGCAACTGCGCCTGGACCTGGAGGGTCGGGAAGTCCACCGTCGGCAACGGGGCCTCCGGCAAGGAGCGGAAGGCGACGATCCCGGCCAGCGCAAGCGCAATAGTCAGCAGGGTGGTGCCGACGGAATTCTTGATGAAGGTCTCGGCGAAGCTCATGAGGCCCGCACGGCGAGTTCGGTCTCTTCCGGCTCGGGCTGTCTGCTCCAGCGTTCCGCCAGGCGCTCGAAATAAAGAAAGACCACCGGGGTGGTATAGAGCGTGAGCAGTTGGCTGATTAGCAAGCCGCCGACGATAGCCACGCCCAGGGGCCGGCGCAGCTCGGAGCCCGTGCCCGTCCCCAGCGCCAGCGGCAGGGCGCCCAGCAGAGCCGCCATCGTGGTCATCATGATGGGCCGGAAACGCAGCAGGCAGGCCTGGTAGATCGCGTCCGCCGCGCTCTTCCCGTCCTCACGCTGCGCTTCAAGGGCGAAGTCGATCATCATGATCGCGTTCTTCTTGACGATACCGATCAACAGGATAATGCCGATCAGGGCGATGACGTTCAGATCCATCCGGCAGATCAACAGCGCCAGGATGGCGCCAACCCCCGCCGAGGGCAGGGTCGACAAAATCGTGATGGGATGGATGTAGCTTTCGTATAATACGCCCAGCACAATGTAGACGGTGATCACCGCCGCCAGGATCAATAGCGGTTCGTTGGCCAGCGAGGCGCGGAACGCCGCGGCGGTGCCTTGGAAGGCTCCCTGCACGCTGATCGGCATGCCGATTTCCTGTTGCGCCTTGCTGATCGCGTCGACGGCTTCGCCCAGTGAGTAACCGGGCGCCAGATTGAACGAGATCGTAACGCAGGGAAACTGTCCCTGATGATTAATGATTAGTGGCGCGGTGCCCGCTTCGTACCGCGTAAAGGCGCTCATCGGCACATCACCACCAGTCACCGAAGTGACATGGATGCTCTGCAGAGCCTTGGGATTCTGTTGGAACTTGGGATCTACTTCCAACACCACATGATATTGGTTGAGCTGAGTGAACATGGTCGAAATCTGACGCTGGCCAAAAGCGTCATACAGGCTTGCGTCGATCGTGGACGCGGTAATCCCCAGCCGCGACGCGGTCGCGCGGTCGATAACCAGATGAATTCCCAGTCCATTGTTCTGCTGGTCGGTGGCGATATCGCGCAGCGCCGGAATGGTCGCGAGTTTCTCGACCAGCTTGCGGGTCCAAATACTCAGTTCCGCGGCACTCGGATCCTCAAGCGTATATTGATACTGCGTCCGGCTGACGCGGTCTTCGACGGTAAGATCCTGGACCGGTTCCATGTAGAGGGTGATGCCGTCGACTTGCGCCAACTGCCGTTGGAGCCGCTGGATAATCTCCTCCACCCCCGCTTTGCGCTCCGCGAGCGGTTTCAGATTGATGAGAATTCGTCCGCTGTTGACGGTGGTGTTGGTTCCATCAACGCCGATGAACGAGGAGAGGCTTTCCACTGCCGGGTCCTGGAGGATCACGCGCACCAACGCCTGTTGCCGGAGCGCCATCGCGGCAAACGAGATGTTCTGCGGCGCCTCCGATACCGCCTGGATCACGCCGGTGTCTTCCACCGGGAAAAAGCCCTTCGGTACGTACCAGTACAAGAACACGGTCAGCACCAACGTTCCGATCGCCACCAGCAAAGTGGCTGGCTGATGACGCAGTACCCAGCGCAAAGTCTGGCCGTAGAGCTCGATAGTACGATCGAACGCGCGCTCGGACGCCTTGTACAAGCGGCTTTTGTTCTCTTCGGTGATGGCATGCAGCAGCTTGGCCGACATCATCGGTGTGAGCGTGAGCGACACGATGGCGGACACCAGGATGGTCACCGCCAGGGTGATGGCGAATTGCCGAAAGAGCCGCCCGACGATATCGCCCATGAAGAGCAGCGGAATCAAGACGGCGATCAGCGAGATGGTCAGCGACAGGATCGTAAACCCAATCTGCCTGGCGCCCTTGAGCGCACCCTGCAGTGGCGACTCGCCTTCTTCGATAAAGCGGTTGATATTTTCGATCATCACGATCGCGTCGTCGACCACGAACCCGGTGGAAATGGTCAACGCCATCAGCGTGAGATTGTTCAGGCTGTAGCCGAGCAGATACATCACGCCGAAAGTGCCGATCAGGGAAAGCGGCACCGCCACGCTTGGAATAATCGTCGCCGCAAGACTGCGCAGGAACAGGAAAATCACCATGACGACCAGGGCCACGGTGAGCATCAACTCGAACTCGACGTCCCGCACGGAGGCCCGGATAGTGACCGTGCGATCGGTCAGCACCGTGACTTTGACCGAGCTGGGCAAGGTGCTTTGCAGCTGCGGCAGAAGCGCCTTGATACGATCGACGACCGCGATGAGATTGGCGCCCGGCTGGCGCTGGATATTGAGAATCACCGCGGGCGCCTCGTTCATCCAGGCCGCCTGCTTGACATTTTCCGGCTCGGCCACCACGTTGGCCACATCCGAGAGCCGCACCGGGGCGCCGTTATGATACGCGATGATCAGCGGCAGATAGGTGTCCGCGGAAAGGAGCTGGTCGTTGTCCTCGATGGTGTAATCGAGATTGGGACCATCGAAGTTGCCCTTCGCCTCGTTGACATTCGAGGCCACGATCGCGTTCCGCACATCCTCCAGCGTCAGGCCATACGACGCCACCTGGAGCGGATTAACCTGAATCCGTACGGACGGCTTCTGGCCGCCGCTGACGGTCACCAGACCCACGCCCGGAACCTGCGAGATCTTCTCTGACAGGCGGGTGTCGGCCAAATCCTCCACCTGATCCAGCGGCAGGTCGGTCGAGGTTAGCCCGAGCGTCAGAATCGGCGCGTCGGCCGGGTTGATCTTGCTGTAAACGGGCGGGGTGGGCAGATCCTTGGGCAGGTAAGTTGCCGCGGCATTGATCGCCTCCTGCACTTCCTGTTCGGCCACGTCGATGTTGAGGTTTAAATCGAACTGCAAGGTGATGACGGAGCTGCCGAAGGAGCTGTTCGAGGTCATCTGGTTGAGCCCCGGCACTTCGCCGAACTGCCGTTCGAGCGGAGCGGTCACCGACGACGCCATCACATCGGGACTCCCCCCCGGATAGAAAGTCACCACCTGAATCGTCGGATAATCAACCTCGGGCAAGGCCGATACCGGCAACTGCTTGTAGGCAAATACGCCCGCCAGCAGGATCGCCACCATCAGCAGCGAGGTTGCGATCGGGCGCAGGATAAAGAGCCGCGACAGATTCATTGACCGGCCAGATTTTGCGCCGGAGTGACCCCCACCGACGCCGCCGGCGGGCCGGTGTCAACTCTAACGGCGACCTTGCTTCCCGGCTGCAGCCGGTCGAGACCGTCGGTTACCACGAACTCGGCGCTGGTCAGCCCTTGCGCGATCGCCGTGATGTCGCCTTGGGTCGCGCCCACCACGACCGGGCGGCGCGCCACCGTCTTGTCGGGCTGAACCACGTATACGTAGGCACCTTGCTGAGTCCGCTGCAGGGCGGCCGTCGGGACCAGAATCGCGTCGTGCAAAGTGTTGACGAGCGTCCTGGCATTGACGAATTCGTTGGGAAAAAGCGTGAAGTCGTCGTTGGCAAACTGCGCACGAAGTTTGACCGTGCCGGTCGTTTGGTCGACCTCATTGTCAAAGGTGGCGAGAGCGCCAGTGGCAAGCTGCCGGCTGAAGTCGCGGTTCCAGGCCTGGACGGGCACGCTGCGACCGCTGCTCAAATCGCCGACGATTTCCTGAATGTCGTCTTCCGGAACGGTGAAAAGCACCGAGATCGGCTGCAGTTGGGTGATTACCACCAGTGGGTCGGTCGCCTGGATATAATTGCCGAGGTCGATCTGGCGTAAACCGATGCGGCCTTTGATCGGCGAAACCACGCGACAATACGACAGGTTCACCTTGACCCCGTCGATTAAGCCCTGATCATTCTCGATCGAGCCGCGTGCCTGATCGTAAAGCGCCTGTTGGTTGTCGAGATCCTGCCGCGCTATTACGCCCTGAGTGTATAGGGCGTGGTAGCGCTCCAGGGTAATCCTGGCATTTGCCAAGGTGGCCTGGTCGCGCGCCAGCTGTCCCTCATACTGAACCAATTGTGCCTGATAAGGACGTGGATCAATCGTCATCAGCACTTGATTGACGTCGACCAGCTGCCCCTCCTTGAAGGCGAGTTCCATAATCTGACCAGCCACCCGGGAGCGGATGGTCACCGTCGCGAGAGGCGTGACGGTTCCGATCTGACTCAAATATACGTTCAGCTCGCCCCGCTTTGCCGGGGTTGCCGAAACTGGAACGGCGGGCGCGACGGGCGCGCTTTTAGGCCCCCTGCCGCGCGCGGTCCACAGGTAGAGGCCGGCGCTA
Organism: Binataceae bacterium (SeqCode); assembly: GCA_052145175.1. Classification (GTDB taxonomy): domain Bacteria; phylum Desulfobacterota; class Binatia; order Binatales; family Binataceae; genus JAJPHI01. Next base: position 52,276 of record JBKQPD010000271.1, on the reverse strand, counting down.
ACGGCGCATAGCGCTATCAGCCACAACCACCAACGATTGGTGCCATTGATAGTCCGTTGGTACGGCGCCGCTGCGGCCTGATAGCGCAGGTCGGCACCCATTTTGACTGTCGCTGTTTTATCATCCATGTTTGCTGTCTAAATGCTTATTGACGAGATGGTGCGCCTGAGCAGCGCGACTGACCAATCGCGGTGAGCGCAGAAGATCGACCGCGCCCGTCAAGCCCAAGGCCGGTTTGCTTAAGATTCCACCTTTGGCTCCCGAATTTGACCTCACAGCGTAAATCCGACGTTCCCTTGGGCGAGGTTTTGGTCCCGCTTTGCGCCACCACCTTTTGGGCGTGGACGCTTTGCGTCGAGTGGGCGGGCAGTTCAAGGTTCGCAAGGGAAAACAGACGCGCAACGTGATCGCCGATCATTGTCACACAGCGCTTTCCCATTTTAGCTTAGAGCTTGGGTGAGGCGAAGCCCGCATCCACCCAGATTACCAGAAGGATCCTGCAGGGAAGACGCGCGAACCGCGGGAAAGTTTCGCGCGCGAGCGGTCGATCGGTTCGGCTGGCGCCTGTCTTGCAGCAACCGCTTTGTCCGTTAAATCTTGATCAGCTGACTGATTTGATTGGCGTCCCCGACGGGAATTGAACCCGGCAAAGATCGCGAAAAACCTTAGGTTTTTCTACATCCAATGTGGCTGAAAGTGGCTGATTTGGGTACAGTTTGAACAACGGTGTTCAAACTCGCCGAGTCGGACACTTTCGACACTTTGCGGACACTTTTACGGTGATCAGCGCGCAACCGGGCCTTCCAATTCGGCCTAGTGATTCGTCTATCGACTTCTTCACCCTCAATACCAGGTAGCGACCTCAAAATAGATTCGCGCCGAGAGTTGCTTCTCCTCCGCGATCCGCATCTCTTGAAATTGCCGGCTCGTCGTTTCACCAAGCCTTCCAACGCCCGGAAAACGGACTCCCGGAAGGCCGCGGGCCCGAGCTTCCCTTCGAATCGCCCTTGAAAGCTGCGAATCGAGAGGAATCTCAAGCCAATTGGCGACATTCTGCAGAGCGTGGCGACGTTCGAGAACGCGATGAAAATACGCCTCACATCGAAACGCGGTCAAAACTTTTCTCGCCGTTCCCCATAACTCTGCGGAGTGATTAGCAGCTTCCTTCTCGCGCCGCCGCTCTTTTGAAAGCCGCTGTAACTCGACGGTTTTCCGGTCGAGTAGCCGAATGAACGCGCATTCGTCGTGCGCCGCACCGAACTCGCTAAGGTCCAAGCTTGCCACAAAATTGCGAGCGACATCCACGGCTCCTGCAAAGCCTTGATTTCGAAGAACCGAAATCCCTATGGCAACGTCCGCAACTCTCTCCTGAAACCGCTTCGCGTTCGCATCTTCGAAGCGCTCGCGCGTCAACGGCAAGGAACTTGCTGTACCAACAAATCCAGCGAGCTGCACTTTGATGTGTGAGTTCTAGATTTTCACGGTGAGGCATCTGCATGGAGAGCAACCCATATCTTGAAGCGCGTCGGGAATGGGATGAGCGTTACGCCGATCTGGTGCTCGGCAAGCGCAACTGGCAGATCGCCGCCGCGGGGTCGCTGGCGGTCGCGCTGATTCTCGCCAGTGGAATGGTCTGGCAGAGCACGCGCAGCCGTTACATTCCGTACGTGGTCGAGGTCGACAAGCTCGGCTACGCGCTGACGGTGCCGCATCCGCTGAAACCGTCGCCGACCGCCGACGTAACGGAGCGGATCGAGCGCTACGAAGTCGCGATCTTCATCCGCAACGCTCGGGTGGTCAGCAGCGACCCGCAGATCGAGCAGCAGATGGTAGATGCGCTGCTCGCGCACACGCGCGGCGCGGCCGATCACTTCCTCGACGCGTACTACCACGCCGACAACTTCGTACATAACCCGTTCAAGCTCGCCGAGAAGCAGACCACGGCGGTGCAGATCGATTCGATCCTGAAGGCGTCGCCGTACGGCTACCAGGTGCGCTGGACCGAGACGCAACGCGATCTGAACGGTGTCGTGACGGGTGCGCCGACCCATTGGGAAGCGGTGCTCCAAACGCAGATCGTTCCACCAAATACCGAGGAAGCGATTGTGAGCAATCCGCTCGGCTTCTACGTGACGCAACTCAGCTGGACCGAGCAACGGGATTAGCCAGAAGGGAGGACAAGCCATGAAGTATATCGCTTCGAGTGTGGTGTTTTGTGGCCTGGTGCTGAGCGCGTGCGCGAGCCAGCAGCCGGCCGTGCCACGAGTCGCGGTCGCGGCTCCGGTTGAGGCCGGAAGCGCACCGCCGCCACCGAGCGGAGCACAACTGCTCGCTGAGCAGCCGGCGCAAGTACAGACGGCTATCAAGCAACATGAGCAGAACAGCAAGTGGCCGGTGTACAAGACCGCCGACTACACGCTTTATCCATACGCGCAGGCGCCGGAGCCGATCATCGATTGCGCGCCGCTGCGGACGACCGATCTGCAGCTGCAGCCAGGGGAGACGATCACCGACGTGGCGCTGGGCGACAGCGAGCGCTGGATGGCGACGCCGGCGGCCTCCGGCGACCCGCGCAACGCGGTCCCTCATCTCGCGGTGAAACCTCAGGCTCCCGGCATCGCAACGAACCTGACGGTCTACACGACGAAGCACATTTATCACCTGCTGCTGCGCACGCGCGGACACGCGATGCAGGAAGTGGAGTTCTACTATCCGGAAGAGCTGTTCGCGGCGATGAAAGACGCCGACGCAGCCGCTGCCGAAGCGAAGCGGCAGACACTCGATCCGCAGCTGGGCTCCACCGACGCGGGCAAGGTCGCGAACGTCGACGTGGCGCAACTGAACTTCGGCTACGCGATCGCTGGTCCGAACGTGCCGTGGAAACCGACGCGCGCGTACGACGATGGTGCGCGGGTCTTTATCCAGATGCCCGCCGGAATGAAATCGAGCGAGGCTCCCGCATTACTCATCAGCGCGGGCAGCGGCACGCAGATGGTGAACTATCGCGTGGCCGGGAATTACTACGTGGTCGACCGGCTGTTCAGCGCGGCGACACTAGTGTCCGGCGTCGGGCGGGAACAGGACCGCGTGACCATCAGCGCGACGGACCAATCGAGGTAACGGTCATGGCCAACGTCGAAGTTATCCAAGAACCCGAAGAACAAGCACAGGAGACCCTCGGGGGCGGGCGTTTCAATCGCCTGCTGGGCATCAGTTTCGTGGTGGTCGCGATGGCGGGCGGCATCGCGTTGGCGCTGGGCGTGGAGTCGTCGGGAACGAGCCAGGACGCGGCGGTGGAGAAGGCCATCATGGACCCCAACGCGGAGGCGCGGGATCGCGGCGAAGTAGCCGACCTCGTCGCGCACGGGAGTGCGCCGCATGGCGCCGCGACCATGATTACGCCGCCGGTCATGCCGATGGCCCAGCCCCAGGTGCAACACACGGCACCGCAGGCGCCGAGCCGCTATGCGCAGTGGGCGCAGGACAAGTACATGAAGGCGCTCGAAGCACCCCAAATGGTGAGCGCATTTCACGGCGGAAAAGCGCTCGAAATCGCGAGCGCGAAGGGCCAGTCGGGCAGTGCCTTCGAGTCGAATACATCGAGCAATCCGGCGGTGACTTTGCACCCGCCGGCCTCGCCTTTCACGGTGATGGCGGGGAGCGTGATTCCAGCGGTGCTGGTCAGCGGGATCAACTCGGATTTGCCGGGCCCGATTCTCGCGCAGGTCAGCGAGAACGTGGCCGACAGCGCCACCGGCCGGCATCTGCTGGTGCCGCAGGGCAGCCGCCTGATCGGCGCGTACCAGAACGCTTCTTCCAACAGCCAGCAGCGGATTCAGATCGCGTGGCAGCGCCTGATCTTCCCGAACACTTCCAGCATGGATCTGCCGCAGATGCCGGGCACCGATCAGAGCGGTTACGCGGGCTTCAGCGATCAGGTGGATCACCACTATCTGAGCACGTTCGGCACCGCCGCACTGCTGAGCCTGATCAGCGCGGGTCAGATGGTCGGCCAGATGGCGGGCGCGGGCGGCGGCGGAAGCTACGGCGCGTACGGTTATTACCCGCCGAATCAGTGGGCGATGGCGGGTGAAACGGCGGGATCGGCGGCATCGAGCCAGATGGGCGCGGTGGGCCAGCAGATGGTCAGTAACGGGATGAACCGGCCAGCGACAATCGCGATCCGTCCGGGCTACCAATTGAACGTCATGGTCACGCAAGACCTCGTGTTTCCCAATCCATATTCGAAGTGAACTGCAATCAATTTGCGAAGGAGAAGTGCGATGGGAGTGCTCAAACGCAAACAGGAAAGCGAAGCGATCAACTTCAAGCTACCGGTGTCACTCAAACGGGAGATCGAACAACTGCGCAGCCGTGCGGAAACGGCGGGCTTTGATCTAGGCGAGACGATTACGGCGGCGATGTGGCGGCTGTGCAAGCAGATTAAGGCAGAACTTGAAGGCGGCCAGCGGCGTGGGCGACGGGCGAACGGCCGGGCGGCGGATGTAGCGGAGCGGGTGCAGTGATGTTCGTAAGAGATTTTGCCGAGGTTCTGAGGCACTCCGCGACAGGGGATTGGGAAGTGGGATCAGGGAGGGGAAAAGGCCGGGAGTTCGTAGAGCAAGATAAAGGGTACTGCGGCACAGTACGGCATTTTCGGCGATTCCTCAATGCTTTAGCGGCCTTTTCCCCGGGGAGGGAGTCATGCTGAGCGAACTGTACAGTACGGCGGAAAACGCTCCGGGATCACTGTGCTGGCGCCTGCAAATACGGCAATTGGAAGCCACGCGGAGCGCGCTCGGAATAGCGGGCGGATTAACGATCACGGCGCTGATCCTGATCGCGATCGGCAAGGTGTTCGGCATCCTGATTTCGAACACCGACAGCGCGGCGCCGACCGGTATCTATCGCGTCACCGGACATGAAATCCGGCGGGGCGAACTGGTCGCCGCCTGCCTGCCGATCGCAATCGCGCAGGAAGGACTCGCCCGCGGCTATCTGCGCACGGGCGGATGCCCCGGCGGGGCCGAACCGGTTGGCAAGATCGCGGCCGGTTTGCCCGGCGATGTGGTCGAGATCGAACCCGGCCGGGTAAGCGTCAACGGCCGACGGTTCGCGGACAGCGCGACGGCGGCGCATGACAGCCACGGCCGCCCGCTCGCGCATGTGTCGTCGGGGAAACACCGAGTCGCTCCCGATGAAGTCTGGTTGTTCGGCTTCAACGATCGGCGCAGCTGGGACGCCCGCTACTTCGGCGCGGTGCCGCTGACGAGCATCAAGGGCGAACTCGAATCGGTTCTGACGTGGTGACGGCCATGAGCACTAACGGCAACGGTAATGGTAACGGCAATCACAGTCGCGAACAGGGGCTGCGGGTCCATCATCTGGCGAACCTCGGCGGACTCATCGCGCTCGCCGGCCTCGACCTCGAACGGCCCGACTTCCTGCTCGGCGCGCTGCTGAGCGTGGCCCAAGAGAGTCACCAGCTAACGGTGAAGCAACGCGAGCAGGTTGCCGCGATCGGTCGAAAGAAACTCGACACGCGGGCCACCGGCAAACGCGCCTGGAAATCGTGGGCGCGTGCGCAGGAGCTGAACGCACTCACGTTAAGCAACGCCCAGGTGGCGGAGATTATCGCGGCACTCGGCGGACAAGTCCCAGCCGAACCGACCCGGCTGGCGCTGGTCCTGAGCCAGGTGCTGACGGAGATCTGTCATGGGGCGGCCTAGTCTCCGGCGGCGAGAGGTCGATATCCGGCTCCGGACCGAGCCAACGGGCCGGCCGCGCAAGTTGGTGCCGTGGTGGGCGCGCGCGCTGAAGCGCGTGCGGGTCGCGGGCAGCATGCGGCGGCAGGCGCGCGGCAGTCTCGGGCGGCCGCAGGTCTGGCGCGACGACGGCGGCGGTGAACTGCGGGCGTATGCGCGGCGGAGCGTGGTCAAGGCCTTGTACTCGCGCAACCGACAATCGGGGGCGTGGTCGGGGCATGCGAAGTATCTCGCGCGGCGCGGGGCGCAGCACGAATTAGCGAAAGGCTTCGGCTTCGACGCGGAACGCGAGGGTATCGATCTGGTGGCGACCGTGCGCGGGTGGGAGCAGAGCGACGAACTTCTGTGGCGCTTCATCGTGTCGCCCGAAGACGCCGAGCGGCTCAATCTGCGCGACCATGTCCGTGACCTGACCGCGATCATGGAACGCGATCTCGGGACGAAACTCGAATGGGTCGCGATCGACCATCACAACACCGACGACGCGCATGTCCATCTGCTGGTGCGTGGGGTCCGCGACGACGGTCACAAACTCGAAATCGACCGCGACTATCTGCGCGCGGGCATCCGGACACGGAGCCAGGAGATCACCACGCGCGAGCTTGGACCACGGCTGGAGCCCGAGATACTGCAGGCGCGGGAGCGCGTTGTACGGCGCGAACAATGGACCGAGATCGACCGGGTGCTACAGCACAAGGCGAACACCGAGCGCGTGGTTAGTTATGACAATTTCCGGTCGCGCAACGATGCGGTGCGCATCCGGGCCGAACAGGAGGTCGACCGGCTGCAGTTTCTGACGGGGCTCGGCCTCGCGCAGCGGATCGACGAACGGACCTGGCAGCTCGCGGAGCACCACGAGCGCGATCTGCGCGACCGCCAGCGCGCGAACGACGTGATCAAGTCGCGGGCGCACGAGCGCCAGTGCGGTTTCGATCAAGGCCCCGATCGCGATCGCGACCACAGGAGGAAGCGTCATGGCTGAGCAGCGTCCGTATCGTCTGCCGGGTTCCGCTGCCGATGCGCAGCTCCGGCGAGTCAAAGCTCTCGCTCTGTTATCGCTGGCGGGGGCGTTCCTCGCGATCAACCAGGTCACCACGCAACATGCCGCGCGCGTGTTGCGCGAAGCGCCGTGGCTGGGCGAACTGATCGTGCGGCTGCCGGTCGCCGGTCCGATCTACGCGCCATGGGCGTGGGTCGTCTGGTGGTCGCGCTGGCACGACGCACCGGCGCTGGGGCCGCTCTGGACGCTCTGCACGCATCAGGCGCTCTATCCGGTGGCGCTGGTCACCGCCATCGCTTGCGGCGCGATCGCACTGGCGCGCCATGGCTGGTTCGCCGACGTTTCCGATCTGCATGGCTCCGCGCGCTGGGCGGCCACACGCGATCTCAGGGCAGCGCGGCTGATTGATGCGCCTCCCAGAATGCGCAGTATCGCAGCGTCATTGGGACTGATCCGGCGGGCCCGCGAGCACGCCGGGATCTATCTTGGCGTCTGGCGGCATTTCGGGCGCACCATGCATATCCGCGATCGCGGTCACGCGCACGTATTGGTCTTCGCCCCGACGCGCAGCGGCAAGGGCGTCGGCGTCGTCATCCCGACGCTGCTCACGTGGCCGCATTCGGTGCTGGTCCACGATCTCAAGGGCGAGAACTGGGCGCTGACCGCCGGCGCGCGCCAGCACATGGGGCAGGTCTGTCTCCGATTCGCGCCGGCATCAGCAGACGGCGACGGCGCCCGCTACAACCCGCTGGCCGAGGTCCGGCTCCGGACGCCCAACGAAATCCGCGATGTACGCAATGTCGTGCAGATGATCATCGACCCGGATGGCAAGGGGCTGCCTGACCACTGGTCGCGCGAAGGGTCGGCGTTCCTGACCGGCATGATCCTCGATCAGCTCTACACCGGAAGGGATCAGACGCTGAGTGGTATGGAGACCCGTCTCTGCGATCCGAATCAGCGCATCGACGAGACCATCGAACAGATCATGCGCGCGGAGCATGACTTGGATGGTGCGCAGGGTTGGGCCGATGCGCGCGGCATCCCGACGAAAACCCATCCGATCATCGCGCGAGCTATGCGCTCGATGCTCGATAAGAGCCCCAACGAGCGTTCGGGCGTGATCTCGGAAGTGAAGGGCTTCCTCGAGCTTTACCGCGATCCGGTGATCGCCGCGAACACGGCGGTCTCGGACTTCCGCATCACCGATCTGATGAACCACGGGCGGCCGGTATCGCTCTATGTCGTGGTGCCGCTGGCGCACAAGAACAGTCTGCGTCCGCTCATCCGGCTGCTGCTGAGCCAGATCCTCCACCGGCTGACCGAACAACTGGAGTTCCGCGATGGCCGCGCCGTGACCGGGTACCGCCATCGGCTGCTGATGATGATCGACGAGTTCCCCAGCCTCGGGCGGCTCGACATGTTCGCCGAGTCGCTGGCGCTGGTCGCCGGTTACGGCATCAAGGCCTGCCTTATCGCGCAGGACCTGAGCCAGATTCACGCCGCGTACGGTCACGACGAGGCGATCACCTCGAACTGCGATACGCGGGTGGCCTTCACGCCCAACCGGATCGAGACCGCGCGACTGCTCTCGCAGATGACGGGCGAGACTACGGTGCGCCACGCCCATCGGACCATCTCGAACTCGGGCGCGAGCATCTCCGAACCCGAGACCGCGCGGCCGCTGCTCACACCCGACGAGGCGCTGCGGCTCGGTGCCCACGAGGCGCTGATCTTCGTCAGCGGCCGACCCGCAATTCGCGCCGGCAAGCTCCGCTATTACGCCGAGCCAGGTTTCCGGCGGCTCGCTGAGCTTCAGGCACCGCCCGTGAGCGACCGCCTCGAAACGCCAAGCGCCACAACACCTCCGCCTGCAACCCCGCGCGACGAAGAGAAGCCTGAAGAGGCGGTTGTCGAACCCGCTGTGCCGACAGGGGTGCTCGCAGAAGCGACCAGAAGCAAACCCGTGAAGTCAGCGCCCGGTGAACAGCTTTCGTTTCTCAGATTCACGGACGAACACGCAAACTCTGACGGAGCCGCAGAAACCGACGCCAAGGGGAGATTGCTGTGAGACGACAGGTTACCGCCTACATCAGCGACGAGGATTTCGGCCGGCTGCGCGAGGAGGCCGAGGGCCGCGGCATCACGCTCTCGCGCTATATCAAGGAACGGCTGTTCCAGACCGAGGGCACCGGCGGGCTGACGTATTCCGACGCCACGCTGGCGGCCACCGAGAAGCGGATCATCGAGGCGCAACGCGCGGCGGTCGCCCAGAGCCTGCGCCCGTTGGCCCAGCAGCTGACCACGCTGCTCGCGATGCTCGACCAGTTCGCTTTGAGCATGCTGAGCCATCTGCCCGAGATCCCGGAGGCGCAACGCAAGCCGGCGCTGGCGTCGGGTCAGCGGCGGCATCGCGGCTGGCGTGCCGAGGTCCAGGAGACGCTGAAGCAGATGGATCCCACTGCGCCGGCGCGGAAGAAAGCCGTCAACGAAAACGGGGACCACGCATGAGCGCCGCACAACAGACCCAGGAGCGGCGCCTCGACGAGTTGCTGCAACGCCAACTCGGGCCACGGTTGCTCGCCGCGATCGCGGATCCCGCGGTGACCGAGATCATTGTCAACGACGACGGCCAGGTCTGGTTCGAGTCTCACGGCAAGGGCATGCACGAAGCCGGACTTTCGTTGGGGCAGTCGCAGGTTGAGAGCCTGATCGGGACGGTCGCCGCGTCGCTCGGCATAGTCGCCAACGCCGGCAACCCGATCATCGAGGGTGAGCTGCCGCTCGGCGGCATTCGCTTCGAGGGCCTGTTACCACCGGTGGCGCGCAAACCCTGTTGCGTGATGCGCAAGCCCGCGCAGGTGCTGTACACGCTCGACGATTACGTCCGCGACGGCATCCTGAGCACCGGGTACGCGCACGTGCTGCGCGAGGCGATTGACCAGCGCTTGAATCTGCTGATCGCCGGCGGCACCGGCTCGGGCAAGACCACGCTGGCCGGTGCGCAGATCAACGAGATGGTCGCGCGCTCCGTTCCCAACGAGCGCTACGTGATTATCGAGGACACCTTCGAGATCCAGTGCCGCGCACGCAACCTGGTTCAGCTCCACACGGCCGACAACGCCGACATGACGCGGCTGGTGCGCACCACGATGCGGCTGCGCCCCGACCGCATCATCATCGGCGAGGTGCGCGGAGCCGAGGCCCTCGCGCTGCTGAAAGCTTGGAACACCGGCCATCCGGGCGGCGTTACCACTATCCACGCGAACAGCGCCGCCGCCGCACTCACGCGGCTCTCGAGTCTTGTACAGGAAGCGGGCGTGCCGCAGCAGCCCGAACTGATCGCCGAGACCATCAACCTGATCGCCTTCATCGTGCGCACGTCTTCGGGCAGGCGGGTGACCGAGCTGGTGCGGGTCGAAGGCTACGACCCGCGCACGGGCTTCAAGTTGATAGCCACCGAGTTATCGGAACCACACGCCGAATAGGCGTGACATTCAGGAAGCAAAGGAGGTCAGGAAAATGGAGCGAATGAAGAAAATCGTCAGTTCGATACGACGGCTCGCGACGCACGTGGCGTGCGCGTACGGCGTGGTCACGATCGCGTGGCCTCTTCGGGTGCTTGCGGCGACGACCGCCGGCGTATTGCCGTGGGATACGCCGCTCACCACCCTGCAGAACGACCTGCAGGGGCCGATCGCGCACGCGGTCACCACCTCGGCGATCATCGGCACCGGGATCATGTGGTCGGTCAGCGAGCACGGCACGGGCGTGCGCAAGATGTCGGCGGTAGCCTTCGGCGGCGCCGCGGCGCTGGGCGCGACCACGCTCATGACCACGCTCTTCCCGCTGGGCGGAGCGCTCTTCTAATACTAGCGAAGGCGAGGCTTCGAGCCGTAGCGAGCAAGCCAGTCTGCGAGCTGCGTCAAGAATCCGAGGAGGGCGTGACCCATGAAGCACGGAGAGCGCCGGGTGAGCACGATCCATCGTTCGCTCATCCAACCCATCCTGCTGGCCGGGGCGGAACGGCAGTTGGCGATCGCCAACTGGATCATTGCCGCCGCCCTGATCCTCGGCAGCGGGTTGCACACCTACACGCTGGCCTTCGGTGTGCTGCTGATTACCGCTGGTCACTGGGCGCTGGTGCAAGCCGCGAAGTTCGACCCGCAACTCAGCCAGGTCTACATCCGCCACATCCGCTACCAGCACCACTACCTAGCGCGGGCCTCGATCTTTGCCTTACCGGCGCGCGTCCATCCGTCGGTGCCGACCGCCAAAGAGATGCGCGGGTGACACTAGCGGAGGCGCGTGGCGCACCGGAGCGAGCAGGCGAGTCCGCGAGCTGCGTTCAGGAGTTAGAGAAGGAGGGAATGAATATGCTGTTCAGGGAGTTCAAGGACCTTAGACGCAAGCGGGAGCGGCGACGCGGCCTGCCCGACCTGCTCAACTACGCGATCGCGGTCGATGATTACACGATCGCACTTAAGGACGGTGCCTTCTTGTCGGCCTTCGATTGCGCGGGCCTCGATCTGAACTCGGCCAGTACCGAGGAGCTCGACGCCCATCGGGCGCAGGCCAACCGGGCGCTGCTGCGGCTCGACGACGGCTTCATGTACAACGTTGATCTGATCCGCTACCCGAGTGTCGACTACCCCCAACGCAGCTTCCCCGATCCGGTCAGCGCCACGCTCGATCGGGAGCGGGAGGTGCATTACTCCGCCGAGGGCCGGCATTTCGAGACGCGGTGCGTGCTGACCATCATCTACCGGCCGCCGGCGGAGATGCAGGCCAGGATCGCCGGAATGTTTCTGACGGGCGCACCGCAACAGGCTGGCTGGCGCCGGCAGCTCGACTGGTTTCACCAGCGTCTGCGCGACTTCGCCGACGCCATCAGCCCGGTCTGGAAGTTGACCGCGCTCGCAATGCCCGCGCTGCTCTCTCATCTCGTGAGCTGCATCAACGGGCGGATGAGTACGATTGCGGCACTGCGGACGCCGACCTTCCTCGACGCGGTAATCGGCAATCAGGACTTCATCACCGGCTTCAAGCCGCGCATCGGCGGACGGCACCTCCGCGTGGTGGCGCTCGCCGCGTTTCCGCCGTTCTCCTTCGCCGGGATGGCGGCCTTCCTGAGCGAGTTGCCGTTTGGCTACCGCTACTCGATTCGCGGTATTCCGGTTGGACCCCGGACGGCGATCAATCAACTCGCCATCTATCGCCGCAACTGGTTTCAGAAGCGCCTCGGGCTGCGCGGCGTGATCAGCGAGCACTTCGGCTCGGGGGCCGGTGCGGCCTTCCAGAATCAGCATGCGCTGCGTATGGCGACCGACGCCGACGACGCGATCACCGAGGCCGAAGGCGGCGCGGTCCGCTTCTGTTATGTCACCCCCAAGGTGGTGATCACCGAAGATAGCGCCACGACCGCCGACGAAAATGCCCAGCTGGTCTTCAAGCTCTGCCAGAACATGGGTTTCGATCCGCGCATCGAAACCATCAATGCGCCCGAGGCGTGGCTCGGCTCGCTGCCGGGACAGGGCTGGTACGACGTGCGCCGGCCGCTGGTCAACACGCAGAATCTCGCCGACATTCTGCCGCTCACCAGCATCTGGCCGGGGCTTGCAACCAATCCCTGTCCCTATTATCCGCCGGATACCCCGGCGCTCTGTTACGGCGCGACCAGCGGCGGCACGCCCTTTCGTCTCAACCTCCACGTCGGCGATACCGGCCATACCGCTATCTTCGGTCCCACCGGTAGCGGCAAGAGCGTTGCGCTGGGCACCATCGCCGCGAACTTCCGCGCCGTCCCCGAGGGCCAGCTCTTCTTCTTCGACAAGGGCTACTCTGCTTTCGTCCTGACCAAGGCGCTCGGTGGACAACATCTCGATCTGGGCGAGGAGGAAGTCCCGCTGCAGCCGCTCGCCCGCATCGACGACGAGACCGACCGCATGAAGCTGCAAACCCTGCTCGAAGACTGGCTGGAACTGCAGGGCGTGCATCTCATCCCCACCCAGCGCAAGGCGCTCTGGCGCGGGCTCACCCTCGTCGCCGAGGCGCCCCCGGTGCAACGCACCATCAGCAATCTCGTTACCCAGGTGCAGGACCACGCGCTGCGTGATGGCCTCGGCGCGTTCTCGCTGGCGGGGCCGCTCGGCCGCTTCCTCGATGCCGATCACGACGTGCTGCTCGAAGGCAACTTCGTCACCTTCGAGCTCGAGACCCTGATGGCGATGGGGCCGAAAGTGATCGTCCCCGTCGCGACCTATCTGTTCCACCGCATCGATCAGCGCCTCGATGGGAGGCCGACTCTCATCATCCTCGACGAGGCCTGGATCATGCTCACCCAGAGCCTCTTCGGCGCCAAGATCGAGGACTGGCTCCGCACGCTGCGGAAGAAGAACGCTGCGGTGGTGCTGGCGACGCAGAGCCTCAGCGAGATCGCCAACTCGCCGCATCGCGACGTGATCCTGGAATCGTGTCCGACCCGGCTCTATCTGCCCAATCCCGAAGCGACCAACGCTGCCAGCCGCGAAATGTATCACCGCTTCGGCCTCAGCGACCGGCAGATCGATATCGTCGCCGAGGCCACGCCCAAGCGGCACTACTATTACGTTTCGTCGCTCGGGCGGCGGCTCTTCCAGTTCGCGCTCGGGCCGGCGGCCCTCGCTTTTATCGGTGCGGGCGCCAAGGACGACGTTCTGTCCGCTCGTCAGATGATCAAACGGCACGGGGAGCGCTGGAGCAGCGATTGGCTGCGGCAGCGCGGTCTCGACGATTGGGCCGAATACCTCGACCGCCTCCACGGGCAAACCGAAACACCGGCGGCCGCGATACTCGGCAACGCCCTCGATCTTCCAACGCACCTTAATGGCAAGGAGCTACTACAATGAGCTTGACGAAAGTCACCCGCCGCATCGCCGCCGGGCTGCTGGCGCTGGCCGGTTTACTCGTCACACCGTTTCCCGCGCATGCCGTCCTCGGCGTCGGCGACACCGTCTTCGATCCAACCGCCTACGCGACGCAGCTCCTGCAACTGCAGCAGGCCACCGCCACAGTCACCAACCTCGCCCAGCAACTCCAGTACGCGGTCCAGAACACCACCGGCGGCAGCGCCGGGGTGTGGCAGTCCAACCAGAAGCTGCTCACCAACCTCGGCAGCCTGATCAGCCAGCAGGAGGGCCTCTCCTATACGGTGCAGGGATTCAGCCAGCAGTTTCAGCAGCTCTATCCGGGCTTCAGCACGGCGAGCACGGCTGGCGTGCAGAGTCCGCGGGCAACCGTCGAAACCACGCTCAACACCCTGAACGGCGCGCTCGCCTCGGCGCAGACCCAAGCGAATAACTTCTCGACTGAGCAAGCCGCAATGCAGAGTCTTGAACTCAGGAACCAGATGGCGGTAGGCAATCTGCAGGCGGTGCAGGTCAGCAACGAAATCGCGCTCGCCCAGGTCCAGCAGGTCCAGATGCTCCGTCAACTCGTCATGGCCATGATGAATTCCCAAAATGTCACCGCCGCAAGTCAGGTGAATGGTCAGGCCCAGAGCAATCTCGCGGCGCAGGCAATATTTTCAGCACCAGCATCTCCTGGTACGCCCGATTTCATACACGAGGCCCCCGCCGCGCCACCTCTGCCCTAAGCTGCGGGCCGGAGTTTCCGAGAGGGTACATGAAAGTGCCAAACAACAAAAAACAAAATCCAGTGATCTTCTCGTTAGCCCTCATCGGTCTATTCGCCCTCCTATACGCCGGATGGCACTTCTACGAAAAACAGCAAGCGGAAAATGAGCACGCTCGGATGTTTGTCGCACCGGCTTCATCAGGGGTGCCGGATTTTCTCCACGCGTCGCCCTTACCACCTCCGCAACCTTAATCGATGGCTTGCGGAACGAGGATTTCCAATGAATGGCTTTGACTCAATCGCAACGCAATTTTACAACGCCGGAGCGACCTACAGCGCAGCCATCCAGCCATACGCGATCAAACTGTTCTTTGCTCTGTTGCTATTAGACATCCTTATTACCTGGCTTCAGTTCCTAGCTGAAGGACAGCTCGATGCCTCTCATTATCTTGGGCGCATGATCAAGCACATCCTTAGTGGTGGCTTCGTTTACTTGATGATCGTCAATGCCTTTCAGTGGATGAACGCAGTCCTAACGAGTTTCTCCGCCATAGGGGCCGCTGTTACAGGGTTGCCTGCCCTCAGCCCGCAGACTGTCTTCGCAATTGGGGGCACAATGGCGAGTACGATCTTTGACACACGTGCCAATGCCAGCTTGATCACCGATCTTGAGCTGGCGATAGTTCAAAGCTTTTCCGCCTTCGTTGTCCTTCTCTCCTTTGTTGTTACCGCTGCGATGCTGCTGCTGACGCTGATAGAAGCGTACTTGGTCGTAGGGGGAGGCGTTCTTCTACTCGGTCTCGGCGCCAATCGTTTTACGGCCCCAGCGGCCGAGGGTTATTTCGGCTACGTCATCCGTGTTGGGGTGCGACTTCTTTTCTTCTATCTCGTACTGGCCGTTGGCGTACAGCTCGCCAATCAATGGAACGCGGCACTGGCCGCCGCCTGCAAACCAGTAGCGGCTACACTACCGTGGTGGACGACTTATGGGGTGCCGCCCAGCTCTATCGTCACCACCGTATGCTCCGGCACTATCTCCGTGACAGACATGCTCAATTTCGCCGCCGGTTCTATCGTCTTCATGGTCGTCAGCATCGCTGTTCCGTATACGGCCGCTAGTATTGCTGGCGGGACCGTAGGACTAGCCCTGAGTCACGCATTCGAAGCGGTCTTTATCGCGCGAAACGTCGTCCAGCCGATCACGAGCGCGCTTCACGCAGGATCAGGCCGGCTGGCGCAGCTTGGCAACGCCGCAACTAAACACACCGGTGAACGGGCAAGCTGGATCAATGCCATGGACTTCGGCCGTCAAACCCAGGGGCTTAACAACCTTGGCCCGGATGGCGGCTTGCGGGTGCCAGCACCGAAGGACGCGCGCGCAACGTCGGTGATTCCGACCCGCGCCGCGAAAACCAGCGCCGTAAATCCCGGCGGCGGCACCACCACTCCCATAGGCAAGCCGACCAACAAAATCTGACGCGACGATTCTCGCCACCGAGGTGAACGTAGGTAGGGTATTGGCGACTCGATTACGGAACGCGAAGTCCGGCAGTATCTCGCTGCGATGGGCGGCGCTCGTTTCGACCTCGGTGCCTTAAGCCAGAACGGCCGGCTGATGCTCAGCGAAAACTGCGCTGTCGCGCTGATCCCGTTCGCAAGTCCAAACGGTAATCAGGAAGGCGCACGGTCAAAAGGACTTGATTCGGTCGGCTACTGCCGGCTCGGCTGTTACAGGTCACTGGTTGTTATGTACTTACAAATCGTAAAACTCGAAGTAGTCGTCGTCGACACAGATGCAGAGGCCGCTCCGTCTTTGGCAACGGGGCCGCCGCCGGTCTTCGCGGTGGCGGCGCGGACGGTTTCATCACTCCAAAGAAACCGCTCGGGGTTGCCCTTCTCGATGGTGCCCCTTTTCCGTCGCACTTCCAGATTCTTCGCCAGAGGCAGAACTTTACGGCCAGTTGTTTCACTCGTTATGGTGCAAGCGCGAAACGAGAAGATCGACCCAGCCTCCGTTATCCCGGATCACTTCGGCGACGACCTCGCGGTCGCCGATATTCACAGTGCGGCTCCGCCTGCCTCTGGGCTTTTGCCATACGTCTTCGTTCCAGCGAATCACGTCCCCCCTCGATAAACCCGCTGCCACGGCGAATCCACTCCGCCACCATGCCCTCCGCCCTTTCGTCCTTTTCTGAGAAAAACCGCATTTACGCCTCGGCGGCAAGGAATTGATGCGAGTCGGGGTTGTCAGTGGAACTATTCAGATGATCTTCTGGTAATAAGGTTCTCGGGTGAAATTACACCATGTCCTTCCAAGGATCGTCCGGCAGACCTTCAATGGGGCGTGACGACACACGACGGCAGCCGCGACCCTGTTGTTCCCGGTGGTTTTTTGCTACCGAGCAGGAAGGCTTCTGCCGCACCCCGGCGCGTCTTTGCCTTCTAGGTTAGCCTTCACTGATTCTACATAACCTCCGCGTCCAAGATCAGAGAGCATTTTGGTCTTTTGAATTTGACGGCCATTATTCCCTTCTTTAAACTCTGTTACGTCCACAGCTATGGACGTAAAGTTTGGTCGTGATTTCACCCCAACTAAATACTGATTGACTTAACGTCCGTAATACTTTACTTTAAGTACTGTATGGAATAGATAAATGGACGTTAAATGCAAAGAAATCGTATACCTTCAGCGCCACCCATACCGGTAAGACGCGCTCTCAACAAGCTCGGGCACGATATTCGTGATGCCAGGCGGCGACGGCGCATTCCCGTGGCGATACTGGCTCAGCGCGCTTCTATTAGCCGCACAACCCTTAGAAAAGTCGAGACCGGCGATCCGGGCGTCTCGCTAGGCACCTATGCCACTGTGCTCTTCGTTTTGGGAATGACAGACCACGTGGCCGACTTGGCAGACCCTAAGAACGATACTGTCGGCCGGGAGCTTGAGGAGGAACACCTTCCGCAGCGTATCCGCTTCTCACGTCGGCCGAAGTCCCCCAAAACAAAACAGCCAGGCCTCGAATAATGGAAAAAGAAGTTCTCGTATACGTGGACCTGCAGGGAACCCCCCACTTGGTGGGGCGGTTGTGGGGACGCATGCGCAAGAACAGAGACACCGCCACCTTCGAGTATGACAAGAGCTGGCTTACGCAGCCGGACCACTTTTCGCTAGAACCAGCCCTGAAACTCGGACCGGGTCCGTTTCACACGCCGTCAGACAAACCGCTATTCGGTGCCATCGGCGATTCTGCACCCGATCGGTGGGGACGGGTTCTCATGCGCCGCGCCGAGCGTCGGCGCGCCGAAACCGAAGGAACAACGCCGCGCACCTTAAGGGAAATTGACTACCTACTTATGGTGGATGACGAAGCGCGCCAAGGGGCGCTTCGTTTTGCTGAGCGCGAGGGCGGACCGTTCCTGGCCGCGGTCGGTCCCACGAAGATACCGCCCTTGATTGAACTCCCGCGCCTCCTGTCGGCGACCGAGCGTGTTCTGGCTGATTCCGATACGGATGAAGATTTGCGCCTGCTCCTGGCTCCCGGCTCATCGCTCGGTGGTGCCCGTCCCAAGGCGTCAATCCGGGATCGCGACGGCTCTCTGGCGATTGCGAAGTTCCCGCACCAGGGAGACGAGATTAAAACGGTCGTGTGGGAGGCGGTCGCCCTGACACTCGCGGCAAAAGCCGGCGTTGCGGTGCCAGAGTGGAGGCTTGAAACCGTCGCCGGCAAGCCCGTGCTCTTGCTGCGCCGCTTCGACCGCGCGGCTAGAACGCGGCTTCCCTTTCTTTCCGCAATGAGCATGCTGGGAGCCAACGATAACGAGACGCGGAGCTACCTCGAATTCGTGGACGCGCTCCGACAGTATGGCGCCGCACCGAAGCAAGACATGCATGCGTTGTGGCGGCGGATCGCGCTCAGTATCGTCATCTCGAACACGGATGACCATCTACGCAATCATGGCTTTCTCTACGATGGCCCCGCCGGCTGGCGCCTGGCTCCCGCCTATGACCTCAATCCCGTGCCCACCGACATCAAGGCGCGTGTCCTGAGTACGGCAATCGATATTGATGATGGTGACGCCTCGCTGAAGTCATTGATAGGAGTGGCGTCATATTTCGAATTGGGGTTGGAGGAAGCGCACAAGATCGCAGCGGAAGTGGGACAGGCTGTCGCCATGTGGCGAAAGGTGGCGGCAAAGTTGGGACTTTCTGGCGCTGAAATTGACCGCATGGCTTCGGCGTTCGAGCATGAAGACTTAAAGGCGGCGTTATCTTTTGTTGGACGAAGACACCGTTACTAGTTCAGATTGAATATCGAGGAACCGTTGCCAACACTTCAACACCAGATACCAATCTGCCCTCAATTCAAGGTTTGCGAGAAAATGACTTTTGCGAGAGCGATCATTCTGTCGTTGATAGAAGCCACTATCTCCGGAGGGCGGCTCGATCAAAGATGATCCGGACTCGCCGCGTAGAGCGAGCGCTTCTCGACGCTTGGCTAAAGGATCATCTGGTCCCGGCTACTCACCCTCAATATCGGCTTCGGCTCTGGCAGGACAGACCTGACGCTTTCAGTCAGGTTCGCGAGCAATTGAGAGCGTACATCGAGGAAGCGCACGACGATGCGCGCAGGAGGCTGCGGGAAGCTTTCGAAGATGACCTTTCGCCCTTCAACGACGCGGCAACAGATCCGGCGGCGAACTACCCCGCGGCGCTTCACCGTGTCACGCTACAAGGGTACTTCGGTGAAACACTCGGAATTCTGGCCGTCGAACATTGGGGGGCTCATGGCCAGACAGATTGGATCGTGCCCGCCTTTCTCTTCCGTTTCCACGACACCGAATTCCAGCACCTTGATGTAATCGATCAGAGGATCGCGGCGGGAATTCAGCACGATGCAGACGCGGAGGTAGAGATTCGTCCGGGTCGCACCGGCGACGATGGGCTTGCCTTTCGTCGTGATACGCAGAACAACATTACAGACATCCTGACGCTCGAGGCAAAATGTCTCAGAACCCACAGATCGGAGAAGATCAAGGACGCTCACCAGAAGCTCGCCGCAGCGCCTAATCGCCCGCCTGGTGTGCGTGAAATGATTGAGATTCTTCGCCATTACGACGACCCTGAAGCGAAAGCTTGGGTGGAGGCGCTCCTTAGGCTCTGGCGCGACGGTTGCGTCGGAGCGGCCCGTCATGACAGCGTTGCCTATGTGTGCGGCCAATGCCCGAGGCGTCCCGGTCACTTTGCCTGGATGTCAGCGGAGGCTCCTCACGAAGCGTATACCGTGCAGCGTTCTCTCGAAGCTATGGAGTTCCATATTCACGACCTCGACGCCGTAATCGACGGCTTGTACAGGACTACTGATGCCGGCGACTGAAACAACCCTTCAGATAGCTCGGCAGGTTCGCACGGATTTCGCTGGCCAGGCCCTAACGTCGGCACAAGCTAAGCTATATAGTCAGAGCCTTCGTCTCGGAATGGGCCGAGAGGGATTAGTCTCGTTCAGACCGACTGATGCCGCTCTTCATTTCGAACAAGCCGTCTTGCTAATCGAGTGCGCGTTCATCGAGCGGGAGGCAGATAACAATTCAGCTTGGCGCGACGGCCTGAAGCGCGCTGCTGAACTCATCGAATGGCTTTCGCAGCATGATCTGCGGCTCATTCTGCTGCCAGCGCCACAACCTGGAGTCTCAGTTTCCGTCACGGGGCCAGATTCAGGACCAGGCCTCCCCCTTCATCTCCTCACCGCAGCCGCATACCAACTCGCTGGTTATCCAGCCCTCGCGCTTGGCCATCTGCAAAGGATGCCAAGCAACGAGCCGGCCTCGGTCCTACTGAGAGCATTCCTTTGCGCAGATTTTCCAAGAGTGTTGGAAGCCGTGCGGTCATTCTGGGGCCAAGCGCGGCCGCCAATCTCACAGAACTCCGAGCCTCTCGATCTTGTGTCCATGACTAATAGGCACGTTGTGATGTGTATCGGGACGGTTTGTGCATATCTTCGATCTGGACAGAGTGGCATGGTCGACCGAACGCTTCGCAAACTCGACCGGCTCGCTCGAATCTTCGTCTATAGCCGTGATTCGTATTCCTGGCTTCTGGCGCGTCTCACGACGGAAACATGTAGAAGGTACGTAGAAAGTAGCTTGTGGCCGCATGTCAGTGAACTCACCAATCACTCGTCGCAACGGGCAAGTGGTGCCCTAGTCCAGTTCGCTCGCGCAGCATTTACAAACCGCCGTGCGTTGGTGTGGCCGGCACAGGAGGCGGGGATCGCGCGATTAGGCGAAAGCACCTCCTTCGTCCTCTGCACGCCAACCGGCTCGGGCAAGACGATGATAGCGACGCTGGCCAGCATTCAGGGCTTATTCGCCGAGTCTGTTTGGACTACTAGTAACTTGGTCCTGTATCTTGTGCCTTCACGGGCGCTCGCCGCCGAAGTCGAGGCACGCTTCGCTGAGGATCTACACGGAGTCGCCGCAGAACCAGTAGTCGTAACGGGATTGTATGGAGGGGTCGACTGGGGTCCGACTGACGCATGGATCGAACGTGATCAGCCAACCGTGGTAATTTGTACTTTTGAGAAGGCCGACGCGCTTCTGCGCTATCTGGGTCCGATTTTCCTGCATCGAGTTCGTCTCGTTATCATCGACGAAGCCCACATGGTGGAGCAACAAGGCCAGGCGATCAACCAACTCGAGAGCGCGACTTCCCGTCCGTATCGCTTGGAGCAACTCGCAACCCGACTCTTTCAAGGTCGCGATACGCAGCAATTTCGGGTGATTGCGTTGTCCGCCGTGGCTGCAGGAGCTGCCTCCGCTCTTGCGCGCTGGGTTTCCGGTGACTCCAATGCCACTCCGTGCACCTCCGAGCACCGCAGCACTCGACAGATGCTAGGTCGCCTGCTGGTAAGTCATGCGGGTGTATTCCAAATCCGCTATGACCTCATGAACGCTCGTTCCTTGCAATTCGAAGATGAGCGGCGCAATGACTCACCTTATGTGAATGCACCCTTTCCCGCCCTTCCGAACGGCCTCGACCGTACGCTGGGTCCTGAGGTAAGGATGCGACCTCCAACGCTGTGGGCGGCACTCCATCTCGCTGGAGAACGCCAAGACGGCAGCCGACCGTCGGTCCTTATCTCCTTAACGCAGAACGTCGATTCTTTCGCTAGTAGCGTTCTTGAGACTCTTGAATCCTGGCCGAGCGATCAGCTTCCGCCGTACTTTACGTTAGATGAAACTGACGACCGCTGGAGACGTTGCCTCGCCGCAGCAGCAGATTATTTTTCTGAGCAATCGACTGAGTACCGCCTTCTAAGGCATGGTATCGCCGTTCATCACGGTAAGATGCCTGCGCTGTTAGCGCGCCGCCTAAAGCGTTTGATAGACGACGGCCTTGTCCGCGTCATAATAGCCACCTCTACCCTCTCCGAAGGCGTCAATATCCCTGTAAACTTTCTTCTGATACCGAGCGTGTTTCGCGCGACAGATCGATTGAGTCTCCAAGAATTTACGAATCTGATCGGTCGGGTGGGCCGGCCGGGTTACGGCACTGAAGGCTCCGTGCTGATGGTTCTTCCAGAAGGAGTGACTGGTACACGGCAATTCACAGCGTATATGGAGTTGCAGAGCGAAATCGCACATGCGGCTGTTTCAACAGCAAGCGGTGCTATGCCCGACTCCGCGTCAAGCCCGCTTGCCCACCTTTTGCGTGCTATAGAGCAGGCATGGCGCGCGATTACTCGTGGTGGTTCAGCTTCTGATTTTGAGAACTGGCTGGAACAAACGGCGGTTGCCCCAGATGTTGTCGCTGAAAGCCCCGCCGTGCGCCGGCTCGACTCTCTTGACGGCTTTTTGCTCTCAGCATTGCAAGAGATCGAGGAACTGCGTTCCACCGAGATACCGAATGCCGAGATCGAAGCGACCCTCACACAGATCTGGCGGCGAACTTACGCATTCGCAAGCGGTGTTGAAGAAGATCGCCTTCGTCATATATGGCTCGCTCGTGGTAGGACAATCAAAACACGTTTTCCTGACGCTATAATGCGCCGTCGTATCTACAAGACGAGCCTCACGCCCCGCTCCGCTGTAGCACTCATCGACGCCGCAGAAGCAATTCGCTTAAAGTTGTTGGAGGGACGCAACTACGCGGAACTGGCCCCAGAAAGCCAGTTCGCTTTTCAGCGCCAGGTTTTGGCGCTCCTATCTGAGATTCCCTCTTTCCGATTTTCGCGAAGCCTTGGAAAGAAAAGGAATTTCGACGACTGGCCCACACTTCTACAATGGTGGGTTGCCAAACCCACTCTCGCGAACACGAGGCTTCCTCGCGTCAATCAAATCACAGCTTGGTTCGATTTCGTACAACAGAATTTCGTGTATCGGGCGAACTGGGGCTTGGGCAGCGTGTTGGCTTTGTTACTCGAAGACCAGGCCGGCGTAGGGGTCGTTCGCGCTTTGGACATTGATACTTGGCCCCGCAGTGGGTTGCCGTGGATTGCGTTCTGGCTGAAAGAACTGATCACTTGGGGAACGCTTGATCCCGTTGTTGCTTTCCTACTTGCTCGTGGCAACGCGATAGACCGAACAAGTGCGGCGGTGGACGCTTCCCTCTACTATGCCGAGGTGCGCAACAATGCAGACTCGAACGATCAGCTCGATCCCCGCAGAATCCGGAATTGGTATGAAGCCGGTCTGCCGCCGCGGGTGGCTCGGACACCAGGAAGCCAGACCTATACACTACCGGCGGTCCTGAAGCGCGAGGCTCAAACCTATAACACTAATCAACTCTACGTCGCGCCTCTCGATACCGGTACCCAACTCACGTGGATTGACCCCGCCGGCTACGAGGTAGCCACGAGCCAAAAGCCCGACGACTGGCCCGAGGATCCGTCCGCGTTCGACTTCGAGCTGGCCGTGGAAGACGAACGAGTGAAAGGCCAAGCTTACCTCCAGCATCGCGAGCGCAGCTATAGGTCATCCCACGGATAGGTAACCCTCACGACCGCCCCACGAGGTGCCCGCGTCCTAGTGTCGTGTCTCTCAAGTATCAGTTACATCCGCCACCGCGACGCGCAGAGAAAAACGCACCGCTGTGCTACGTTCAGGCGTATTTTCTGGTGAAAGCGTTGTTACTGCAATTTGAGAGACACGACACTAGAGGGATCCACACAGACAACGTCCCAAGCCGGTTTGTAAGCGTTTAGTCTTGGACGCCTTTTCGCAAACTGCCGATGCGGATAGAGTGTCTTGTAGTGGGGCCTAGACAACGTGGACGCCTCGGCCAAATCCTCGGCAGGGCCGATCCGAATTGTTCAGAAGGTGGCGATCCAATCACTCTGGAGCACACTGCGCCTTCTTCTTAGTCATTATCGTGATGGATGGTCCGTGGACGACGTGCCGGCGAGATTTAAGAGCCGCAGCTATTGTCCGAGCAAAATGTCCCCGTACGAGTTGGTTGACTAGAGCGCTCGACCGCGACAATCTCGTGATCACCGTCGCCGACCTTTTATCAGAATGGCCTTCACCCTGACTTCTCCAACGTTTCGCATGGGCCGACGAATCTGCCACGTACGCCCGAACTACAAATTGTTCGAACTACTCGGCGACCGGCGCGACAAGCAGCACATTGCCCAGTTCGGCCCCTATTTCGACGCCCAGGCGACTTCGCCGCGATCAGCAACGCAGTCGAGGTCGAGAGGTCTTCGGGATACCACATTTATCCGTATGACGTTGACAGCACCACCGGACTAGGCTTCGTACACCACTTCAAGCAAATTGCTCGCCCGCTTGCGCTCTACCCGAAGCACGAAGTCACGTAAATCAGGCACGGCATACTCCACGACGGCCTCGGCAACGGCGTTCGCGATCCCTCTCAGTCTTCTCCGCTCATCGAAGGGGTAGCCGCTGAGATGACGGAATGTCTGCCTGCCTCGCCGGGACGCATTGTAGATGGTGCTACCAGAGTTGATCGGCGAAATCGCTACGCGGTCGCCGTATTTCGCCAAGAATGCACGCGTATCCACCGTAACAACCGTGTGCTCCTTGTCCCGGTACGCCCGCGCATTGAGCAGGGTCTGAACTCGATCAGCCGTGACCCAAAAAAACACCCGGCCGTTGAGCAACGTGTACCACTCCTGCGGCGTCATGCCCTGTAAGCACAGCCGTAGAGAACTCTCGCGCATTGGCTTCTGGTCCCGTATCACAACGGTACCATGCTCGGCATGAGCGATCGTGACCGCGTTTGCCCGATGCTCGGTTTCTATCGACAGACGCAGAGCGCCATTCACTTCGAACAGGTCCAGTAACGCGGTCGTGCTCAGCAGACCGTGCCGTGCAATAGAAGGCCAAACGCCAGCCTCAGCCATATGGTACAGGCGAGGATAGTGGACAGCGAACTGTTCAACCGTGATCGGCATCGCTACTACCACGCTCTGCGGTCGATGATGCTGCGTGAATTGAATCGCGTCGAAATCAGCGAGACAGGCGCCGAAGCAACGCGCTCAATTTCCTCGATGAATCGAATGGTCTCCAGGGTGAGCTGCTCGAACCGTCGCGCATCACGATTTTCGACGCTGAGATAATCGGCAAAACTCAAGGCGATGTCAGTGGGGGCGTTCAATGAAACCGCGCGTCTGAGAAGGTTCCAGTCAAACTCTCCCACCCGGCGCTTACGGTGCGTCGTCGAAGTCCGCTCAACCCCACGCAATTCGGACTCCGGAACCCCTGAACGCCGCGAGATCTCCTTCCAAGTCAAGTTTTGAGACATCGGTCCGGAACTAGCTTTTCGAGACGGATCTTGCACACGAATGGGATAGGTCCGGCAAACCATTATGGTCCTGCGCAACCGGCCAGGCGAAATTCCGGTTTCGGCTAAACACCCCGCCACGCACGTTTCCCGCGATGTCACATGGGGATAATAACCGTGGTGCAAGCTTAGTCCTGTGCCTTGAGTGCCTTCGAGAAAAATCCGCTTGCCCGTGCGGTAGGCATCATCCAGCACCTCGCGAGCTTCGCGCAAGTACGGCTTTAATTCCCTGATCTTACCGGCCAAGCGCACACCAGAACCGCGCATTATTTTTCGTGCCGTCGCCGCGCCAACGCCTTGACCGGTGGAACCGATACTCTTAACGATGGTTTTGGCTTCGAGCTCGCGGTCCACTTCTTCGATGATCATCGCTTGTGGATCGATGGAAAGTCGGGCTGCCGAAACGCTGCACTCGGCGATCTCCTTCAGCACTCCGGGAACATCCAACACGGCGCCGGGGCCGATCAGGAGCTGCGCGTTGCTGAAGCGTGTCCCGGACGGAAGCAAATGATGCGTATATGGCTCAGGGTTTTCATAGACCTTATGCCCGGCGTTCGGTCCACCTACCCGCACGAGAAGGTCGTACTCCCTGGCGAGATACGACGCGATGTGGCCCTTACCTTCACTGCCATACTGGCCGCCAACCAGCACGTCTGCTAGTCGTTGGCAATCGCGTCCGTAGAGACCCAAGTGGCCGGCAGCGCGTACCAGAACATCTTCCTTCGTGCATCGGTCCGTCTGAATGACAATGTCTGCCGGTCCAGCAAGATCGTCCATCCGCGCTTCAGTTTTGCTCTTCGCGAGCTCCGAATACGACTGAAATTCTTTAAAGCCCTTGAGGCTTCTTTTCCGGGCGTACCGCTTCTCCAGAACCGATCTGTCGGCTCCAAGGTGGACATGAAGGACACGGGCTCCATACGCGCGCCGAATCGCCTCAATCTGCGGCATAATCCGCACGGCATCAACCACGACCAGCGCGTCATCCGGGAGGGTCTCCGCACGACGTCGAAGTGCTTCACACACCCATGCACCCTTTGTCTGGCGATCGAGTCGTTCACCAAATCGCTGCATTGCGCCGCGCTCAAGTTCGATCTTCGGGGCCAGCTTGGCGATTACATCCTTTGTCTCTAAGGCACTAGCGCCAAAACGCTCAACAAGTTGCTCACGCAGCGTTGTCTTACCGGACGACACCCGTCCCGAAAGGAGTATCACCCGTATTGGCACAGCCTTATTGCCTCTCACCCGTGGCACTAGGCGGCCGCACCGCGAAATCCATAGGAGCCTATACTCCCTTTGCGAACCGAAGCGCCGTCTGCGCATTCTGTGATGGCTTCAAAGTCGGAAGGTCATAGACGAAAACTCTCGTACCTTGGCTGTACATTGTCTCTGCAACGAGCTCGCCCACGATGTTCCACGAACCTCCGGCCAAGCCGCAGCCGATCCGTGGCATATGAACGGTCGCAGCACGTTGCGCAGCGATTTCACCAACCCTATGAAGAGAATCACGCAACGCAAGATATCGAATGCGCGGCATCAGCGACTGTCCGTACCCATGCTGCGCCACCATACTGGCGAGATACAACGTGTCGTTCACTTTTTCTAGGTGGACATTACCTAGTTTCAAGTTTCCGCGCTCCACGGCCCACCGTCGAAAGGCCTGCTGAAGAGAGGGCCACTTCTTGCGCAGCATTAATGAAAAGCCGCCTCCCCAAGTAAGAGCCGAATCGTTCACAACTTGAACCAGCAGCCGCGTTCCTCCCCCCCGCGGCTCGCTGGCGTCTCCCTTAAGATAGGTGATTGCAGGCGCCCGCGCGCCGGATTGTCGTGCGGGTCTTAACAATCCTAAGACTCTGGGGAACACTTCACTCGGATATGGAGCAACGCCCACGCTTTCAACTTTCACTCTACCAAGGTGCGCCCACTCTTCGTTCCCTCGCGCCGTGAATCCGATCGCAGTACAGTCCGCCACGACAGTAGGCCTGGGCAGGGCCGTGCCGCACTCCAAGTCGATCTTTGGCCAAGTTCTTGACCACTTGGCATAATTGACCAGGTATCGCGGTTCTGTCCCTTCACTCGCCGCTCGCGATGCGCAAAAGAAGCCGCACTGTTGTTCGGTCAACTTCACCAAACGAAGAAGCATTGCCTCAACAGAGACGCCGTACTTCTCACGCAGTTCGAGCACGTGGTCGATGTCCAACCGTTCTTCGGTGATCTCTGGCATGGTCCCAATTGGCATAGCGAACTCTGCCGCGGCGAGATTGCACAGCATTTCCAACTGCCAATCATCACCCTTCATCGTCGCGTGGCTCAGGCGATTACGTACGCGTTCGCGGCAATCCGGGAACAGGGTGTGTGCAATTTCGTGACAGACGGAGTACCTCACCCTTGCCTTGGTACGGTTCGGATTGAATTCCACAGCTAGACCTGAGCCGCTCGGCACCGTTCTGGCGTCTGCTATGTCTTCGCGCGGCTCGACTCGGATTCCGCGAAGACCAGCCAGTGCGAATGGATCGAACGGCGGACCAGCCCATCCCTTTTGCATGGCCCAAAGGGAAATCTCTACGGCCTTTCGCGTTATCGCCTCGACAGGATCGCCGCCAGTACTTTCAACGAGCGCCCTCACAGATGGATGCGTCCAGTAAACTTGCTTTGCCAACACGAACTCTCCCATAGTTTGCGAATCGATGCCCCGGCTTCGCGTAATTCTAGCGGAAGCCGCTTTCTTCGTCCTCTCTGCCAAACTCACCCATCACCGTTCTCTCGCGTTCGCTCCCATCCGCCCAATCCACGCCAGCCCGCTATGAGACGCCCGCTAGGACTTCCCAAGCTACGCCTCTCGCGCCCGAAACCGTCAACCCTCCCGCCCCCCAGCGTCTCCGCTGCGTCCCGCTCAAATTCTGATCGGTGGCGTTCGCTCCGCTAGCACGCCGCGCCAGCCCCTAAGTGGGCCCCTGCGCTCTGGCACGCCGTGCCGCCCGCTTCTCTCTCTCACGGCCCGGACTCTTCCGAATTTTTCGTCGCCCTCATCCCTTGGGTGAGAGGGACGACGGAAAAATTCCCCTTTGTGGGGGACAGGAGAAAAACAATGGACGTGTACCAAATCGTGACTGACAAAATCATCGGCATGCTGGAAGCTGGCGTTGTGCCTTGGCGCAGGCCGTGGACCTCTGCCGGACTGCCGCGCAATCTCGTTACGAAAAAGCCTTACCGTGGCATCAACCATTTTCTATTGTCTGCGAACAAATATGTCTCACCATTCTGGTTGACGCTGAAACAAGCGAACGAGCTTGGCGGAAGCGTCCGCAAGGGCGAGCAAAGCACCGTCATCGTGTTCTGGAAGGTTGACCAGAAGGAAAGCGCGACAGACGACGCCGACAACGAGGAAACGCAGCGCCGTTTTGTGCTCCGGTATTATCGGACGTTCAACCTCGAACAATGCGACCTGCCGCAAGCCAGGTTGGACAAGCTACCCAAGATCGAAACGCATGACCACGACCCGATCGACGCGGCGGAATTGATTATCGCCAACATGCCGCTGCGGCCGGAACTCGAAACCGCCGGATCGAAGGCTTACTACAGCTCGATAACCGACCGTGTGACTATGCCGCCGCGTGAACTATTCACGACTGCCGAGGAGTATTACGCGACCTTGCTGCACGAGCTTTGTCACTCCAGTGGACATAAGAAGCGCCTTGCACGCGAGACGATCACGGAAGCCGCGCCGTTTGGCTCTGCGACCTACTCCAAAGAGGAGCTTTGTGCCGAAATGGGATCGGCTTTTCTCTGCGCCGAAGCAGGGATATCGCCGGTCGTGATCGACAACCAGGCCGCCTATGTCGCCGGCTGGCTCGGCAAGCTTCGTGATGATCGCAAGCTTCTGGTTTACGCAGCCGCTCAGGCTCAGAAGGCCGCAGACTTCATCCTTAGCCGTCAATTCACCGGAAATGAAGAACGCCCTGCCCAATGAAGGGAATCGGGCGCATACAGGAGGAAAAGACAATGGCAGTGAATAGCGTAACGGTAATCGGAAATCTGGGCAGCGACCCGCAGGTGCGTGACCTGCCGTCCGGTCAAAAGGTCGCCAATGTTTCGGTCGCTACGACCGAGCGTTACATGGACCGCAACGGCGCGCGGCAGCAGCGCACCGAATGGCATCGCGTGGTTGCCTTCGGAAAGTTGGCCGAGACGTGCGAGCGGTATCTCGGCAAAGGCCGTCAGGTTTACATCGAGGGACGGCTGACGACGCGCGACTACGAAGCCAAAGACGGCAGCGGCAAACGCTACCGAACGGAAATCGTCGCCCGCCAAATCCGGTTTCTCGACAGCCGCCGCGATGCTTCGCACACGGCAGTAGCAGATGAGAAATTGGCCTGCTCCCCAATTTACCCGCGTTTATAAGTAGAGTCCGGGGTTGATGTATTGCCCCAGGTGGGGCGGTGGAGCAAGGGGACGGGCCGCGGAGCCCTGAGCTTGCTCAGGCGGCCGGTCCCCTTGCTGGTCTGCAAACTCGATCGGCGTCAGCGCTCCCAGGCTGGAATGCGGACGAACGTGATTGTAGTCGTGGCGCCAGGCCTCGATGATCACGCGCGCTTCGCTCAGGCTGACGAACACGTGTTCGTTCAGGCATTCATCGCGCAGGCGGCTGTTGAAGCTCTCGATGAAAGCATTCTGTACGGGCTTGCCGGGCTGGATGTAGTGCCAGGCAACTCTGTCGATCGCCCAGCGCAGGACCGCGACGCTGGTCAGCTCGGTGCCGTTGTCGCTGACGATGATCGCGGGCACCCCGCGATCGAGCGTCAGCCGTTCGAGTTCACGTACGACGCGCACGCCACCCAACGAAGTGTCGATTACCATAGTCAGGCATTCGCGGCTGAAATCATCCACGATGGCCAGGATGCGGAAGCGGCGGCCGTCGCTGAGCGTGTCCGCGACGAAGTCGAGGCTCCAGCGCTGGTTGATTGCGTCGGGCAGCATCATCGGCGCCCGCGTTCCCAGCGCCCGTTTACGGCCGCCGCGCCGGCGCACCATCAGCTTCTCCTCGCGGTACAGCCGATAGAGCTTCTTGCGATTCATCGAATGTCCTTCACGGGCCAACAGCCAACCGAGACGCCGGTAGCCGAAGCGCCGCCGCTCGGCCGCCAACTCGCGCAAGCGCTGACGCAGAGCGCAGTCGTCCGGGCGCCGGGGCTGATAGCGCAACGTCGAATGATCGATTCCCACCAGCCTGCATGCGCGGCGCTGACTCAAGCCGTGCTGCGCGATCACTCGGCTCACTGCGATGCGCCGTGCCGCAAGCTTTAGACGTTTTTTCCGAGCAGATCCTTGAGCACCGCGTTATCCAGCATCGACTCGGCCAGCAGCTTCTTGAGCCGGCGGTTCTCATCCTCCAGCGCCTTCAGCCGCCGCGCCTCCGAGACCTCGAGCCCGCCGTACTTGGCTTTCCACTTGTAAAAAGTCGCATCCGAGATCCCGTGCCGCCGGCAGACTTCTGGCGTCTTCGCGCCCGCTTCATGCTCGCGCAGGATCCCGATTATCTGTTCCTCGCTGAATCGGCTGCCCTTCATTCGCCCTTCTCCTCTCGGTGAAGGACCCTACCTTAAAAGCGCGGGAGTTTTCGGGGGGCAGGCCAAAATCGATACCGTTCTAGTCTAGCAATCGAAAAACAGGGAGGGCGCGGCCCTCCCTCAAACAGGCGATTTATGCAAGATTCGAGAGAGACTTTTATGAATACTGACCAACGCGAGATGTTACGGGAGCATGGCTACAACGATTTTATCGGGCACACGGTGCAGGAAAATGGTCGGTGCAAATGCGGAGCTTCCGAATGGCCGCACCGCGTCGCGTCGAATCACAAGCCCTGCTTTGTCGGCGGCGGCGAGCATAACTTCGCGGCGGACGGCATCTGCCAGGATTGCGGCAACACGCGCTCGGCTTAAGCCCGCCGCGCAAAACTCATCAAAATCGGCGCGGACCCTCTGACGAGGGTCCGCGTTTTTTTAGCCATCACTCATCCACCGGTCCGCTTGGCCCAGCGGAAGGCAGCGAAGGCGATCAAGGCCCTCCCGACGCTCAGGCACAGCCAGAATCCGTCAAACCCAGCCAGTTCGAGCACAGCGATTTCAAATGATTAGAAGACGTAATCCCGGCGTCAAAACAAACATTGCGCTATTCCGCCGAAATAGCCAAAATAGCCCTAATGGCTCACCGAGTGCCTGCTATGAAATCAATGTCCGCCAAAGACGCGAAGAACGCCTTCGGTTTGCTTTTGGACACCGCGCTTGGGGAGCCTGTCACGATCGAGAAACACGGCCGTCGCGTGGTCGTCGTCCTCTCTGTCGAGCAATACGAGCGCCTTATCAAGCACCAGTTCAAATTTTCTGGTGCAAAAATCGAGGCGGCGCGAAAAAAGAATGAACGGGGATAATGCATGCCGCCAAAAAGGCATCTGAAGAAAGGGACGAAAGGCAGTTCGTCCGCGAAAATTAGGGCGATTGACCTGTTCTGCGGGGCTGGGGGCCTTACGCGAGGTCTCGAAGCCGCGGGCATCGAGGTCGTCGCGGGCATCGACATCGACCCCGCCTGCAAATATCCATATACCGCCAATAACCGTGCCGCGTTTTTGTTGAAATCGGTGGAAGACGTTGCGGGGGCCGATTTCACTGATTCCCTCAAGAGCGCTTCATTGACGCTGCTGGCGGGGTGCGCTCCTTGCCAGCCTTTCTCTACCTACAGCCAAGGAAAATCCACTCCAGCGGACAAGCGATGGAATCTGCTGAGTCACTTCGCTCGACTCGCCAAAGAAATCCAACCCGATCTTGTCACGATGGAGAACGTCCCGCGCTTGGAGAACCAAGCCGTGTTCGCGAAGTTCGTTTCGGACTTGAAGGAGGACGGCTTTTCAGTGTTCCACAAGGTCGTGGATTGTGCGGATTACGGAGTGCCCCAGCACCGCCAAAGGCTTGTCCTATTGGCATCGAAGCACGGCCCGATCGAAATGATAGGACCAACTGTCAAAACCAACTTTTATGAGACGGTACGCGATGCAATAGAGGAGTTGGCGCCGCTAAGGGCCGGACAAATGCATTCTGACGATCCTCTGCACCAAGCTTCCGAATTGTCACCGTTGAACCTCAAACGCATCCGGGCCTCCAAGGCGGGAGGTACATGGCGAGATTGGGATGGGGATCTCGTCGCAGCATGTCACAAGAAGAAAAGCGGAAAATCGTATCCGAGCGTGTACGGAAGAATGCCTTGGGACGAACCGTCGCCTACCATAACCACCCAATTTTACGGTTTCGGGAATGGTCGCTTCGGACATCCTCATCAGAATCGCGCAATTTCTCTAAGAGAAGGAGCAATCCTTCAGAGCTTTCCTCACGACTACAAATTCGTAGCTAAAGGCGAACCGATTTATGTCAGGACGACCGGCCGACTCATCGGAAACGCCGTCCCCGTCAAGCTCGGTAAAGCTATCGGAAAAAGCATCATACGTCACATCCAAACTTTGGAATCGCCTCTGGAGCGCGCCGCGTGACGCCCCCCGCCGTCTCGGCGGTCGAGAATTCCAAGAGTCCGGTTGTGTCGCCTCCGGAGCCTGGTCAGCTGGTAGAGGTGCGCCGCAGGCAATGGGTGGTGTCGGACAGGCGGACTTCTCCCGCCGGCAACGGACATTCCTCACCACAAAATCTCGTCACGCTGTCGTCAATAGACGAAGATAGCCTCGGCGAGGAGATCGAAGTCATCTGGGAGATCGAACCGGGCGCGCATGTCATCGAGAAAGCCGGGCTCCCTTCCATCAGCGGCCAAGACGACACCGAAAGACTAGAGGCATTTCTGGATGCCGTCAGATGGGGTGCCGCGACGAACGCGGATCGGGGATTCCTCCAAGCACCTTTTCGGAGTGGAGTGAGTATCGAAGATTTCCAACTCGATCCGTTGGTCCGTGCCATCGATATGGCCCGCGCCAATCTCCTCATCGCGGATGATGTTGGGTTAGGCAAAACGATCGAGGCCGGTCTCGTCATCCAGGAGCTGCTGCTGCGCCATCGCGCTCGTAGTGTGGTCGTGATCTGTCCGGCATCGCTTCAGGAAAAATGGCGTATTGAGATGCTCGAAAAATTCGGGCTCGAATTCAAGGTTGTCAACACAGATTACGTCAAGGAACTACGTCGCGCTCGCGGCATCCACGCCAACCCTTGGACGTCATTTCCCCGTCTCATCGCATCGGTCGATTGGATCAAGTCAGGGGAGCCGCTTCGAATGTTTCGTGACATTCTCCCGATTCGCGCGAACTACCCCAGGAAGTTCGACATACTTGTCGTCGACGAAGCGCACAATGTCGCCCCCGCTGGTTCGGCCCACTATGCGCTGGAAAGTCAACGAACGCAGTTCATACGCAAAATTGCACCTCACTTTCAACACCGGCTCTTCCTAACCGCCACGCCCCACAACGGATACACCGAGTCGTTCACGTCGTTGTTGGAGTTGCTCGACGACCAGCGTTTCTCACGCAACATTCTCCCGGACGACAAGCAACTCTCGCAGGTCATGATCAGGAGGCTGAAAACCGATCTGGTCGACAAGGACGGCAACCCCCTTTATCCCAAGCGCATTTTGCAGGCGCTCCCCGTACCCTTCACCGCCGATGAGCGTGCGATACACAAAGTTCTCGACTCGTATTGCAAGAGTCGCCAAAGGACCTGCCAGAACGCAGGCGCGTCGGGCACTAGGTTCGTAAACGGTCTTCTGAAGAAGCGGCTGTTCTCATCACCTGCGGCATTCGCGTCGACGCTGGAAAGGCATTTCGCTACGTTGACCAGCGGCAAAGTCCAACCCAAGCCCGATGCGATGACCGACCGCATCCTGCGGAAGGCAATCCTGAAAGCGGAAGAGGACTATGCGGATGACGGACAGGTGGAGGCCGCACAAACCGAAGCGGTCGAAGAAGCCACGAAACGCTGCGCTCCTCCGACTGAGGAAGAGTTACGCTTGCTTTCCCGAATGCGCGATTGGGCTCAGAGCGCCGGTCACAAGGCGGATTCGAAATGCGGCGCGATTCTCGAATGGATTGAGACCAACCTGAGATCGGGCGGCGCGTGGAACGACCGCCGCGTCATCCTCTTTACCGAGTACCGAACGACACATCAGTGGCTTCATCAGATCCTCGCCTCGCACGGATATGCAGGAAACCGACTCGGGATCATTCATGGCGGCATGGACCAGGAAGAGCGGGAGAAGGTCAAAGCCGCCTTCCAGACGAACCCGAAGGATGCCGATATTCGCATCTTGCTCGCCACCGATGCCGCGTCAGAAGGCATCGATCTTCAGAACTACTGCAATTGCGTGATCCACGTCGAGATTCCCTACAATCCCAACGTCATGGAGCAGCGCAACGGCCGGATTGATCGGCATGGCCAGAAACATGACGAAGTTCTGATTTGGCATCCCGTGGATGGCGGTGAAGCGATAGGCGATACCCTCGGAGGCCACAAGGACGACATCATTCGTGCTCTCACCAAACTGGAGGCGATGCGTGAAGACATGGGAAGCGTGAACCCTGTTATCGCACCGCAGATGGCCGGTCTGATCGAGGGTACAAGAAGGGAATTGGATACGAGAGAAGCCGAGGCTAGGGCGGCAAAGACCAAGAGATACATTCGCGCTGAACGTCAACTCAAAGAGCGCATCGAAAAGTTGCACGAGCGGCTTCAGGAAACCCAGAAAGACTTCCATCTGACTCGCGAACGGATATATGCAGCAGTCAAAACCGGCCTGGCACTGGAAAAGAGGCCACCCCTTATACCCGTCGAATTGCACGGCGCGCCGAGCGGAACCGTCTTCGAAATGCCGGCGATGACCGGCTCATGGGCGCGCTGCATGGAAGGTCTGCGTCATCCCCACACCGGCAAACTGCGTCCGATTACCTTCGATCATCAAGTGGCGAAAGGCCGGGAAGACGACGTCGTCCTTGTTCACCTCAATCATCGCCTTGTGCAGATGTGCTTGCGATTGATGCGTGCGGAGGTGTGGGCGCAAAGCGACGTGAAAAAGCTGCACCGAGTCGACGTTCGCTGCTTGCCTAATTCTGAACTGGACGACCTCGCTGTAGCCGTCGTGTCGCGACTCGTCATTACAGGAGGCAAGCACCACCGCCTACACGAGGAACTCACTGTCGCGGGCGGCTACATGAAGGACACGTCCTTCAGCCGCGAAGCCCGCGTGACGCAGGTCAACTCGTGGCTTGAGACAGCAACTCCAATTCAGGCGAACGAGCGTTTGTTCGAGGGACTGAAAAGGCGCTTCGAAAAACATCAGGACTCTATCCTACAAGCCTTGGAGGCACGCTCCCGCGACCGACTCAGAAATTTGGAAACCACACTGGAGACCAGAAAGCAGCAAGAGATCGCCAACATCACCAGTGTGCTCGACGAATTGGAGCGGGCGATCCAAGACGAACTCCGCAGGGAAACAGAACCGGAACAGCTCGCGCTGTTTTCAGAGGATGAGCGAACCCAGGTACGGCGCGATACCGAAGCTTTGAAGCTGCGGCTCGCCCGGATTCCGGGCGAGAAGGAACAGGAGATCGATGCCATTCGCCAGCGCTTCGAAGGATATGCGGTCAGGACGTTCCCGGTGGCCGTGATCTTCCTCGTGCCCGAGCGCCATCCCTGGAGGGCCGACGCATGAGCGAGCTCGGCCATCATGCCGAATGGCTTTCCCTGATCGAAGTCTCGGGACCTTTTTTGGCGGAGCCGGTCCTGAAAGATGCCTTCCCACAAGGTCTGGAAGGGCTGGACTCGGCCAAGACAAGAACCGTCCGCCAGGCCTATGACGAGTGGCGTGAAGCGTTGGACCTCGATGATCCCGACTTGCCGAAAATTCACCGCGTGTGGATCGATCTGGTTCTGAAGCAGATCCTGGAGCTCGACGAAAAAGGCGACGGAGACGTTCTGAAATCGGCCGAGAAGATGCCGAACACGGTACGGTGCGAGCTTCCCGAGCATGGCATAACGCTCCGTCCTAACTACGCGGTGGTGGACGGCCGAGCGGATAGCCGACCGCTTATTCTGATTGCCGTCTATAGCGCAGAAGCATCCCTGACAGAGTCGCTCAAGGGCGATGGCTGGGCCGCCAGCCCCGCCGAACGCATGGTCGAGCTCTGTCGCGCCACCGACGTGCGACTCGGCCTCGTGACGAACGGCGAGCAGTGGATGCTCGTAGACGCTCCTGTCGGCGCGGTGACCACATTCGCCACCTGGTACGCGCGGCTCTGGGCGCAAGAACCGGTAACACTCCAGGCGTTCGTCAATCTACTCGGCGTCAGGCGCTTCTTCGTCGACCGCAGCGAACAGCTGCCGGCTTTGCTGGACAAATCACTCACGCATCAGGACGAAGTGACGGACGCTCTTGGCGAACAGGTAAGGCGAGCCGTCGAAGTGTTGATCCAGGCGCTCGACCGCGCCGACGTCGATCGCAATCGCGAACTTCTCGAAGGCATTGAGCCGGCGGAACTCTACGAAGCCGGACTGACCGTCATGATGAGGATCGTCTTTCTGCTCTCGGCCGAGGAGCGCGGGCTCTTGCTGCTGGGAGACGGTCGTTACGAGGCCAATTACGCCGTCTCCACCTTGCGGATACAGCTCCGCAGCGAGTCCGAAGAAATCCTCGAACGGCGCTGGGATGCATGGTCCCGTCTGCTCTCGATATTCCGGGCCGTTTACGGCGGCGTCGATCACGAAGCGATGCGGCTTCCCGCGTTGGGTGGATCGCTGTTCGATCCCGATCGCTTTCCGTTTCTGGAAGGGCGCGGGAAAGGCTCTCGTTGGAAAATGGATCCAGCGACGCCTCTTCCTATCGACAATCGCACCGTCCTCTATTTGCTCGACGCGGTGCAGCTGTTCCACGGCCGCACGCTTTCGTACATGGCGCTCGACGTCGAACAAATCGGCTACGTCTACGAGGGCCTGCTGGAACGTACCGTCGTCCGGGCACGGGAGGCGACACTCGACCTTGATGCCACCAAGAATGCGAAGAATCCTTGGGTGTCTTTGCCGGAGCTCGATGACGCTGCTGCCAAGGGTCGCGGGGCCGTCGAGGAATTACTTAAGGATCGAACCGGCAGTTCGGCAAGTCGTGTTCGGAATGACCTAGACAAAACCGTTGATGAAGGTTCGGCCGACAAGCTGCTGACGGCTTGTCATGCCGATCGATCCCTCCGCGACCGGCTAAGGCCGTATTTTCATTTTCTGCGAACCGATCGGTGGGGATATCCGCTCGTCTATCCCAAAGGCACATTCATGGTGAGGACCGGCGTAGATCGTCGGGAGACCGGTACCCACTACACGCCGAAATCACTCACTCAGGCGATCGTCAAAGAAACACTGGAGCCGCTTGTCTACGTCGGTCCAGCCGAGGGCAAACCGCGCGAAGAGTGGCGACTGAGATCGGCGGCCGAGCTTCTTGACCTCAAAATCTGCGATCCAGCGATGGGCTCGGGTGCATTCCTCGTCCAGGTTTGCCGCTGGCTGTCGGAACGATTGGTCGAAGCCTGGGCGCAAGCAGAGGATGAGGCGAAGGGTATCACATCTGAAGGCGAAGTCGTCGACGAAATCGGTTCGCGAGAGCCTTTGCGCAAGGACGCCGAAGATAGATTGCTCACTGCGCGGCGTCTGATCGCTGAACAATGCCTGTATGGCGTCGACATGAACCCCCTTGCCGTCGAACTAGCCAAGCTATCGATCTGGCTCGTTACCCTGGCGAAGGGGCGGCCATTCGGATTCCTTGATCACAATCTGCGGTGCGGCGACAGTTTGCTCGGTATCACGGGTCTCGAACAACTCTATTATCTCGATATGAATCCGGGGAAGGGCAGCTCAAAGAAGCTCTTCGCATCAAAGATCGATCAGGCGGTCGAAAAAGCGATTGTGTTGCGCTCCGCTCTGCGGACAAGGCCGATTCACGACATTCGTGATGTCGAGGCGATGGCGAGCCTGGATCAGCAAGTGCGGCAAATCCTGGAGTTGCCCGAACTCATTGCCGACGCTCTCATTGGCGAAGTGCTTGCAGCAAGCGGAGAGAATGCGGGCACTACCGCGCTCTCAATCGAAGCAGGTGCCGCGATAGAGGGCAAGGACGGGGCCGTCGAAGCCCTTAAACGGCGAGCCCACGAAAGGCTAAGCACCGATCTTTCAGCGGGTAAACCCGTGAGACGCCCGTTTCAGTGGCCGCTGGAATTTCCAGAGGTATTCAATCGCCCAAGTGGAGGATTCGATGCTATTGTCGGCAACCCACCATTCCTCGGTGGCCAAAAAATCACGGGTACCTTGGGAACCGTTTATCGTGATTATTTGGTTCACTGGCTCGCGTTGGGCACCCGGGGATCGGCAGATTTGGTCGCTTATTTCTTCCTGCGTGCATTCGATCTCCTTCGGCGCGAAGGTACGTTTGGGCTCTTAGCTGTTAATACAATCGCTGAAGGAGACACACGGCGGGTGGGACTTGAGAAACTACTTCAGCATCTCGGCGCAGTGATTTACGCTGCGTTCCCGAACGAACCTTGGCCTGGCAAGGCTGCGGTAATGACGAGTCGAGTACACATCCGTAAGGATGTTTGGAAAGGTAAACTTATCTTGTCTGGTAGATCGGTAAACTTCATATCACCATTTCTGTCCGACCAAGAGGAATGGACACCAAAGCCATTGAAAGAAAACGCGAATAAGTCCTTTCAAGGTTCGATTGTACTCGGGATGGGCTTTATTCTCACCGAACCCGAAGCAAACTCAATGCTTGAGGCCGATCCGCGCAATATCGAAGTTATCTATCCCTACTTGAATGGTGAAGACCTAAACTCTGATCCGGAACAGCGTCCCAGCCGTTGGGTAATAAACTTTTGGGACTGGCCTGAGGAAAAGGCGATGGAGTACAAGCTACCCTATCGCCATGTACTTGAACGTGTAAAACCGGAGCGGCAGAGAAAAAAGGACAACGGTCAATTTGTTGTACGAAAATCCCGTGCCGAACGGTGGTGGCAGTTCGCTGAAAAGGCCCAAGGATTATATCATACAATTGGACGCGGACACCTCTTCTCGCAGCATCCGAATGGTTGGAATCCTGACGAAGGAGCTATGATAAGTGTCTTAGTATGCAGTGAGGTCACCAAACATCTAGCTTTTGCGTTCGTTCTAAGTCGACCGATCTTCTCAGCGAACATCGATGTATTTACAATTGATGACGGAGTCAGTTTTGCGGTCGTTCAGTCTTCAATTCATGAGATTTGGGCAAGGAAATATTCTTCGAAACTCGAGGCGCGACTGAAATATTCACCCGGGAACGCCTTTGAAACATTTCCGTTTCCGGCCCATCTTTCGGAAGGGCGCACAATTGAGTTGGAACGACTAGGAAACTCATATTCCCATTTGCGCGCGCAAATTATGAAAGATAAAGGAATTGGACTTACCAAGCTTTACAATGTGTTTCATAGTCTCGCCTCAAACGATAAAGTAATAATCGCGTTACGCGATCTTCATCGCCAAGTCGATAATGCTGTCATATGTACATACGACTGGGATGATATCGATCTTGACCATGACTTTCACAAGGTCCCATATCTGCCCGAGAACGACCAAGTTCGCTTTACCATCTCGGAACCCGCCCGCCTTGAAGTACTCCGTCGTTTATCGAAGCTGAACAAAGAGCGGTTCAACGCGCAATCACAGTTGACGACCGCGCTATCTGCAACAGCAAATCAAGCGCCAGTGGCAGAAGCGTCGTTGGGACATGACTTGTTCGCAACACGGGGCGGTAAGGCGTGACCGATAAAATACAGGACAACAAGACTGCGAACGCTTGGCTGGGTATTGAACCAGTTCACCAGAGGGGAGAATTTTCCTACCCGCAATTCGCAGTGGAGCTCGATGGAGAGCGCAAGCTCTATGCGGCCGTCGCGGAAGGCGATTGGCTTGCGGTGGCGAGCGATTCGAGCGGAATGACGCGTGTCGGTCGCGTATTACGCGTTCGGTCGGACCTCAAAACTACAACTTTTTACTTTGATCGGCTGCGAGTCGTGGCTACGGGCTCCACCCTTGCTTCGGCGGGCCTTGGGCTTCCAAAGACTGGTTCGATGGCGCGGCTGCAATGGAGCGACTTTGTCGCGGCGTTGCCGAAGTTGACGGGCGCTACGCTCGACGATGTACCCCTGATCGGCGACCAGGCCTACATCCGCGAGCTTCTCCAGCTCGCCGTCATGGACGATCTTCTGGGTCCCGCCAACGGTCCGCACGAACAGATCGTCGATATGGGTGTCCGCGACAGGTACCTGGTCGGCAAACTCGCGCCGCGTGAAGACGATAGTGGCGGCATCGAAGGGCTGGAAGGTCCGCTGGCCACTGAAGCGGAAGAGGAGCCTGAGAGTCTCGAGGTCCACCACGGACGCCATGAGCCGGGAGCCGAATTCGACAGCACGACCGGCCGTGTCGATGCCGAAGCGGATTCGGCGGACGAGATTGATGCCTCCAGCAACCAGTCCCTCATCCCTTCGAGCTTCGGGATGACGTTTTGTGTCGACGGCGATGTCGACCGGATCGAAGTGACGGCGACGTGGGGTCAATATGTTCGCGTCTACGACCACGAACACACCAAGACGGTGAACAAGAAGATCAAAGACGCAGACGGGAACGTGATCCGTATCGAGCGAGCCGACGTTAAGGTCAAAGTCTGGCAACGGGTTCCTTGCGGGGGCAAGCTGCCGATCGATCTTGTCAAAGGAGTCGTTTCCCATCGCGCGCCCGACAGCGAGCATCCGGAAGTGCGCGTGCAAGGCACCATCCGGGACAAGAACGCGAATGGTGACCGCCTGGTGACGTTGTTCCTCGTCAACGTGCAACAGGAACCCAAGGAGAACAAGGATTCGGCTTGGGTCTTTCAGCCGGAGTTGATCGTTCGGGCCGCAGGCGAATCCGACAAAGCCATTTTCAGACGGCGCGTCGCGCTCTCCGGCAAAGAGGACGACGAGGAACGCAAGGCGCTGGAAATGATCTACCGCGAGCAGGTCGAATTCGCGGTCGGTCACGGTATAGCCGTTCACGCGAAGACCGATGACGGTGACCCCGAGCGTGCCCATGAAGTGCGCACAGTGGTGATGCCGCAATACGAGGTGCCGGTGACCGAGACGCCCGGCCTTCGGCCAGAAGACCGGCCTGCGATGCGTCAGATGGTCGAAAAGGGTCATCTCGACATGGAGGTCCTTGCAGAAATGGATAGGGGCGAGCTTGTCGCCGTCCTGTCCACCCTCGCAAGCGATTACGGCAAGTGGATCAAGGAGCAAAGAAGCCGCATCGGTGCCGACGTCGTCGGACACGACGCACAAGCGGCTGCGGCTCTCGACCGGTGCAAGGAAATCGAGCGGCGCCTGGAAGAAGGCATTGCCGTTCTGGCCAACGCTAGCAACGACAACGTCTTGGCGGCTTTTCGTTTTGCCAACCGTGCGATGGCACGGCAGCGCGTCCATAGCCTCTTCGCCCTGTCGCAGCGTCGCGGCGAAAACAAGACGCTGGCGGATTTCGAGCAGCGCCAGAATCGTTCGTGGCGGCCATTTCAGCTCGCCTTCATCCTTCTCTCGATCCCGTCTTTGGCCGATCCGACCCACAAAGACCGCACCAAGCCGATAGAAGCCTTCGCCGATTTGCTTTGGTTCCCGACGGGAGGCGGTAAGACCGAAGCTTACCTGGGGGTCGCCGCCTTCGCGATGGCCATTCGCCGCCTTCAGGGCAAGCTGGGAGGCTATGATGGCGGTTGCGGACTATCCGTGATCATGCGCTACACGCTACGTCTTCTCACGCTGCAACAGTTCCAGCGCGCTTCAGCCTTGATCTGCGCAATGGAGCTACTGCGGCAGGAAGCGGCTGCTGCTGGCGACAAATCTTTGGGAAGCGAACCGTTCACGATCGGCCTGTGGGTAGGTAACAAGGTCACGCCGGGTTCCACCGAGGACAGCCACAAGGCAATTCAAGACATTCGCAACCCCGAAAAGTTCGATGCTGGCGGCACATCGCCTGCGCAGCTGACCAGCTGTCCGTGGTGCGGTTGCGATATATCGCCGAAGCACGACGTGGAAGTCGATACTGCGGCCCGAAGGACGACGATCTACTGCGGTGACAAGCTGGGGCGATGCGAGTTCTCGAAGGGCAAATCGAGTAAAAAGCCACATCCTGGCATTCCGGTCCTTGTCGTCGACGAGGAAATCTACCATCGGCCGCCGTCGATGATGATCGCCACGGTCGACAAGTTCGCGTTGATGGCATGGCGCGGCGAGGTACGGACGCTCTTTGGACGGGCGAACACCGAGTGCCCACGGCACGGACTTCTTTGGCCCGGCGCTGATTGCACCGGGAACCACCGTGTTTACAAGGGTCTACCGAGCACGACGGTCAAGAACATCGGCGCGCTCAGGCCGCCGGACTTGATCATTCAGGACGAATTCCACCTCATCAGCGGTCCGCTGGGCACGATGGTCGGACTCTACGAGACCGCGATAAACGAACTTTGCAGCTGGGAGCTGGAAGGCCAC
The DNA here is from genome assembly GCA_052145175.1 of Binataceae bacterium (SeqCode). Classification (GTDB taxonomy): domain Bacteria; phylum Desulfobacterota; class Binatia; order Binatales; family Binataceae; genus JAJPHI01. The sequence continues at coordinate 9,536 of JBKQPD010000271.1, read as the reverse complement.
ACTGTCCAACCCAAGATCGCGGCCTCCACCGCTACGGTGCGGAAAGCGACAGAGCAGGTGAACAACGTCTTCATGCGGCGCGTCGCCGTTTTTCCACCACACGGCCTCGACATCTCCGACAACTTTTTCTCGATTCAGCGATCGATCGACCTGATGCCGGGCCGGCGCTATCTCGGTGTCTGCTCCCCGGGAAGCTCGCGACCGGCGATGCTGATCCGCGTCTACACCGCATTTCTTACTGCCGCGCAGGAGCTGTTCGACCGCTTCGGCCAAGCGGCAGACCCGTATCTGACGACCGTCGGGTATTTCAATTCGCTGCGAGAGCTTGGCGGTATGCGCCGCCTTGCCGAGGACGATGTGCAGACGCGCTCCTATCGAGTCCAGATGAGTCTCGTCGACCGGCCTGGACTAGCGCAACGCAGCGTCAGCAACATTCGCGAGCTGACATCCCGTGTCTCCAGCCGCGACATTCCGAAATACCTTGATCAGCTGGAGATCAAGTTCAAAGCCGAGTTCGATTCCGCGCTTGGCCGCTACGTCACCCGGTGGGCAGAAGGCGAGGTACGCTCTATCGATGTTGTGCTCGCGACCAACATGTTGTCGGTGGGCGTCGATGTGAATCGTTTGGGCCTGATGGTCGTAAACGGGCAACCGAAAGGCACGGCCGAGTACATTCAGGCGACCAGCCGCGTCGGCCGTTTCTTTCCCGGCCTCGTTTGCACGGTTCTCACATGGGCGCGCCCGCGCGACCTCTCCCACTACGAGACCTTCGAGCACTATCACGCGACGTTCTACAAACATGTCGAGGCGCAGTCGGTCACGCCGTTCTCGCCGCGCGCGATGGATCGCGGGTTGACGGGTGCCTTGCTCAGCGTCATGCGCCTGGAAAACCCAGCCTTCAATCCGAATCCGGGTGCCGGGTCTTTGGACAAGCCCGATCGTCCGGAGGCCGTGGAGGCGAGAGACTTGCTTGTCGGGCGGGCGTGGGAGATTTCGCACGAAACCGCTCTCAGAGACCTCGCTTCGAGCGAGCTCAAGGAACGTCTGGATGAATGGGCGCACGAGGCGGGAAAGGGGGGCAGAACACTTGCCTACGAGAAGAAGGGACCGAACCGCGCCACGATGGTGGCGCTCCTCAAGAGGCCGGGCATCCAAGCGTGGGATAATTTCACAGTACCGATGTCCATGCGCGAAGTTGAGCCCGGCGTCGCTCTGATCATGAGCACCATCAGATTCGGGGGCAGCGATCCCGAGTGGACGCCACCCGTCGTCCCGCCGGACGATGGCGGGGGTGACGCATGATCGGCGAAAAGACCCCTGTCGGCGAAGTGCGGCCCAGTCAGCTCCTCTGGACTTACGGTCCGGGCGCTCTGATCGACTTGCCCAGCCTGTCGGTCGTGACACTCGCCATCGACCGATGGGAGGTGAATCGCTGTCAGCCGATCGAAGAGGCACGACTGCTGGCGGCGGTGCGACGGGAGCTGGGGCCGCAGGTCGAAAGCTTGCGCATGCCGCCTTTCCAGAAGAGCGAAGGTGCCGATCCCTTCTCTGCGGAAGCGTTTATCGGCGTACCGGTCAGGCCGTTTCCCCGTTGGCTGCGCTGCGTCAAATGCGGACTCTTGTCCGCATACGATCTCGGCCTTTTCGAATGCAAGGAAAACCGGTTCCGTCCTGAACGAACGAGATTTGTACACAACGACTGCAAAGGTTCGAAAGGCGATCAGCCCGCCAGAGATGCCGATGCGGTTCCTGCCCGTTTCCTGCTGGCCTGTCGGAACGGCCACTTGGACGATTTTCCGTGGCACTACTTCGTCCACAACGGGCCGTCCGGCTGCAAAGGGACGCTTCGCTTCTTCGAAAGTGGAGCGTCGCTTCAAACTGAAAATCTGTGGGTCAAGTGCGACCAGTGCAGAGCTTCACGCAATATGGCCCACGCGTTCGGTAAGTCGGCACGCGACAACCTGCCGAGTTGTCGCGGCCGCCATCCGCACATGGATCAATACGACACCGGCTGTCAGGAGCAGGCTAGGGCGGTCCTTCTGGGAGCGACAAACAGCTGGTTCCCCATCACGCTCTCTGCATTGGCCATTCCTCTCGCTCGCGACCCTATTTCTCAGCTTGTCCAGGACGGATGGGACTATTTCGCCGACCTGGAATCGGAGGCCGAAGTCGCAGTCACCGTAAAGACGCTTAAGAAGACAGGTGCGCTGCCCGGTATCGACAAGCACTCCCCCAAGGCCGTCTGGGACGTTATCCAAACGATCAAGGCCGGCACTGCCGCGACCGCAGTCACCGACGCCGACATCAAAGGGCCGGAATGGGACGTGTTGACTGACCCAAACCCGCCGACCGACTGGCCGCATTTTCTTAGCAAGAGAGTGGAAGCGCCCAAGGAATTCAAGAAGCAGATCGCGGGAGTCCTCCTTCTGGAGCGCCTGCGCGAGGTAAACGCGCTGCTCGGCTTCACACGCGTCGAAGCTCCCGAGGAGACGGCAAATCCGGCCGACCGACCCCCCAGGGCCGATTTGTGCAAAGACCCTCCCCGATGGGTGCCCGCGACGCAGGTTCATGGCGAAGGCATCTTCATCAGATTCGACGAAGCCGAGATTCAGAAGTGGGAAGGACGAGACGCGGTAACGGCGAGAAACCTCAATCTGCTGGCCGGGCATCGCGGTTGGCGGAATTCCAGGAAACTGGACCCCGACGAAGCTTATCCGGGCATCCGGTATGCGATGCTCCACACGCTGTCCCACCTACTGATCCGGGAGCTGGCGCTCGAATGCGGCTACAATGCCGCCAGCATCAGAGAACGTATCTACGCGGACACGGAAGGGTACGGAAGGCAGGCGGGCATCCTGATTTACACCGCTGCTGCGGATTCCGACGGAACCCTCGGGGGGCTCGTCGAACTCGGCCGACCTGAAAATCTGGGGCGCCTGCTCAAGCAGGCGCTGACTCGCGCCGGGATTTGTTCATCCGACCCGCTATGCTCGGAGCACAAACCAGCGGACGATCGCTCGCTCCACGCTGCTGCATGCCACGCATGTTCCTTCGTCTCGGAAACATCCTGTGAAATGGGCAATCGTTATCTCGATCGCGCCCTGCTGCTGCCGACGCTGGAGACCGACGATGCTGCATTTTTTGACTGAGGGGCAACGTGAAAAACCTGATCGAAGCAATCATTGACCTCGTCTCGAACAGCCCCCCGGATAAAACCGAGCAGCTCGCCGAATCGATCAGGCGACTTTCCGACGCGCAAAACGCTCAGTCGCTCACAAGTTGGACCGCAAACCCGCGTGCAAAGAACGCCTTGACCGAGCTGACTACCGCATGGCGAGGTGTCGACATACCGACCGCCGAGCTCGCCGGAATGCTGACGGCCGCGAGTGCGGCCTACCATCGGGCCAAAGGCGAGCAGGAAATAGAGCTCGTCTGGACCGGCCCATCGAGCAAGTTGATCGCGACCCGGAAGACGGAACAAGCGCTCCTTCAGGTAATCGACGCAGCGGAGTCGCGACTCTTCATAACCAGCTTCGTCGCCTATGACGTGGCGTCGATCATGAGCGCTTTGCGCAAGGCCGTCGACCGTGGCGTCGAGGTATCGATGTTGCTCGAATCCAGCGACAAACATGGTGGTGGCGTCGCTGTGGACGCTATCGGCCAAATGAGAGCAGCCCTTCCTTCCGCCCTAATCTACTTTTGGGGCGACAAAGGCGATTCCTTCGCGGGCGGTAAGGTTCACGCCAAAGTCGCGGTGTGCGACGAATCTATGTGCTTCATTTCCAGCGCCAATCTCACCGGGCACGCTATGGAAAAGAACATGGAGGCCGGCGTGTTGATACGCGGCGGTTCTTTGCCGATTAAACTACAGAATCATCTCGAAGCTCTGGTAACAATCAAGGTATTGAAGAATTGATGACAGAGCATTCATGAAAGCAAAGCGCCCCTTGACGATGCGGATCAGCCTCAATGCGTTAGAGCATCTGGGGATGAACCTTTACAGCAACGTTCCGGCTGTACTGTCGGAGATCGTCGCGAATTCATGGGACGCCGACGCGGAGAACGTCAACGTCACCATTGACAAAGTGAACGAGACCATAACCATCGACGACGATGGCATCGGTATGGACCGCGATGACGTGATCGACCACTTTTTGACTGTGGGGTTCAAGCGGCGCGCGACAATTGGCGACCTTACGCCGATTAAACAACGAAAGCCGATGGGGCGGAAGGGCATCGGGAAGCTCTCGTCGTTTTCGATCGCTAGGGTAGTCGACGTTTTCACGATCAAGGACAAACAACGGACGGCCTTTCGCATGGACCGTGACGTCATCAAGGCGTGTATATCATCGAATGACAGCGCGCCCTATGAGCCGCCCGAGCTATCGGCCTGGCCCAAGGCGCTAAAAGTCGGGACGCGCATAGTTCTGTCAGGTCTGTCGAAGAGACTTTCTGAAATGACCGTCGCTGGTCTCAAGCGTCGGGTCGCTCGACGCTTCGCCATCATCGGCCCGAAATTCGACTTTCGTGTCCTGGTCGAGGGAGAAGAAATCAGTCCCGCCGATCGTGGCTATCAGAATGCTTTGGAATACCTCTGGGTCTATGGCGATCAGGCCGAAACGATTGCACTCTCCAAGAGTCTGGCACGCAAAGCGGAGAACCGAACGTCAGTTCTCAAAGCGGCCGCACAGAAGGCCGGAATCCAGGTTTCCGGATGGATCGGGACGGTAGCGCAGCCGCGGCAGCTTCACGACGAAGAAGGAGACAATCTCAATCGCATTGCCATCTTCATGCGCGGTAAAATGGCTCAAGAGGATATTCTCGATGAGTTTGGCCAGAAGGAGATTTATGCGGACTATGTCATTGGCGAACTGCATTGCGACGACCTAGATAATGATTCGCTCGATGATATCGCGACAAGCAGCCGCCAATCGATCAAAGTTGACGATCCACGTTACCAGGCGGTGCGCGATCTCATACTCGGTGAATTACGGTATATCGCGAGCCGATGGAGCGACTGGCGGCGGGAGGACGGAGCGAAGCAGGCCGCAAATGTCCCCGAGGTATCGAGTTGGCTGGAGGCGTTGGAGGGCTCTACGAAGAAGAAAGCGGAGCGCTGGGTAGGACGGCTCAATGTCATTCGCTCGGAGACCGACACCGACAAGAAGGAACTTCTTAAAGCTTCGATCCTCGCTTTCGAGAGCTATCGTCGGAAGGAACAGCTGGAAAAGCTCGAAGAAATCAGTGACGAGAGCCTAACGGAAATTCTTTCGATCTTTCGAGAAATCGACGACCTTGAACTGAGCTATTATGGCCAGATCGTGAAACTCAGAGTCGGCGTCATCAAGGCCCTTCAGGATAAGTTGAGCCAGAACGACAAGGAAGCGGTCCTTCGCGATTATATTTTCGATCACCTTTGGCTTCTCGATACGTCGTGGGAACGCGCACGAGGTAGCGAACACGTCGAAACGACTGTGAACAACTTTCTGAAGGACAATACCAAGAGTTTGCCCAAGACCGAAAAAAGAGACCGCATCGACATCGGATATCGGGCTTCTTCGGGAAAGCACGTCATTATCGAACTGAAACGCGCTTCAGTCGCCGTGCCGTTGGATACGCTCACCAAACAGATTCGGAAATATCGGGATGGCGCGCGGAAGATTTTGGACAAGAGCGCATATAAGGGTTGGCCGCTGGAGATCGTATGTCTGCTCGGTAAGCCGCCTCCAGAATATGAAACGGCGACCGGCCCTGCCGGTGTGCAAAAGTCGTTGGCTGCGGTAGATGCCCGCATCATGTTCTACGACGAGCTATTGAACAATGCCCAGCAGGCATACGCGGACTATCTGGAGGCGCACGTCAAGATCGACAAACTTTGGAGTGTGTTTCAGGCAATCGACGATTTCGCCCCGCCAACCGCCTGACTATGGACACCGTCGACAAAGCCACGCGATCACGCATCATGTCACGAGTCGGTCAGAAGGACACCGGCGCTGAGACCATGCTCCGCTATATGCTTCACAAAGCACGCTTTAGGTATCGTCTTCACGACCGAAGGCTTCCAGGGAGTCCTGACGTGGTGTTTCCGCGCTTTGGTGCTGTGATCTTCGTTCACGGGTGCTACTGGCATTCTCACGGCTGCTACAAATCGACCGTTCCCAAGTCTCGCCGCAAGTTCTGGACGGAGAAATTCAATGCGAACCAACAAAGGGATGATCGGAATGTCCGACTTCTTATGGAACGTGGCTGGCGCGTAATGATTGTATGGGAATGCGCCTTGCTTGGCAAAACCGCCTTGCCGGCTGCGGAAGTGACCAGACGGGCTCACGTCTGGTTGCATGGCCTGAAAGCGCGGGGACAAGTGTCAGGAACGGCAACTCGCGGCGCGCGCGAAGTCGCGGTAGATGTCGCAGGGTTCCAGAACCGTTCGTCATCGAATAGACACAACGTGCGGCCACACAGCGCGCTGCGTGATCGTTCTCCCGAGGAGTTCGCGCGCGACGAGAAGGAATCGAGCGCGGCCCCCCTGCGCACCGTCTTGGCCGGTCAACAAATGTTGGCCGGCCGGAGCGATGCAACGCGCTCCGGCCTCAGCTCCAAAACCCGACGGTCTTTCGGCCACCCTCAGAAGCGTGTGAAGGGTGGCCGGAAAAACTTGTGATTAAGAAATGAACCAAAAATCTCTGCGAACACTAAGTTACGAATAGGATACCAAAAGGGGTAAGACCACACCATCCGAGGTCATCCGTGAACCTTGGAAATCGACCCTCAACGAGCTGTTGAACGAGAGTTGAAAGCGCCGATTTTGTGTCTCACCCATCACCTCGCCACCTCCGCACTGCCCCGATCACATCCAAACCCACGTCCATCGACGCGTTTGTCGCATTTTACCAAATCGCTAATTCACTGAGATAATGGAAATCTGGGTTTAATGGTCCCCTAACGCCGTGCGCGCCAAGTACCGCGACGCAAGGGGAAGTCTCGCCTTCACGGGCCTTTTCAACGATTGCGGTAACCCTTGCTGTTGAGATGCCCGGTCCCTGCGCGTCCGCCGTGGCGTTCAAGGAGGTTGTAAATGCTACGCCGTGCGACCCCGAGAATGCGGGCCGCGCGCGTCTTATTTCCACCGACGGACGCCAACGTCCGGAAAATTAGTTCGGCCTCGACCTCTTTCAGCGAGGCGCCAAGCCGAATCGTGAAATCTGGGTCGGTTCCTGCCTCAGCTTGATCGGCTAGATTGATCGGCAAATCACCAGAAGAAAGCATCGACGACCGGCACAAGATGACCGCGCGCTCGATAGCGTTCCGCAACTCACGAACATTGCCCGGCCACGAATAAGCCTTAAGGGACTTCAGGCAATCATCGGCTACTCCCTGAACCGCCTTGCTGTGTTCCCGATTGAACTGCCGGAGAAACTGCGCGGCCAATAACGGCACATCCTCAATCCGTTCGCGCAGCGGCGGAAGCTCGATCGAAAGCACGCTGAGGCGGAAGTACAAGTCTTCGCGCAGCCTACCCTCGCGGATGGCACGCCGAGGCTGACGGTTGGACGCCGCCAGGACGCGCACATCGATTGGAATCTCCCTGATCCCGCCCAGACGCCGGATCTCTTTCTCTTCCAGAACCCGGAGCAGCTTGGCCTGCATCTCAGGCCGCATCTCCGTTATCTCGTCGAGCAGGAGCGTGCCGCCATCTGCGCGCTCGAAACACCCTGCTTGCCGTTGATGGGCCCCGGTAAAGGCGCCGCGCTCATGCCCGAATAGCTCGCTCTCGATCAGGGTTTCCGGTATGGCGGCGCAATTTATCGCAACGAATGGCCGGTCGCGCCGCAGAGAACGTGCGTGAATAGATTTCGCGGCCAGTTCCTTACCAGTACCACTCTCACCCGTGATAAGGACCGGAGCAGCGGTACCGGCGATTTGTTCAATCAGAGCCATAACCCGGCGTGTCGCCAGCGACCGGCCTACTAACATGCTTCGCTCGCGAACCTCTCGGACTCACCACCGCCGCTCCGGTAGGATAGCCCTGGTAGTACTAATGAATTTATTGATACTTTAACAATGTAATAGCGGTTCATTTCTTCTTTTCAGTGGCTTATACTAGTTGGACGAATCACACTGATGAAACTTCAGGCAGATGAGCACAAAATTTTGAGCGGTTTTCGATTCGGCAGGCACGGGTGACGGTATGGTCGTAATCGATCGCGCGAATGAAAGTGCAGAATTTGCACACCAAATCGCTCGAACCGCCGAATTCTTTAAGCAATTCGACGGGTTTTCGGCTAAGCGCGCAAGACTTTTACATGCACACTGGGGTTTGCGCCATCTGATCGCCAATTCGCCTCGGCAGGAAGATAATCAGGTCTGCGTGAGCCTACCCCATATGTCATGCACCGCCGGATTTAAGAACGGCATCGCGGTTGCTCAAGGATTCAGTGGATGAGTTCTGTTGTGGAGGTGTGGAACGCTTGTGAGTCGGAGTTTTCATGTCATATCAAGCGCCGCATCCAGTCTCGCCGCGGGCATCGCTGTCGCCCGTAACTATCGAGGAGCTGGTCGCGGATCCCTCGCGCGCGGAGGGTCTGGCTTCCGAAGCGGTACCGATTCTCCTCGCTGAGATCGCATCGCGAGAAGCCGCGCTGCGGGACGTGCAAAGCGCTCTCGTTTCCGCGGTCAGCCCGCAAGAGCCAGGTGGCAATTCCGGCAAACAAATCCGAGAGCTTCCGTTGCGCAGCGGAAAAGTTGCGCACCTGCAGACGCCAAGTCCGCCGATCTGCAAGCCCTACCTTTCAATCGCTGAACTCGCGCAGCTCACGCCCTGGACCGATCAGGCGATTCGGACGATGCTCTCCAAGGGAATGTTGCGGGAGGGCGTGCAATTCTTCTATGTTGGTCGCAGACCGATATTTAAGTGGGCGGCAATAGTCGCGTTCATTGAGCACCCTCAAACGACAAATCCCGTTCCGCATTATCGGGATCAAATAGTCAATGGCGCGAAGGCGTAAAGTAAAGCGACAGGCCTGCTCCGTTCAGGCAACCCCTACGGGTTTCTTGCGTTTCAGGTTTCGCTGGACACTTCCAGATGGCAGCCTCCGATATTTTTCCGAGGCGACGGCGCTGCGTGATACTCCGGAAGACCGCGAGCGGGTGCAGCTCCAGGCCGAACTGATCGGCGCGCAAATAAGGAGCGGCGTCTTCGACTACCTCAAATGGTTTCCCAACGGCAACCGCGCCGCGGATTTCCTAACTGCAACGATCGCAGAATCCGAAACGAAGCCGACGAAAGCCGGAGTCGGGACAGTCCGCAGTTACTACGAGGAATGGATCCAACGAAAGGTCGCGCCTTACGTGCGCGCGTCGGCGGCCCGCGATTACCGCAACCACTTCCGAAGTTACATCGTCGACACCCTCGGTGACGTGCCGCTCCGCGAGCTTTCGCTCACGCATCTCGAGGATCTGCGAAGTTCTCTCCGACAGCGGAACCTTTCCGAGAAAACGATTCGTAATGTGATCGACGGATCGTTCCGGGCGATGGT
>JBKQPD010000270.1:0-7754 GCA_052145175.1 Binataceae bacterium (SeqCode) | reverse complement strand
ATCGTGGCGTCGTCTTGAGCCTCCTGGAGAAACTCCGGCGCAATGCGCCACAGTTCCCGCGCGCGTACGCGAGGCGGGAATCGCCCTGCCAGCCTTGAGCGATCTATGAGCCACTCCGGTTGTGGATAGCTACCAACGATGGTTGTGGGCAACAGCTTCATGATGGCGCCCTAACAAGTATTTCGCTCATAAGACGGACCCTAATGACTGCGGGAAGGGATCGCGTAACGCTCAAGAAACTCTCTTAGCGCTTGGTTGTACGCGAGCGGATTGTCGAGATTGCACAAGTGGCCGGCATCGGGGATCTCGACGTATTCGACATGGCGAAGCTGCGGGCTGAGTTCCTGCGCAAACCGCTTGCGGCTCTCAAGATCGAACTGACCATTGATCACCAATACGGGTTGGCTCAACGATTCGAGCTCATGCGCAGTAGATGCCAAATAGGAGCGCGGTGCACTATCGGTAAGGTCCTTCCCGGGGTAGCGGGCGATCATCCGGGACAGCACAGCGTGCGCTGCTGGGTCCAAGGTTCGCAGCCGGGCAAGCGGGTGCTCGCTCCACTCGTTGCGAAACGCCGCGAGACCACGGGCCTGAGCGAGGCCGCAATAATATTTGTAGGGTAAATCATCGGAGATGCTTGTCGCGTCCTCTGCGCCGATGCGCGGCGGACCATCCAGAATGACGCAGGAAGTCTTGGCGGGGAACATGTTCGCCAACCGCAAGACGACGCGAGCGGCTTGCGACATACCCACGAGAGAGACGGACCGAAGCCCAAGATGTTCGCAAAGAGCATACAAATCCGCAGCGTCTCCCGTAATTGACGGGTGGCCGGATGACAAACCGAAGCCCCGCCGATCCAGGCGAATCACACGAAAGCTGCTGGTCAGCGCCGCAGCTTGCGCCTCCCACATGTCGAGATCGAGCGTCCAGCCGTGAACGAGAACCACTGCGGGTCCTCGTCCTTCGTCGCGATAGCGCAGACGCGCGCCGTTGGTCTCGATGTACAAGTCTTGAGACCATGCGTGTTCACCGGTGTTCGCGTCTGGAATGCTTTGGGTCACGGAGTCAATGTTTCGCATAGCGAAAAATATTTCGCATTCAGGCTACGCGCGTGGACGCGTCGACGTCAAGCGCACCTCATAATCGAGGCTCTCGCGATCAGGGGTTAGCGCTGAGCGATAACCCGGGGAGGCCCGCGAGATCCGTTGAGATCTGGCGGCTCACCTGTTGGAGCATAGTGAAGCGCTCGCGAACCAATTTGGATTTGGTAACGCGCCGCGAATGGCTGGAACTATTCAGCGCAGCCACCACCCGACCGTTTTGGTCAAACACAGGAACGGCCAGCGCAACGACCCCGTACGCCAATTCATCCTCGACTGCTGAGTAACCCGAGCGACGGCATTCCTCAATGAGTTGCCGCAACTTGGCCGGGTCCGTCACGGTTCGATCGGTCAGCGCGTCCAGCTTTGCCGTATCGAAGTAGCGGCGCAGCTGATCCGCGTTCAGGCCCGCGAGCAGTACACGGCCCGTGGAGGTCGCATGGGCGGGAAAGCGGCTTCCGACATGAGCCTCCAGGCGCATAAGGGTACGAATGGATGCGCGCGCGACATATACGATTTCCGTGCCATCGAGGACACAGAGTGCAGCAGAGTCGCCCGTTCTGCGCGCAAGCTCTTCCAAGTGCGTTTTGGTGACTAGCTCGATATTCATGGATTCTAGATACGCGGCGCCAAGTTCGAGCACTTTTGGGCGCAGCACAAACTGCCGGCCGCTGCGCGTCACGTAGCCGAGTTCCTCGAGCGTCAGTAAGCAACGCCGCGCGGTGGCGGCCGGCATCTCGGTAGCGGCCGCGACTTCGCTCAAATTCAAGGTGGCGCGGTCGCGCGTAAAGGCGCGTATGACATTGAGCCCCTTAGCAAGCCCGCCCATCGCCTCGCGCCGCGGCTGCACTGATTTACTTCGGGACATGAGGTCAATTGTATTTCGATATGCGAAAACAAGGAACGAATTATTGCCGGGCTTGACGGGACGCGACTACAAGTTCAGCATATTCGTTATTCGAAAAGAACTTCGCTATGCGAAATTCCATGAAGGGTTGAGGAAATGGGGTGGCAACTCAGTGAAAATCGGCTCGCAAGCTCATCACAGCTCCGCCATTTCGACTTCCAACGAAGCAACCATCCTGGTTCGCGGCAGAGATCTCACTCGGGAACTCATTGGCCATATTGGCTTCACCGAGCATTTTTGGCTGCTGCTCACGGGCACGATGCCGACAACGGCTCAGCGGCGCATCCTCGATGCCACGTTAGTGGCCATCGCGGAGCACGGCCTCGTTCCCAGCGTGCAGGTGAGCCGGATGACGCTCGCCGCGGCGCCGGAGGCGCTTCAAGGTGCGGTCGCCGCGGGGATTCTTGGGTGCGGTTCCGTGGTCCTGGGTTCTTCCGAAGCGGCCGGCAATTTCTTTGCAGCTATTGCAGCGAAAATCGCTGCTGGAATTGCACCGGAGCAAGCCGCGAAATCGATGCTTCTTGAATACCGCGCACTGCGGCGCCCGATTCCGGGGTATGGACACCCATTGCACAAGGGTTCCGATCCGCGAGCTCATCGACTATTCGAAGTCGCGGCGGAAGTCGGCTCCGTAGGAACGCATATCGAAATTGCGCGTCAAGTTGAACGTCTGTTGCCGGATCTGACCGGTAAGCAGCTCGCACTGAATGTCTCCGGCGCGATTCCGGCGGTCCTCCTGGACGCGGGGTATCCACAAGGCGCGCTGAAGGGAGTGCCCATTCTTGCGCGAACCGCCGGACTCATCGCGCACTTGCTCGAAGAGCAACTGCGCCCGATCGGGTTCGTTCTATCTCACGTTGGGGCAGCGGCCATCGAGTACGACGGGGAAGCCCCGCGCGATTTCGAGCCGAGCCATGAATAAATCTCGAGGCTTGTTGCAGATGGGCGGAGTATTGCGCGGTATCCGAGTCGTGGAGCAGGGCACATTCATTACCGGACCCTGTGCCGGCATGATGCTCGCCGATCTGGGCGCCGACGTAATCAAGGTCGAAAGCCCCGATGGTGACCCGTATCGTAGCTATCAAGGCGATCAGTATTCGCCCCACTTCCAAGCCTACAACCGCAATAAACGCAGCATCGCGTTCGATCTGAAGGAGGGCAAGGAACGCGCTCTATTCGACAACTTGGTGCGGGAAGCCGACGTCTACATCCAGAACTTCAGGCCGGGCACCGCCGCACGCCTTGGTGCAGGAAGCGATCGGCTGTGCGAGCTCAACCCGCGGCTCATCTACGCGTCAATCAGTGGATTCGGCTCAAGCGGCCCCTACGCAGAACGCCCGAGCTACGATTCGGTCGCCCAAGCCCTCAGCGGATTTTTGAGCGTTGTGGTCGATTCCAGCCGCCCCCGCTTCCTAGGTCCGGCACTCGCCGACGCGATTACGGGCATTTATGCGGCTTACGGCGTGCTGGGTGCACTCGTTCAACGCGGACGGACCGGTAAGGGTGATCTCGTCGAGGTCTCGATGCTGGAGGCGATGGCACATTTCGCGGTTGAACCCTTTGCTGCATTTTTTGCTCTCGGTAGCACGCCGACCTCGAGCGATCGCCCGCGACTCGCGCAGGCCTACATTCTGCGTACGGCCGACGATCGCCTCATCGCCATTCACCTGTCCTCGCTCGATAAGTTTTGGGACGGACTTGTCACCGCGCTCAATGCGCCGGAACTTCGGTTCGACGATCGATTTCGCAGCCGTCAGGCACGAATTGCCAACTATGAGGCACTGAACACGGAACTTGATCTTCGATTCTCGCGCCATGGCTTGGCGCATTGGGTCGAGCTATTAGGACGCAATGACGTTCCGTACGCGCCCATCAACACCGTGGATGAGGTCATTCACGATCCGCAAGTCGAACACCTGGGACTCATTGTTCCGGTTGCGGGCGCGCACGGCGGCACGCAATCGGTCAGACCGCCGGTGCAATTCGGCGGCGTACGTAGCACCTCTGTACGAGCCGCACCGCTGCTAAACGAGCACGGAACCGCAATTCGCGAAGCTCTCGCGCGCGGCGAGAAATGGCCCGCCATGCTCTGCGCGAAGGAATCGGTCGGCACCTGACGTAATAGGTCTTGAGGGGGGATTGATGTCATTGACCACGACGCCATCGGGAAGCCATTCGGTCACGTGCGGATCGCTTGTGCGCGCCGATCGGCGCAGCGTTGCCGTGAACCGCTCTCGTCGGCGGGCGATGACATTCGCGCAGAGGGGCAGGAACCTGCCCGAGTTCGCAGTAGGCAACCTTCGTACCGCGCGCGGGCCGCAGTGCCTGCGCTTTTTTCCGATAACTACGATTGACGATATCTGACAACGGGAGTTAATAAATTATGAGTATTCTACGGGGGAGATGGATAGCCGCATTGACATCCGTGATGGCGGTGATCGTCGCAGTGCCAACACGGGCGCAGACGGCGGCGCCGGCCGCGACCGGCGATATACAGGAAATCGTCGTCACGGCACGCAAGCGCGAGGAATCGCTGCAGAGCGTGCCGGTGACGGTCGATGCCTTCACCGAGCAGACGATCAAGTCGGCGGGCATCGAGTCCCCCCGCGACTTCGTCGCGATGGTGCCGAACATGACCCTGGTCGAGGTGCAGAACGTCGGTAATTCCTTCATCACCATCCGCGGCATCTCGCAGGCGCGCAACAGCGAGCCGTCAGTCGCCGTGCTGGTCGATGGCGTGCTGGAGCCCAATCCTTACGAGTTCGATCAGGAGCTGTTCGACATCACGCAGATCGAGGTACTCAAGGGTCCGCAGGGCGCCCTCTACGGGCGCGACGCCATCGGCGGCGCAATCATCATCCACACCGCCGAACCTTCCGATCATTTCGAAGGTGACGGCAAGCTCGGCGTGGGCAACGGGATATCCGAGAAGGCCCAGGTGGCCGTCAGTGGCCCAATCGACTCGGCCGGGACACTGAGGTATCGCGCCTCGCTCAATTTCTACAACACCGCCGGCTTTCTGCAGAACACCTACCTCGACCGCAAGGCCGACCCGTATAAGGACTACTCTGGGCGGCTGCGGCTGCTGTGGAAGCCCGCCGATGAATTCAGCGCGGACCTGCGGGCGTATCGCGATCGGGTCGACACTACCGCTTACTACTACATCATTCCGCGTTACAAGGAGTCGGACCCCACCGACAACGGCACTTACGTCCCGCCGCTCAACGCGAACGACGTCACCAGCCCGATCCAGACCAACAACCTGGGGACGGACAATCGCGACATCACGGATATCGCGCTCAAGCTCGATTACAGCCCGGGATATGGAACGTTCACCTCGGTCACGGACTACGACGAGACCAGGGAAATCGATACCGGCGACGCCTACGATTTCCGGCCCGTCACCACTTCCCTGTTGTATGCGGCGACAGGGGGGATCCCGGCTGCCCTGGGCGGGCCGTTCGATGAGAGCCAGAGCCAGTTCGTCTTCGAGAGGACCTGGAGCCAAGAGTTGCGCTTTACCTCGAACAGGACCGGCGGCTTCTCGTGGATCGCGGGAGCGTATTTCATCCACACGGACCGCTTCATCTCCACCGGCAATCTGGCGGACCGGGGAGACGGCGTTCCCGCCGTCTATTACACGCCGATCGTCGATCCGGCCAATCCGTTCGCGACCAATACCAACCAGACGTTCCTCGCCGACTCGCAGAGCAACAACGCCTGGGCCGTGTTCGGCGATGCGACCTACGAATTCAACGAGCAGTGGGAGTTCGATGCGGCGATCCGCTACGACAAGGATAGGCGCCAGAACACCACCGATACGCCGAATGCCTTCCTGCCCGCAGTAACGCGTCCGGCGGCTTACGACGGCCTAGTGCGCGATGCGACGTTCGACGCGGCGCAGCCCAAGGGCACGCTGCGCTACAAGCCGACCGACAACCTGACCTTCTACGGCGGCTGGAGCCGAGGGTTTCGCAGCGGCGGCTTCAACCAGACTGGCGTCGGCGCGGTGGCGGCTGCCTCGGGTCACCTCGGCGTGCATGATCTGTTCCAAGCCGAGATCGCTGACACGAGGGAAGTGGGCGCCAAGAGCCTCTTCCTCGACCGGCGGCTGGGTGCGAATCTGGCGCTCTACCACACCGACTCCCACAACGGCTATTTCTTCTATTACGACGCAAGCACCTCGACGCAGAATCTCGGTAATCTCGACGCTACCTACAAGGGCGCCGAGCTCGAGCTGACTGCGAAAGCGACCGAGCGGCTCGACCTGTACGCGAACTTCGGCTACACCGACGGCAGGATCACCCACATGGAAGATCCTACAGTCGTCGGCAATGAGCCGCCGCTGCTGACGAAGAACACCGTCAACGCCGGCGTCCAGTATCACCAGCCGGTCGCCGACGCCGTGAACGGTGTGATCCGGCTGGATTATCAGGAGATCGGCCGCACCTGGTGGGACCCGTACAACGTAACCTCGCGCGATCCGGTCAATCTCATCAACCTGCGCGCCGGCGTCGAGGCCGAGCGCTGGTCGGTGACCGCCTGGTCGAAGAATCTGACCGACAAGATTTATAACGCCGAGTTCTCCGCGGGCGGCTTCCTGTGGAGAGCCCCACCGCGCCGCTTTGGAGTCGATTTCACATTCAAGTTCTGATGCGGGAGGAGATACACCATGGTCCAGTCACACAAGCTTCCGATTCGGCTCCATCACAATGCCTATGTCACGCGCGATCAGGAGAGGACGCGCCAGTTCTACGAGGAGGTCATCGGTATGCCCCTCGTCGCGACCTGGTGCGAGTCGGACGAACTCTTCGGCAAGATGCGCACCTACTGCCACACCTTCTTCGGTATGGCCGACGGCGGCGCCCTCGCCTTCTTCCAGTTCGAGAACCCCGAGGACCAGGAGGAATTCGGGCCGAAGATGCCGGCATCGCCGTTTCATCACATCGCGCTGGCGGTGGACGCCGAGACTCAGGCCGCCATCGAGAGCCGCATCGCCGCGGCGGGCATCGAGCCACCCGACACCTATGTCCTGGAACACGGCTATTGCCGCTCAGTCTACGTGACGGATCCCAATGGGCTGATCCTCGAATTTACTTTCGACCATCCTCAAGCGGACACCATTTCACGCGACCGGCGGGCGGATGCGCACCAGGAACTGAAGCGGTGGTTGGCGGGGAATCACGCATCGAACAACACGTACCGCTGAGATCATGCGCGAGTTCGATGAAAAGAACATCACCCAGGCGGTGATCGACCGCCTGGCCGACTGCGACGACCCGCGCTTCAAGCGCATCATGACGTCGCTGATCACCCATCTTCACGACTTCGTTCGGGAGGTGAAGCTGACCGAGTCCGAATGGCTCACGGCCATTCATTTTCTCACCGACGTCGGCCAGACGTGCACGGACAAGCGCCAGGAGTTCATCCTCCTATCTGACACGCTGGGTGTGTCGGTGCTCGTCATCACTCTGAACCATCCCGCGGACAAGGGCAGCGTCGAATCAACGGTTCTGGGTCCCTTCTATTGGGAGGGCGCTCCCGATCTGCCGCGCGGTAGCAATCTTGCCGAAGGAGTGAAGGGCGAGCCGGCGTTCTATTCCGGATGCGTGCTCAGCGAGGATGGCCGACCGCTCGAGAATGCGCTACTCGACATTTGGTCGGGCGAAACCAGTAACGCCCCTGCGCGTCGGTTCGGATCCTCCCGCGCGCCTTCATTCCCGTCTCCCCGGCAATCTGCATGTCAT
>JBKQPD010000269.1:0-49027 GCA_052145175.1 Binataceae bacterium (SeqCode) | reverse complement strand
TGGGTTTCAAGGGTTTGCACGGGCTTCCTTATGTTGCTCAGTTAAGAGAGCTGCCAGGTAGTTTTCCATCTCACTACAATCGAGCTGACCTTGATCCCATGCCTTATCAGCGGCGCGCAGTGCTGCGACATATGGCCCCCGATTTTCGCGGATGCGCTCCGGTACGATTTTCCGTCCGGGTAGCAAACGACCTTCCCTAGCACACAAAAGGTAGTAGCACGTTGCTCGCGCAGTTCGGCCATTACCTTCGATGAATGGATGCACCCAATTTAGCCGCCAGAGACCATACGCGGCTAGTTCGGTCGAACTTAGGTCAAACCAATTCTCATGGATGAAGGATATAAATTGATCCATGAGATCAGGTACTTCTTTAAAGTGGGGCGGAAGGTGATTCCCGACGTAAATAGGCTGCTCGCGAAAACGTCCGCCAAATTGCGAGATTCCCGCTACAGCTACGTGATTTAAGGCCCAGAGCGCATATTTATCTAACGCTCTGGGCCCCTCGTTAAGGCCAATCTCTATGAAAGTGGTGAGAAGGTCGTACTGCCGCGCGAGGTTCTTCTCTTGAAGTCTAGCGAAGAGGTCCGGGTCTTCCTTTTCCAACACGAGCATCGAAACGGCTCAAACCTCTTTCCCCAAGTCCCTTAATCGTGCTGCCGCATACGAAATCGCTGTGACGCCGTGCGAGCCGATTCTTTGGTAATTGCAGAACCTGCTGGTGCGTTTCCGTATATGAAGCTTATCCGCTGTTCCGCTAGCTGTTCTTCCGTAACTTTCATTCTGCTTGTCTCTTCACGAAGCCGATCTAGCTCCGGATGAGATGGCGCTGGGCCAAGAAACGGTTTTCTTGCGGCCATTGTAAAATCCTCCTATCTTCCCTCAATAAAACCGCTCTCAAAACTCTATCATTTTTGCTCAACAAAGTTCTAGCATCTCCCTCTCGACCCGTCACGTCGGACGCCAGCCCATGTATATTATTCCTCAAGTAGAGGACCCGCCCTTTTCTCTGCTGCCCGAATCCTGCTAGTTCCCAAATTGATGACGACTCCGACCGTGCGGCGTCAAAGGAGCCGCGACAATGGCTGACGTAGCGATGCTCGGTGCGGGGGCCTTCGGCACGGCGCTCGCGATACACCTGGCCCGCACCGGCCATCAGGTCGTACTCTGCACCCGGCGCCAGGCGCATCTCGAACAGATGCGCACCGCCCGGGAAAACGCCACCTACCTGCCCGGCGTCGCTTTACCGCCGACGCTCGAACTTACGGATCAGTGGGCCGAGGTGGTCAGCGGCGCGAAAACGTTGGTGATGGCGGTGCCGTCGCGGTTTGCCCGCGCCACGATCGCGCCAATTGCGTATCAGATTCCGCCGGAAGCGACTTTAATCAGCGTGACCAAGGGGATCGAAGAAGACTCGCTGATGACCATGAGCCAGATGCTCGCCGAGCTCGCGCCGCAAGTCGCGACGATCGCGGTGCTTTCCGGACCGGGTTTCGCCGCCGAGCTGGCGCAGGGAATGCCCGCGGCGCTGGTCGCGGCGGCGCGCACCGACGCCGGCGCGCGGGCGGTGCAGGAGCTGTTCGCCGCCCGCACGTTGCGCATCTACCGGAGTCTGGATGTAATCGGGGTCGAACTGGCGGGCGCCGCCAAGAACGTAATCGCGATCGCGGCTGGAATCAGCGACGGCCTCAACCTTGGTTCGAGCGCGCGAGCCGGGCTGATCACCCGCGGCCTCGCCGAGATCATGCGGCTCGTGCACGCGGCAGGGGGCAAAGGCGAGACGGTGGCGGGTCTCGCCGGGCTCGGCGACCTGGTGCTGACCTGCACCGGCGCCCTGTCGCGCAACCGGAAACTCGGTCTCGTCCTCGCTGCGGGCGCAAAGCCACCGGAACCCGGGGATGGGTGTCCGGTGGCCGAAGGGATGCCGAACGCGGCGGCCGTCCACAAGCTGGCCCAGCGGCTCGGGGTCGAGATGCCGATCGTCACCGCCGTCTACCGGATACTCTATGAAGGAGCGTCCGCACGCGCTATGGTCGATGGGTTGCTCAGCCGCGAACTCAAGGCTGAATTTGAACAAGAGATGGTACTAGAGGATTAATGGCGAACAAAGGAACCTGCAAGGCGGCGGACTGCAATCGCGAGGTCATCGCAAAGGGTTATTGCCGCAAGCACTATCGGCTCTGGAAGGCCGGCGAGATGCCGAAGGCGCGCTTCAAGACCTGCACCTTCGAAAAGTGCCGCAAGCATTGGTTTCGCGGCAGCCTGTGCGAGGAACATTTCAAGGCTGCGCGCGGCGCGAGCACTGACGCCGCGTCGGCGCCGGCCGCCGCTCCTGCCGCCAGCGCTTAAGCACCGTAAGCCGCTTCACGATCCGTCGCCCCGGCGGCGCGGGAGGATTGCCCCATGGCGAAGCTTATCGTTTCCGGCGCGGGCGGCCGGATGGGCCGCCTCATCGTCGCGATCATCGTGCGCGAACAACAGCATCAGCTCGCCGGCGCGCTCGAGGGAGCGTCCGTCCCCTTCATCGGGCTGGACGCCGGTGAACTGGCCGGCGTCGGCAAGGTCGGCGTTCCGGTGACGGCCGATTACGCGGCGCTTGCCCGTCCCGACACGGTCACGCTCGACTTCTCGAACGCGGAGGCGTCCCTCCAGCATCTCGCGATCGCGGCCGCGAACGGCGCCGCGATCGTGATCGGTTCGACCGGCTTCACTCCCGAGATGGAAGCCCGCGCCAAGTCGCTCGCCCCACGCACGCGCACGGTGATCGCGCCGAACATGAGCGTCGGCGTGAACGTGCTGATGAAGATCACTGCCGAAGTCGCGAAAATCCTCAGCAGCTTCGACGCGGAGGTGCTGGAGATTCACCACGGCACCAAGGTCGACGCCCCCAGTGGGACGGCCCTGGCGCTCGGCCGGGTGATCGCCGAGGCTCGCGGTCTCGACTTCAAATCCAGCGCGGTTTTTGGCCGCGAAGGTATCACCGGCGTGCGCTCACCGGAAAAGATCGCGGTCTTCGGACTCCGCGCAGGCGACGCCGTCGGCGACCATACGGTCTACTTCGGCGGGCAGGGGGAACGCCTGGAGCTGACCCATCGCGCCCAAAGCCGCGAATCGCTGGCCCGTGGCGCGCTGCGCGCGGCCGCGTGGGTCGAGCAGAGGCCGCCCGGCCTCTACTCGATGCGCGACGTTTTGGGACTCTGACCGAATCCGCAATCAGTGACGCACGGGGTGCGCGTCGCGGGTATCGGCCGCCGCTTCGTCGCGCACCCGATCCCAGCGCTCGATCATCCGCGGCAGGACGCGCGGATGACGCCATTCGTAGAAACCGATTATGGCCGTCAGCGCAAGAACATTGCCGCCAATGATATTCCACCAGCCGATTTCGACGATCGCCTGCTGGTCAAGGAACGTCACGAAGCCGGCAAAGCTGAGTTCAAACCAGGCGAACAGCACCAGCACCCCAAGCGCGAGCAAGGGCTCGTATTCCGACGCCTCCATGGTGATCGAAGCAGCGACGCCGAACATGATAAAGGCGAAAAAATGCAGCGCGGTATAGCCCAACACGAGCGCCGCCGAGGGCGTCACGGGACCCGGCTGATGGAGTCCGTTGAAGATTATCGCGCCCAGCAACGCTGGCGTGTGAAAGGGCTGCCCGCTGAGGAAATCCGCCACCAGGAACCACCCCGCGACGATTACCGCGCCGAGAATACCGGCCAGCGCGCCCTCCCGTACCACGCGGATCCACGGACCGAGCAAGTTTTCCGCGAGCGCCGGTTGCCGCCAGAGAAACCATGAAAGCATCGCTGACGTCGCCATCAGGTTGCCGATAATGATCTTCCACCAGGGCATCGCAGCGGCGGCCGCCGGCCCGGCCAGCATCAGCAACGCGACAAAAAACACTTCGAACCCGGCGGTAAAGATCAGCAGGGGAGCGAAAAGTTCCGGCGTCCGCTCCGCCCCGTCGATCATCAGAGCGCCAATCGCGCCAATCAAGGCGAACACGAGGAAGTGGACGAGGCTGTACTCAGCCACCAGCGCCCATGCCGTTTGCGTCATCACAGCCGGCTCGCGCGAGCCGTGCAGCAGAGCCGCGGCGAGCAGCGCCGGACTCCACAACGGTCGACCGTTTACAGCATCAAAGATGAAGAACCAGACGGCAATTACCGCTCCGCCAATTAATCCCGCCACAACCCCGTCCGCGACAATTCGAGCCTTCGACTGATGCATGGGACCCTCCGTTGCGAGAAGACCAACTTGACAGCCGCCGCACTTGCAGGTGGATGTGCGTTTTTCAGGAGCAGGTATTAGTACGGTAGCGTTACCTCCGCAGCGGCGCTAATGCGCCGTTCGTATTCGAGCAATAGGCCTTTCGCGGCGCCTCCGCAAGCAGTCGTTTCGCGCATCTGGGGATCGGTCGCGAATTTGCGCCGACCCGATCATTAGAGTTCAGGGAAGGCCGCCTGGCGGCAAGAGCAAGGACGAATCAGCTAGCTGGACGATTCTGCGAGCGCAAAACGTGAACGGTCGCCGGGCGCCGATTGATCGGCGGCATCTCCTGGTCATCGTCTTGCGCCCAGCAGAAAAAAATCGCGCTGAAGACAAACATCAGGTAGACGGCCTGCCCGACCCACATGATTATGCCGCCGAGGACTTGATCCCCCATCGGCGTCAGACCGAGCGGATGCGGCCCTTCGACGTAGTAGGTATATAGGACCGATTGCGCCATCGTGATCGGCGCGGCCACTGCGGTCATCGGAATCGTCAGCAGAAAAATGTACAGAATCTGCATCGGATAGGGCAGTCGCGGATACTCGGGGAGGGGGCTCAGCAACGGAAACCAAAGCAAGAGTCCGGTGAACAGCAATAGCGTATGAACGTCACCGTACAACGGATGTACGTGACATACACGATCACAGACCAAGGGAAAGTGAACCAGCGTAAAAATCGCGCCGAAGAAAATAAAGGCGAAGACTGGCCGCGTGAGATATCTGGCGACGGGTTCAATGAACCGGTTGAGCAGCACCGGGCGCAGCATCCAGTCGGGAGTTCCGGCCAACAGCAGCGATGGCACGATGAACACCAGGATCATCTGCTGAAAGATATAGACGCAGAAGGAGCGATCCTTGGCCAGCACATCGAGCGGACCGATCAGGGTTACGGCCAGCGCGAAGAGTCCAATCGTGTAGGTGGCTATCTGCCCGACGGAGGGCAGCCGGTTAAAGCGCCACGCCGCACCGAAGTAGCCGGCGGTAAGAATCGCCAATGTGAGAATTGTGGCCGGATCGGTTTCAAACATAAATCGTCAAGGCCCGGGCCGGGCCGCCAGCGCGCTGAAAAGCATGGTCAACGACGCCAGGATCAAGCAGGCGAGCATCAGCGGAAAGACAAACAATGCCGCAAAGACCCGGTCGTCAAAATGCAAATGCATGTAATAGGCGGCAACCAGGACGAACTTGAAGAACGAAAGAATCAGCAAGAGCGGCACCAGGACCGGCTGCAACGCCTGAACGTAGTAAACGCCGATTTCACCCACCGTCAGTACCGTCAGCGCCACCGCGATTACCAGATACTGGGCGGCCGTCGGATGATGCGACTCGGCGGCGACGTGATGATGCTCGTGTCCCCCGCCGTGGCCATGTTCAATCGCGTGTTCGCTCATGCGCCTTTCACCGTCCTCATCAGATAGACCAGCACGAAGATTATGACCCAGACGATATCGACGAAGTGCCAGTAGAGACCGCACAACTCGACCGCTAGTGAGCGTTTGGCGTCGATCTTGCCCATCATCCCCGCAATCGCCATCACCACCAGCCAAACCACGCCAATAAAGACGTGGAAGCCATGAAAGCCGACCAGGGTGTAGAAGCATTGGCTGAACAGGTTGCTATTGAACAGCATCCCTTTCTCCAGCCAGAAGTCGCCGAATTCGTACACCTGTCCACCCAGGAAGATGCAGCCGAAGAGCGCCGTCCCAAACAGCCAAGTCGTTCCCCAGACTTTATCATTGCGTTGGAACGCGGCGAGCGCCAGGACCATCAGCAAGCTCGAAGTCAACAGCACGAAGGTGCTGAAGGAGGTAAGCGGTATGTTGAGGATATAGGCGTCGAAGGAGCCCAGACTTCGCGTCTTATAGACCATGTAGGTCGAAATCAGACTCGCGAAGAAGACGCACTCCGAGCCAATGAAGCTCCAGATACCCATCTTGCGATGATCGAGCCCCAGAAAGCTCTCGGCTACCGAGTGAGGGTTATCTTCGCCCCAGTTTGCGTACTCGAAGGACATCGAGATGGCGCCGAGGAGCAGTAATCCCACCCCGGTGAAGACGATCCGGTACCAGTCGGAGAGGACGCCGAGGGTGATGGTGAAAATGCCGAGCGCGATCAGGAGGGGATACAGAGATGGCGCCGGAATGTGAATCTGGCTGGCGTCGACCAGGGTCGGGGCGATGACGGGGGCGGTCGCCTGCAGCCCGGAAGCCTCGACGCTGCCGTACTTGGTAACCCAGAACGCGTCGCGAGAAGTAACGGTCGGAACCTCGGCGAAGTTGTAAAGCGGTGGCGGCGTCGGAAGCGACCATTCGAGGGTCCGCGCGTCCCACGGATCATTTCCCGCCCGCTCGCCCGCCGTGAGCGACAAAACGATATTGAGCACGAACGGCATGAACGAGAGCAGGATAATGTAGGCGTTATAGGTCTCCCACTTGTTCCAGAAGTCCCAGCCCATATGCGGGGCGTAGGTATAGATGCGGCGCGGCATACCGAGTTCGCCCAGAAAGTGCATGGGGAAGAAGGTCGCGTTGAAGGACCAGACCGACAGCCAGAAATGCCACTTGCCAAGAGTCTCGTTCAGCAACCGTCCGGTCACCTTCGGCCAATAGAAATAGACGCCCGCGAAGATTGCGAAAAGCGCGCCCAACCCCAGCACATAGTGAAAATGCGCGACGATAATGTAGCTGTCGGTCTGCTGCATATCGACCGGCGGGCTCGCGTGCATGACACCGCTCAAGCCACCGATAGTAAATTGCACAATAAAAGCGGCCGCAAAGAGAAAGGCCGTCGTGAAACGTAGCCGCCCGCCCCAGATCGTGGCGATCCACGAGAATATCTTCACGCCGGTCGGAATTCCGATCAGCATCGAGGTGATCGAGAAGGTCGCGTCGGCGACCGGACCCATACCCGTGGCGAACATGTGATGGCCCCAGACGCCGTAGGAAAGAAAGGCGATGAGGATCATCGAGTAGGCCATCATCGGATAGCCGAAGAGAGGCTTACGTGAGAAAACTGGCAGAACTTCGGAAATCAGGCCGAATGCCGGCAGAATCATGATGTAGACTTCTGGATGGCCGAAAATCCAGAAGAGATGTTGCCACAGAATCGGCGTGGCGCCGGCGATGACTCGATAATAATTAGTGTCGAAGAACCGATCCATGAACAGGAAAATCAAGCCGACCGTCAGCGCCGGAAAGGCCAGCAGCACCAGGATGACCGTGATCAGCAACGACCAGATGAACATCGGCATCCGCATAAAGGTCATGCCGGGCGCGCGCATATTCACGATCGTCACGAAGAAGTTCAACGCGCTCATGACCGAGGACACGCCGAGGACCAGCAGCCCGAGGTCAAAGAAGTCGATATTCGGACCGGGCGAGTAGTAACGTTCGGTCAGGTTGGCGTAGCCGAACCATCCGCCATTAGGCAATCCGCCGTAAATCCAGCCAAGATTGAGCGTGAGCGCGCCGAACAGGAAAATCCAGTAGCTCAGCGCGTTAAGGCGGGGAAAAGCGACGTCACGCGCACCGATTTGCAGCGGAATCAGAAAGTTGCCGAAGAACCCGGTCTCAAGCGGCATGATGACGAGGAAGACCATCGTCAGGCCGTGCGTCGTGAAAAACTGATTGTAGGTATGCGCACTCAGGAAATGATTATCGGGATACATCAGTTGAGTGCGGACCATCAGCGCTTCGAACCCGCCGAACCCGGCGAAGATCAGCGCCGAAATCCCATACATCACCGCGATGCGCTTATGATCGATGGTGGTGAGCCAACCGTAGATGCCACCGCCTTCGAGATAACTGGCCTGCTCGAGATGGATTGGTTTTAATTGCGCCGCCATCGTTAAATTCCTATTTAAGGCTTTCCAGGTAAGCGACCAGATCGTTGAGCTCTTGCCCGCTGAGTCCCAGAGTCGGCATGTTCGCGCCCGGCTTGACCTCGGTGGGATTCGTAATCCATCGCGCAAGGTTCGCGGGATTATTATCGAGGATCGCGCCGGCAATTGTCCCGCGGCTGCCGAAATGCGTCAGGTCGGGTCCGCGAAAGCCGTAGGTATATTCCTTGGAAAAACCCGAGACGCCCCTGACCGTGTGACAAATGGCGCACGGCGCGTCGGCGAAAACCTTGGCCCCGGCGGCCGCCGGCCCTTCGTCCGGCTTGACCGGATCCTCGAGCTGGTGCTTGGTCCAGGCGGCGAAATCCTCCGGACTATCAACGAAGACCCGAAACCGCATGTTGGCGTGGGAATCGCCGCAGAATTCCGTACACTGGCCCCAATACTGACCGACCACGTCAGCATTAAGGGTAATACTGTTGGTCTGGCCGGGAACAACGTCGCGCTTGCCACCGATCGCGGGCATGAAAAAGCTGTGGATGACGTCGCGGGAGACCATCGAGAAGTGAATGGTCCGATGGACCGGGATATGCGCTTCGTCCGCCGTCACCACACCCGATTCCGGATACCGGAACTCCCACCACCATTGATGGGCGATGACGCGCACTTCGAGCGTATCAGGGGGCCACTTGTCGGGCTGGGTCCGGATGATGGCCTGGACCGTCGGGACGGTGATCATCACGACGAGAATCGATGGAATGATCGTCCAGGCCATTTCCAGCCAGAGGTCGTGATGCTTGTGCGAGGGCTCGCCGGGTTCACCCACACGGCTCGAGAAGACGAACAGGGCGAGAAAGAACGCCACGATCACGACAATCAGGATCAGGATATCGATCCAGGTGATTCGCCAGAAGATGTCGTTAAAGGTCCGGGTGAGGTCGGACTTCGGCGAAAGCGTATCGAGCGGGTAATGCTCGCCCGGCGCAGGTGCGCAGCCGGCGCAGGCCAGGACCCAGGCGATTGCTCCGAGGATTGCGGCGGAGCCGCGATTACTTTTAAGGGCAGCCATCATTCGATCTCACCGGCGCCACTGGTCGCCATCCGCGCGGCCAGCCGTAAGCCGGGCGCCACGCAGAGGAGATAAAGGCCGAGGAAGCCTGCCGTGATAGATAGTTCCACCCAACCCAGCGGTAGTTTATAGGGCGACAACGACGGTACAACCATAATGTAATCCGTGATCCACACCCCAATCAGGCCGAGCAGCGCGACCGTGCGCAACATCGCTTTGCTCTTCTTGGGCCGCACACCCATCAGAAAGAAAAACGGGACTACCCAGTTCAAAATCGGCGAGAGCCAGGCAATCGCCTCCCACGGCGCGTGCCAGAAACGCACGAGCAGAAAGAAGGTTTCCGTCGGCAGATCGCCATACCAGATCACCAGATACTGCGCGAAAGACAGATAGATCCAGAAGATCGAAAAGGCGAAAACCAGCTTGCCGAAGTCGTGAAGGACGATAGGATTGTCGAACGCGTTGCCGGCGCCCAGCAGCGACGCGAAATTTGCCGCCACGAAAGCGGAGGCGCAGATCGCGCTCCAGAAGCACATCTCGAACCACCACCAGCCGAAGAGCGTGCTGTGCCACAGCGGCGAGAGCGACATGATCAGGTCAATCGCCAGCATCGTGTAGAGGAAGATGTAAAGCACGCAAAGGAGCGGGGCCAGCCGCCGGATTGAGACGGGTGGCATTTCGATGTTGGTGGGCTCGGTAGCCCAGCGCAGCGCGGCCCGCTCCCGTGAGATGCGCACAAACCAGGCGCTCAGCACCGCCATCAGCGCGAGCGCGATCCCGTCACGGCCGAACAGGAAGGGCACGTTGAGCCACGCCGCTTTTTTCCCAGGCGAATGCGCGATCCACGGAAATATATGATCGCGGCCGATGAAAAGTCCCCAGAAGAGTACCGCGGAAAGAAACAGAAAGGGCCAGCCGGCTTCGGCCACCCGCAAATGGACCGCGTTGCGCGTCCAGCGGCCTTGCACCAGATAATATCCACACGCGAGCAAGACGCCGCCCTGCGCGACGCCGGTGAAGAAAAGCAGCCCGACCAGGTAGGACTGCCACACGCGGTCGTCCTCGCCCAGACCGAGTGCGACCACAAAGCCAACGATCCCGATCGCGGCCAGAACGCCACCGATCAGGTTCAAGCGCTGCCAATCAGGTTCGATCGAGTGGTGGTAGGGAGGCCGCACGGCAGCCGCTCCCAGGGATTGAGGTTGATTTTGGCTCATCTTCGCGATCCGATCCTCGGTTGCCCTTCGCCAGATGCGAGTCAGGCCGCCTCGCGCTGGACCTCTTCGGCCCCCGCATCCCACAGAAGCGTCTCGAACTTCTGCGCCTCGTTCTCCTGGCATCGCACCACCAGGCCAAACTTGTCCGAGCCAAAGCGTGAGCGATAGCCGGGTTCCGCCTCAAAGACGGGCAGACGGCTCATCAGGAAGAAGCCGAGAACGCCCGATACGCCGCCGAACAAAATCATCAGTTCAAACATGATCGGGACGTACGGCGGAATCGAAACGACCGGCCGGCCGCCGGTGTTGAGGTTCCACTCGAGCGAGGTGCCGATCGTCATCACCACCGCCGTGAGGAAGCCGGTGATCGCGCCGATCAGCACGAACAGCCGGACCGGGCTGTGACGATGGCCCTGACCGCGCGCCTCCTGCGTCGCTTCGAGCACCTTCTCGCTCGGGAAGGGCGCATAGGCGCTAAAGTCGTGCACGTGGGCGCCGTGCAGCGCCTCAATCCCGCGCGCGCAGTCACCGTCGTTGGCGAAAGTGGATACCAATGCGACTTCGGCGCTCATGCGGCCTTCCGATAGGGGTAGACTTCGCGTACCGCCTGCTTGAGCCAACTGATCCCTTCTTTCATTTCAGTCTGGGACACAATTGGCAAGAACTTGGCAAACAGCGAGAAGTTCATCAGGAACCAGCCGAAGCTGCCGATCGTGATAACCACTTCGGTCAGCCGCGGCACGTAGAATTTCCACTGGGACGGATCCTGATTGGTCGAAAGCGAGCCCACGAAGATCACGAACCGCTCCAGCCACATCCCGATATTCACGAAAATCGAGATGATGAAGAGCCAAATCGTGTTCGTGCGGATCCGCGGGCTGAAGAGCAACAGCGGGATCACGCAGTTGCACGCGATCATCATCCAGAACAGGTAGCCTTGCGGACCGTAGTAGCGTTGTTGGAAGGTCGCCATTTCGATCGGGTCCTGCGTGTACCAGACCATGAACGATTCGGTCACGTAGGAGTAAGTCATGACGACCGAGGTCAGCAGCACCACCTTGGAAAGATTGTCGAGATGCCAGATGGTGATCAGCCCCTTGATTTTCATCAGCCGCCGCGCGGGAATCGCCAGGGTCAGCACCAGCGCGCAGCCTGAGAAAATCGCTCCGCAAACAAAATAGGGCGCGAAGATCGTGCTATGCCAGCCGGGCAGTTGCGTCATGGCGAAGTCCCAGGAGACGACGCTGTGGACGGAGAGCACGAGCGGCGTGGCAAAACCGGCCAGCAGCAGATAGACCGTCGCGAAGTTACGCCACTGGCGGTCGGTGCCCTGCCACCCGAAGGCGAGAATCGAATAGAACGTGTGACGCCAGCCCACGGCCTTATCCCGGGCGTTGGCGATATCCGGAATCAGGCCGGTGAACAGAAACAATACGCTGATCGTCAGATAGGTGCTGATGGCGAAAAGGTCCCAATCCAGGGGGGAACGAAAATCCGGCTGGAGAGAACGTTCGTTGGGATAAGGCACCAGCCAGTAGAAATTCCAGACGCGACCGAGATGGATCAGGGGGAAAAGCCCGGCAGTTGCGACGGCGAAGACCGTCATCGTCTCGGCCAGGCGGAAAATCGCGGTTCGCCAGCGCACCCGGAAAAGAAACAGGACGGCGGAGATCAGCGTCCCGGAATGGGCGATACCGACCCAGAAGACAAAGTTGGTGATATACACCGCCCACATCGTGGGTTGGCCATAGCCGGTGATATCAAAGCTGTTGTAGACCTGGTTCATCCAGAATGAACCACCCAGCGCCGTCAAAAAGGCGCAAAAGAGCACCCACAGCCAGTATTTGAGCCCCCCGGGCGCGAGGACCTGCTGTACCTGGCGGTCGACGTCGACATAGCTCGGCTGCGGAATCTCGGTATCGATGGCGGCCGCCATTTAAGCCTTCCCCTTCTCCCAGTAGAGACTGCGTAGATAGGTAATCGCCGGCAGCGCGTTGAACTCCGGCAACATCGTGTAGGTACGCCCTTTATTATCGCCGCGCCGCTTGACCATCGCACTGGCGGGATCATTGAGATCGCCGAAGCTGATCGCACGGGCCGGGCAGGCCTGCGCGCACGCCGTGATAATCTCGCCGTCCACCAATTTGCGCCCGTCGGTGCGCGCATCGATTTCCGCCGTCGTGATCCGCTGGATACAGAACGTGCACTTTTCCATCACCCCGGCGCTGCGGACGGTAACGTCGGGATTAAGCTGCAGGTTAAGCGGCTCGGGCCACTCCGGATAGTACCAATTGAAGCGCCGCACCTTGTAGGGGCAGTTGTTTTCGCAAAAACGCGTCCCGACGCATCGATTATAAATCTGCGCGTTGAGCCCCTCCGGCGTATGCGAAGAAGCGAAGACCGGACAGACCGGCTCGCACGGCGCGTGATCGCACTGCTGGCAGAGGATCGGTGCGATATAGAGGTTCGGCGCCGTGTCCGCCTCCTCGGCCGACGGGATAAAGCGTTCGATCCTGATCCAGGACATCACGCGCCCCTTGTCGACCTCGTCCTTGCCGCCAAACGGCAAGTTATTCTCGGCGTAGCAGGCGGCGACGCAGGCGCTGCATCCAGTGCAGGCGTTGACGTCGATCGTCATGCCCCACTTATGGCCGGCATACTTCCAGTCGTCGTACATCTCGTACGGCAGCTTGGGCGTATTCTCTTCCTGCTCGAGCTCGATCGGTGGCTTGATCCCGTTGGCGAGCTGCTCGACGCTCATGGTCTCGACAATCGAACGGCCCATCATGTCGCTCTTGCCGAGCGGCGTGACCAGCTTGTACTGCTTTTCGGTCTTGCGCGCCCGCACCGGCAGCGCGCGCGAACCGTTGGCCAGGAAGGCCCAGAGATTGACGCCCCGCCCGCTGGCATAGCGTCCGTACGACGTATGCCCCTGGCCGATCGGCGCGGCGATTACGCCGGGCTTGACCAGCGGCGTAATATGAACCGCGAGTTCAAGCGTGCCGCTGGGGGTCGCGATCTGGATCACGTCAATTCCGGCGTAGAGATAGGTCCCCTTGTAGTTCTCCTGCAGGCCGAGTTGGGCCGCCGTGTCGGGATGAATCTCGGCCCAGCTATCCCACACGATCTGATTGCTGGGCTCCGGAATCTCCTGCAGCCACGGCTTGTTGGCGCCCCGCCCGTCGTAAAGGAACGGATGGGGAAACGCCGCGAGCAGGAGCTCGCTTTCGCTCTCGAGCCGCTCCGGAGCAAGCTCCTTGAGCGCTTCCGGTTTGAACGTAACATCGAGCTTCTTGGCCTGCTCGAAGACTCCGCCCGTGCGCCGCGCCTGGTTCCAGAACTCCGCGCCCGCCGCGTCTTGCCCGAGCTTCGTCTGAAGATCCTGCCAGGCGGCGTTGACCGCGTCCTGCGCGTTCTCCCACGGGAAATTCTGGGCGCCCCCGCCGGCGCCGAGATGAGCCGACTCGAGCAGGATGTCGTGCAACTGCCGGCTCGCGAAAACCGGATGCATGACCGGCTGGCCGAGGCCGTAGAGACCCGCGCGAGGCGCATTATCGCGCCAGCTTTCGAGATAATGATGAGTCGGCAGCAGCAGTTGTGCGGCTTGCGCGGAGTCGTCCGGCGCGTCGCCGAACCAGACCACGAACGGAGCCCGCCCGAGCGCCGTGGCCGCGCCCCACGACGCCGGCATCGAGTACAGCGGATTGGCGCCGGCCGCAATCACGACGACGTCAACCTGGCCCGCGCCGATCGCCTCGATGACCGCATTGCTGTCCGCCGGGCTGCTTGCGCTGTCGGCCTGCTCTCCCGCCAGAAAGACCATCCCTTTGCCGATACTGCCCGTCAACGCGTTGATCGCGTAGGCCGCCAGGTAAGTTTGCGGGTCGTCGCCGCCCGGGATTGCCAAGGGGCTCTCGGCCTGTCCCAGCCAGTCGGCCATCTGCTTGAGCTGGGCCACCGGGACGCCGGACCTTTTGCTCATGCTATCCGCGTCGTAGGCGGCGAGCTGGGCTTGGATCGCGCTCCCCGCATTCCCCGCGTTGCGCAATCCACCCGCCGCGGCCATCAGGTTGAGCACGCCCAGCGCGACTGCGCTCTCGGTCCCCGGATTGGCCGGGACCCAGGCGTCGCATTTGGCCCCTGTGATACCCATGCGCGCGCTGACATACGCGGCTTTGCCGATACTCAGGCCGCTGTTGCGCATCCGGGGCGTCCGGAAATCGGCGTATTGACGCGTTTGCTCGACCGGGGAGCCCCAGGTTTCGAGGAAATCCGCGCCGAACGAAACGATCACGTCGGCCTGATCAAGCTGGTAGACGGGCAGGTTGCGCCCGCCGAAGCAGGCGTCGGCCGCCGCGCGCGCCGGTTCGGTGCCGATCCGCTCCCAGAACGCCACGCGCGACGAGTCAAAGGCTCCAGCCCACAGCCGGGTCAGGCGGTCGAGCGTCGGCCCCTGCGGCGCACCGATATACGCGATGCGATCCTTGCCGGCCTTCGCGGCGGCCACCAGATGATCGTTGAAGAGCTTGAGCGCGTCGTCCCAACTGATCTCCTCGAGGCTGCCGTCGACCTTGCGCCGTTGCGGCTTGCCCAGCCGGTCGGGATTATAGACGCCCTGCAGGGCGGCCTGACCGCGCGCGCAAATCGCGCCCGCACTGATCGGGTCGGCCGGATTACCTTCGAGCTTGATCACCCGGCCCTCACGCACTTTCGCGATAATCCCGCACCCGGCGGAACATTCGCCGCAGGTCGTCGCGAAGTAGCTGGGAACGCCGGGAACGATGTTCTCGTCGGGAACGACGTACGGAATAATCTTTCTGGCAGCCGGCTCACATCCCGGTATCGCCGCCGCCGCTCCCGCCGTGGCGGCAAGCTTGAGGAAAGACCTCCTGCTGAGCCCGTCTGACATTAAGGTTCCTCGCTCAGTGATGGCAGACAAAACAGTCCTGCGTGGCGCCACGCTTGCTGTGACAGTTGAGACAGAAGCCCATGTTGATTTCGTGGACCGGGACGATGCGATCCATCGTTTCCACCGGGCCGTGACATTCCTGGCAGGCGACCCCCGCCCAGATGTGCGGCTTGTGCACGAACTTCACGAAGTCCGGCAACGCATAAACCCGGTTCCAGCGAATTTCGAAAGGCGGCTGATGATCATCCATCCACGGCTGGGTGATCGGCTTGATCCCGCCGAGCAAAGCGCTGCCGTGGCAGCCGACGCATCGCGCGACCGGCGGCACGCCCGAAGTCGCCGAGCGCCGGGCGTATTCATGGCAATATTGGCAGGGGATTTTGTTGATACCCGCATGCACGCGATGGCTGAACGGAATCGGCTGCTCGACGTCGCTCCGGGCCGCCCACGGACGTTCCGAAAATCCGATCGTTGCGGCCCCGCTCACAAACAGAAGCAGTGCTACTGGAATCAAGATGCGGTTCATCGTTCCCAAAGTTCACACCACCACACGGTTCACAGCCGCGGCTCGCCACCGTACCGGCCGAGCAGGCTCGGGCGACCGTCCATCGGATTGCGTCGGCACAAGTAACAGGCTCAAGTATTTGCGGTCAATCGCCCTCGCCCTCAAATTCGGTGTTATGCACATGAAACACTGATCAGGAATCCCCCGAAACGAACTCCCGCCCTCACCGAAAACGCAAGAACAACTAACATTCGGATGATGCCTCCGCAAGCTGAAGTAATAGCTCGATGACCGAATTCGCACCTTGATCGAATCTTTTTTCCGTGATCCGCCCGACCATCGGGGCAAACTCGTTAGAGCTTCGGCATGAACTGGCTCGCAGCGCTTGGTTAAGGCGGCTGGAGGCCAGCGTTACTGCCTTTTCGAGGGTTCGCGTGGAAGCGCGCCGCGCGAGTCGCGGCATAGAAAGCATGAGCCCGATCAGGGCGCGAGCCCCGGCAGCCTGTGCAACAAAATATCGGCTGTGAAAATTTCCGCATTGACTCCCCGTCGCGAACGAGGGGGGCGGTTTCGGAGGCCCGCCCAAGTATGTTAAATAGTCGACCATCTCAGTCCGGAGTTAGACGCCCTCAGGTGCAGATCAAAACCGCCGCACGCTTAAGCCTGTTACCGCCCTATCTTTTCGCGCAGATCGACCAACTGAAGCGGGAAGTCCAGCAAAAGGGCGTCGACGTTATCAGTCTGGGGATCGGTGACCCCGACCTGCCGACCCCGCCCCATATCGTCGCGGCGCTCCAGCGCGCGGCGGAGCTGCCGGTCAACCATCGCTACCCCGACTATCAGGGACTCGACCGTTTTCGCGAGGCGGCGGTTGGATGGTACAAGCGGCGCTTCGGCGTCACGCTCGACCCGGCGCGCGAGGCCTGCGCGCTGATCGGCTCGAAAGAGGGTATCGCGAACTTCCCGGTGGCGACGGTCGATCCGGGCGATATCGTGCTCATCCCCGATCCGGGCTATCCAGTCTATTACTCGGGATGCGTCTTCAATGGCGGCGAGCCGTACTATATGCCGCTGCTAAAGGAAAACGCCTTCATCCCTGATCTGGGCGCGATTCCGGCGGAAATCGCCCGGCGCGCCAAGGTGATGTGGCTGAACTATCCGAACAACCCCACGGCGGCGACGGCCGAACCAGAGTTCCTGCGCCGCGCGGTCAAGTTCTGCCTCGACCACAACATCATCCTGGCCTTCGATATCGCCTACTCGGAAATCGCCTTCGACGGCTATCGCGCGCCGAGCGTGCTCCAATTCGACGGCGCCCGCGAGTGCGCGATCGAATTCCACTCGCTGTCGAAGACCTACTCGATGACCGGTTGGCGGGTGGGCTTCGCGGTGGGCAACGCCCAGCTCGTGGGCGCGCTCGGCGCGGTCAAGACCAACATGGATTCCGGCGTCTTCCAGCCGGTGCAGGAGGCCGCGATCGCCGCCCTGACGGGCAGCGACGACACCTTGCATGAGTACTGCGCCATCTACCAGGAACGGCGCGATCTGATGGTCGCGGCGTTACGCGGGATCGGACTCGAATGCGAGGCGCCGCGCGCCACGTTTTACCTCTGGGCCAGGACCCCCAAGGGTCACAGCTCCGCTTCGTTCACTGAACGCGTTTTAAAAGAAACCGGCGTCGTCATCACTCCGGGCTCAGGATTCGGCAAAAGTGGGGAGGGGTACGTTCGCTTTTCATTGACGGTACCCAGCGAGCGGCTCAAAGAGGCGGTGGGACGAATCAAAGCGCTACGGTTGTAAACGGCGGAGAATGCCCAATCGGGCTTTTATTGGAATAGGCACCAACCTGGGCGATAGAGCCACCAATTACCAGCAGGCTATCCTGCGGATTGCCGCGCTGCCGGATACGCGCGTCGTGCGTCAATCCTCGATCTATGAAACGGAGCCCGTCGGCGAAATCAAGGGGGCCTTCCTGAATGGCGCGATCGAGGTCGAGACCGGGCTTGCGGCGGAGCAAACGATGCGCCGGTTGCTCGCGATCGAGCGCGCGATGGGACGCCAGCGCGCCGGCGGACACAAACCGGCGACCCGGGCTAAATATCGCGCACGGCCCATCGACCTCGACCTGCTCTTCTTCAACCACGACGTGATCGACTCGCCGTCGCTTACGGTTCCGCATCCCCGGCTCCACGAGCGGCGGTTCGTGCTCGCGCCGATGGCCGAACTGGCGCCCGTGCTGGTCCATCCCCGGTTCAACAAGTCGATTTCCGAGCTGCTTGCCGGGCTCAAGTCGCCCTATCGAGTCACACTCGCGCGCGCGGAACTGCTCCGCCCGCGACCGTCGCGGCGGGAGGTAGCCGTACGATGAAATTTTTCGTCGATTCAGCCGACGTCAGGGAAATTCGCGAGGTCGCCAGTTGGGGTCTGGCCGACGGCGTTACCACCAATCCCAGCCTGCTCGCCAAAAGCGGACGACCCTACGCCGAGGTCCTGCGCGAAATCTGCGACATCGTCGACGGCCCGATCAGTGCGGCGGTGATCGCCACCGACGCCCCCACGATGGTCGAGGAGGGGCAGAAGCTCGCCCGTATCCATCCGAACATCGTGGTCAAATGTCCGCTTACGATCGAGGGCCTGAAAGCCACCCGGGCGCTGAGCGCGCGCGGCATCCGGCTCAATGTGACGCTGATCTTCAGTCCGCTGCAGGGGTTGGCGGCGGCCAAGTGCGGTGCCACCTACCTTTCGCCCTTCGTCGGCCGACTCGAGGATATCGGACAGGACGGCTTCGGCATGATCGATCAGCTCGTCCGCATTCTCAAAAATTATGACTTTCCGGCGCAAGTGCTGGTGGCTTCGCTGCGCTCACCCAATCACCTTGCCCGCGTGGCTGAGTTGGGCGCACATATCGCGACCCTGCCCTTCAACGTCATCAAGCAGATCCTGCACCATCCGCTGACCGATCGCGGACTCGAGAGCTTCCTGGCCGACTGGCATCAGTCGAAGCAGAAGATTTGAGTGAGCAGCGAAGATAGGCGCGTAGTCGATCGCTCGGTTTGAAAGGCGACGACGCCGGCGCACCGCGATTCCTGTCGGGATGTCCGTGCGGCTTAGGCTGCCTTGTCCCGCGGCTGTACCTGGCTCTCGACCTCTGCTTCGAACTGGTCGCGCGCGATCTGCAAGTCATAATCCCGCTGCACGCCGAGCCAGAATTCGGCGGAATTGCCGAAATATCGTGCCAGCCTGAGCGCGGTCTCTCCGGTAATGGCGCGTCGGCCCTCGACAATCTGTGTGATGCGATTGGCGGGAACGTGCAGATTCGCGGCGAGCTTGTTCATGCTCATGCCAAGTGGTTTGAGAAACTCCTCCAGCAGAATCTCGCCGGGATGAATTGGTGGCAGTTTTTTGGAACTGCTCATATTCGTCACTCCTTAATGATAATCGACGATCTCTACGTTGTGGGCGTCACGGTCGCGCCATACGAAACATAAGCGCCATTGGTCGTTGATACGGATGCTCCACTGACCCCGGCGGTCCCCGCTAAGCTCCTCCAAACGGTTGCCAGGAGGAACGCGTAAATCTTGCAGCGATTGCGCATTATTTAACATTATGAGCTTGCGCCGTGCGGTGTTCTCGATGCTGCGAAAACGCGGGCAGCGCCGGCGGTTGAAAAGCGCTTCCGTGTCTTTACAGCGGAAGCTTCTAATCATTTTGCCGGGCTCACCCCTACGGTCTATTACGTCTTACGTATAACGTCAAGTTGTTCGAATTCTGGCGGGGACCATCCCTGCGGAAGATTTGAGTGCCTCCGCAAGACATCCCCGCACTCGACTGCTAAATTGGCTTGGGGAGTGTCACTCTGTGCGGAGGAGCTTGGAAGTCGGCGAAGCAAACACCTTCTCTTACAATCGTGCGACCCTCCACTTGGCCGAATGCGTTGAGTGGCTGGCCCGGCGCGAGCCCCTAAGTATCCACGGGGTCGTGACCGACCCTCCTTATGGATTGGTTGAATACAGCGCCAAGGAACAGGCGAAGCTACGCGAGGGAAGGGGTGGAGTCTGGCGCATACCGCCCGCTTTCGACGGCCACAAGCGCGCGCCATTGCCAAGGTTCACTACCCTGACCGAGTCCGACCTAGAGCGTCTGGAAGCGTTTTTCGGTTTGTGGGCTCAGCGCTTAGCTGTCGTATTGGTTCCGGGGGCTCACGTTATCGTGGCCTCCCATCCATTAATTGCGCATATTGTGGCTCGTCCGATGGCCGCCGCCGGTCTGGAAAGGCGTGGCGAGATCATCCGTCTGGTTACGACATTACGAGGGGGTGATCGCCCCAAAAATGCTCATCAGGAGTTCAGCGACATCACTGTGATGCCGCGCTCGAACTTCGAGCCGTGGCTGCTGTTCCGCAAACCCCTTGAGGGGCGCGTCCAGGATAATCTGCGCAAGTGGAAAACCGGTGCGTTGCGGCGAATCTCGCCGAACCGCCCATTCGGCGACGTGATTCCTTCTCATCCGACGCGCGCGAGCGAACGCGCCATCGCGCCGCATCCGAGTCTCAAGCCGCAATCATTTATGCGGCAGATTGTTCGCGCCATCCTGCCTTTGGGACACGGGGTCGTGTTGGATCCTTTCGCGGGAGCGGGTTCAACGCTGGCGGCGGCCGAGGCGGTCGGTTATGCGAGTGTCGGCATCGAGCACGACCCGACATATTTCGGCGTAGCGACCGAGGCGATCCCCCTCCTTAGTCGCTTGACGAACGGTACAACCATTGGTTCCGAAGCTTCCTTATCCCAGATTTCCATTTTCTCCGTGGACTCCGTTGGGAATCTCGCCAGACGCGAAAACCGACCCCCTCCCCGCACTACCGGGGAACACTGCGGCCCAACACCGGCTAGAACCTTGCAGAGGAAAGCCGTTTAATTTATGGAACGAGTTAGAATTGGAAAGTCAAAAAGGAAATCTCGGCTAATATCTCTCGGTCATGGAATCAATTACGATCGCGGCCCCAGAAGATAATCGATACCCCTTTACGCGCGAAATGTTCGAAGAGGGTCTGGTCCTCTACCATGGAAGTTGGAGCAGTTGGATTGCCACGATCGATCGCGAAGGGTTCGCGATCGGTAACATTCCGTTCGACTGGAGACTGATCGCGACGATTTTCGATGCCCGAAAGGCTATCGGCTGCGGCTCGATACTATCCCTGTTTTTGGGCGACGATTACCCGAGCCAGCAACCGTCTCCAAAGCTGTATTTCGCGGCGGACTTCTGGGTGGCGCGCTCCTACGCCGTGACCAAGGGAGGTGAGGTCGTGGAAGAAGCGATCAAAGAGGCGGATCAGTTCGAGCAGGTCTGCTCGACCGAGGCACGCTGGGCAATAAAGGCGCGATGGGACGCCGCGCTGCGATTTCATGGGGAGCACGCTCTGACCCGAGCCGCGAGCGAAGCGCTGGGAGACGAGCAGCGGTTGAACGCACTTCGGATGAAGGTGCGAGAGGCAAAAAAGGAACTCGTCGAAGCCACTGTTGGCGGGCACCCGGTCGTCTATGCGGTGCGGGTTGAGCGGGAATGGTTCGAAACCTCTTGGGAGGATCTGCCTCGCGTGGGAATAGCATCCATCCGCCAGAACCTGCGATGTAATGCCAGATACATACCCGCCGACCGGATTCTGGCAAGGGCTGATTATCCAAACGGGACCGATCCTCACTTTGCAGAATTCAGGACGAATTGGGACGAGGTATCCGCGCGGAAGCCAGAGTAACCCATCATTGTCAGGACACAATCACAAGACATAGCGAGCCACAATCTGTTATGCTAAGCGGACTCGGTGCGCCGGGACCGGACGGCTAGCGACGCCACTTTCAAGGCTCTCAGCTCTCGCGTGAGCCCGCTCGCATCGTCCCGGCCGGAATTGACGAATGCAGCTTTATTCCTTCCCGGTTCAGAGTCGCGGTCCTTGTCCCCAACTCACCGCCAGGATTATTCCGGAACCCGGATTATACCTTCCGTCTGAGAGGGTGAGTTGGTGACCGATCCGGGATTCCTCGCGCGGCAGCCACGCACGGGAATGACAAACAAAAGGAATTCATCCGAAACAGGAACCATCCATGACAACTTTTCCCATCCGCTTCGGGATTCAGACGCCGCAGCAGCATACGTCGTGGACCGAGCTGCTCGCGCTCTGGCAGGAGATTGATACGCTGGGCTACGACACCGCCTGGGCGTTCGATCATTTCCTGCCGATCTTTTCCGATCCGACGGGACCGTGTCTCGAAGGCTGGACGGCGCTCGCCGCGCTCGCGATGGCGACTAAACGTGTGCGCCTCGGCCTGATGGTCACCGGCAACACCTATCGCCATCCCGCGGTGCTCGCCAAGATGGCGACGACAGTGGATATCATCAGCGGCGGCCGGCTGATTCTCGGAATAGGCGCCGGCTGGTTCGAGCTGGAGCATCAGGAGTACGGCATCCCGTTCCATACGACCGGCGGGCGGCTCAGCCGGCTCGATGAGGCGCTCCAAATGATCAAGCTGCTATGGACGCAGGAGCGCGCGAATTTCAGCGGCAAGCATTTCAAGCTCGAAAATGCGAGCTTCAATCCGAAACCAATCCAGCGACCGCATCCGCCGATTCTAATCGGGGCGAGCGGGGAAAAGGTCGCGCTGGGGATCGTCGCGCGGCACGCGCAGATGTGGAACTCGTTCGGCACGCCCGAGATCTTCCGCCACAAGATAGCGGTGCTCGAAGAACACTGCCGGCGGCTCGAACGTGACCCCGCGACGATCGAGAAATCGGTCCTGGTGGCGGGAACGTTTCCGCTCGACGACGCGCGCCGCCAGGTCGACGCTTACGTCGCCGCAGGTGTGACCCACATTATCTTTTCCGTTACCCCCGCCGATCGCGCCTGGGTCGGCCGCTTCGCGGAACGGATCATCCCCGACTATCGGTCGTAGCCGCACCACTTTTCAGCAGGGTGTAACGCTGGAGATGGGGTGCTACGGTTAAGTGTGGCTCAACCTGTCAAAAGGAATCCATTCCCCTGGTGGCCTTTTTGGCCGGAGGTTGAAGAGCATCCGCTTAAGATCGTAATAGCGATCGTGGTTTTCGTCGCGGTCTTTCTGCTTTGCGCTTGGCTCTTGCCGCTCTAGGGCGACCCACCGCTCAGCCCTGATGGCTCGGTGCGGACCACCACGAACAGCCGATAGAGATAGCCGAAGCTCGGAATCAGGACCACGGCGCCAAAAAGCAACGCCCCGACGAGCAGCTTCAGCGTGCGGGGGTCGCTCGCGGCCTGCTGAATCGTGAGGGTCGGGACGATCAGATAGGGAAACTGCGCCGCGCCCCAGCCGATCAGGGTCAGAACGATCTGGCCAGCCGCGCAAAATCGCGCCAACTCGTAGCGTCGCGACCACAAGCCGTACAGCGCCCCCAGTGCGAGGAGCGTGGTCGCCCAAATCAGCGGCCAGGTCCATCGCCGCTGCGTAAGTCCTTGCCAGATGACCGGCGCGTGATCCCGCGAAAGGAGCAGCACCACGCCCGCAATGGCGCCGACGATGACCG
This sequence comes from Binataceae bacterium (SeqCode), assembly GCA_052145175.1. Taxonomy (GTDB): domain Bacteria; phylum Desulfobacterota; class Binatia; order Binatales; family Binataceae; genus JAJPHI01. Next base: position 25,673 of record JBKQPD010000269.1, on the reverse strand, counting down.
CACTACCGATCGCGCGCCGCCGGAAGTCCTCCGCTACCGCCGCGCCCGGCGGCGCCTGGACGGTCGCATACACTGCCGCAAGGTAGGCAAAAATCGCGAGCGTCATGATCCCCACGGCGAACGGAAACGTCCCAAACCATGGGTCGATGAAATCTTCGATCCGCGCCGGCTCCGGCCGCAGTTGCCCTTGGGCCAATGCGCCGACCGTAACGCCCAGCAGCAGGGGAGTTATCGTGCTCGCGAGCGCAAAGACCCGATCCCAGCGATGCTCGAAGCGCGGATCGCCCGGCCCATAAGCGCGAAAGCTGAACGCCGCCCCGCGCAACACGATTCCCAGCAACATGCCCAGCAGTGGCAGATGGAGTGTCGTGCAGATCGTGGCATAAGCGCGGGGAAAGCCGACGAACAGAATGACGACCACCAGGATCAGCCAGACGTGGTCGGCTTCCCAAATCGGTCCAATCGATTTTTCGATCAGGCGCCGTTGCGCCGTGGCGCGCGGGCCGCGCGCCAACAGGTCCCAGACACCGCTGCCGTAGTCCGCGCCGCCGGTCAACACGTAGACGATCAGCGCGATCAGCAGCGCCGCCGCAACCATGTCCTGGAGCCACATCGCCGGCTAGCCCTGCCCCGTCGCGAGGGTCGGAATCTCGGCGCCCGTCGCAATCATCCAGCGGATCGTCCCGAGAACCATCAGGGCAAGGATCAGGTACAAGGTGAGAAAGATCGCGAACGCAAAACGCAGGTCGGGCATCGGCGTTACCGCCGCCGCCGTTCGCATCACGCCGTAAATGATCCATGGTTGGCGGCCGACTTCAGTGACCACCCATCCCGACTCGATTGCGATCAGCCCGAGTGGCGTCGCCGCGATGAGCGCCAGCAGAAACCATTTGCAATCCAACACCGTACGGCGCCGCCACCATAGCCAGCCCGCCCACAGGGCGAGTCCCGCCATCGCCGTGCCGATCCCAACCATGATTTGAAACGCGAAATGGACCGCGGCGAGGGGCTCCGGCCAATCCTCGCGCGGGAACGAATCGAGTCCGCGGACCAAAGCATGCGGGTCGTGATAAGCGAGGATGCTCAGTAGGTACGGGATCTCAATCCCGAACTCGAGCCGTTCGGCGGTCTGATCCGGAAATCCGCCGATCGCCAATGGTGCGTCGCGCTGGGTTTTAAAGAGACATTCGAAGGCGGCCAGTTTCAAGGGTTGATCCTGCACGACCTCGCGCGCGGCCATGTCGCCGATTATCGGTTGAACCACCGCGCTGACTCCGCCGATCAGCAGCGCGATCGCGAGACCGCGCCGATGGAAGTCGACGTCGCGATCACGGATCAATTGCGAAGCGTGGATGCCCGCCACCAGAAAGCCGATCGCCGCGTAGGCCGCGGCCACCATGTGCAGAATTTCGGTGAAAGCGGCCTTGTTGAACATCGCGGCGATTGGGTGGATATCCACGGGCTCACCGTCGACCATCCGGAAGCCAGCCGGCGTATTCATCCAGGCGTTGGCGCTGAGGATGAAAACGGCGGAGAAAACCCCGCTAATCGCGACCATCACCCCGGCCGCGCGATGCGCGCGCGGCGTCAGGCGGTCCCAACCGTACATGTAGATTCCGAGAAAGATGGCTTCGGCAAAAAAGGCGACGCCTTCGAGCGAGAACGGCATCCCGATTACCGAACCGGCCCAGCCCATGAAGCGCGGCCAGAGCAGCCCCAGCTCGAAGGAGAGTACGGTGCCCGAGACCGCGCCGATCGCGAACAGGATCGCGGCGGCTCGCGCCCAGCGCCGCGCGATCGTCAGGTAGACCTGCTCGCCGGTCGCGTGATAGCGCCATTCCGCCACGACCATCATCAGCGGCAAGGCGATTCCGGCGGCGGCAAAGATGATGTGGAAGCCGAGCGACGTCGCCATCATCGCGCGCGCCACCTCAAGATGCGTCATCTTATGTTTTGGCCGCGCGTCGCAGACTCCGCCACCCCCTGTTCCGCGCCTCCGGCACGGTCGTATTTATTTTGGCCGCGCGACGACCCGCATCTCTTAGTTTTGCGCCGCAGTCCGTTCGGCGATCAGCTTGTCGACTTCTAGCCGTAAACGCCCGAGCACGTCGTCGTATTTGAAGTTGCCGAGCTTGCGGGCCTTGCGCTTGAGATTCACGGTCGTTGGCCCGCACCAGAGGCCCAGATCCGCGTCGTCGGTCTCGCCTGGACCGTTCACCCGGCAGCCCATGACCGCGATCGTGATCCGGTATTGCGCTGCATAATTGGTCAGCGCTTTAACCTCCTGCGCGAGCTCGACGAACTTCTCGTTCTCGACCCGCGAGCAGGAGGGACACGAGATGATATTCAGCCCGGCGCCGAAATCGGGCACCGAGATGAAGCGGCCCGCCTTCACGTCCTCGATAATCTGATGGCCGACGAGGACCTCCTCGTGCTTGCGCTCGTTGGGGAGCGTGAGCGAGACGCGGATCGTGTCGCCGACCTGATCGGCGAGAAGCTTCTCGAAGGCCAGCCGGGTCTTGGTGATGCCGTCGGGCGGCAGACCCGCCTCGGTCACGCCCAGATGCAGCGGAACGTCGGGACGGCGTTTGGCGAAGCGGCGATTGGCGTCGAGCACCTTGGCCGGATCGGAGTCCTTGAGCGAGACCACGAAACGCGTGAAGCCGAACTGATCCATCAGATCGCAGTGATGCGCGGCGGATTCGACGATCGCGGCGAGCTGGTCGCCGGGGTACTGTTCGAGAAAGGCCGGAGCGACCGAGCCACAATTGACCCCGATCCGAATTGCGAGGTCGTGGTCGCGCGCGATGTCGGTCAGCCAGCGGACTTTGTCGGGAATCGATTTCGCTTTCTCGATATGATGCAGATGGCCGGGGTTATAACGGATTTTATCGACATAGGGCGCGACCTTGCCCGCAATCTTGTAGTTTTCCTGCAGATCGACCGACAACGTGACGCCCGGCGTCTGCGCGCGAATCTCCTTCAGCGCCGGGACTTCCTTTTCGTTATCGAGCGCGATCCGGACGATTCCGGCGCCCGCCCGGGCGAGCTGATGAGTCTGCGCGACCGTCGCGTCAATATCGATCGTGCGCGTCGCGCACATCGATTGAACGACGATCGGCGCGTCGCCACCGACTTCGACCCCGCCAATCCTGAACTTTCGCGTTCCGCGTTGTTGCGTCATTGATTCGCTCTTTTGCAGTTTCAGGCGTAATCGCCGCGCCGTTGCCCTGAGCCGCCCTACCCAAAACGGTGAAGCATCCCCCGATTGTACCGGGAAGGGACGGCCAGGGACAGTGTAACAAAAACGACTGATTCATAGTCGAACGGAGCTTTTCCGCATCTTCGCTTATCGCAGAAAATTCAGTGCCAAAGGAGGTGCTCCTAATCGAACGCATCTTTTGCTGTTATTGGCACAACTTTCGCTTCCGAACACTTCATCTATCGAGAGAATACGACACAGATAAAGATTGTACGGCATGATTCTTATGTATATTGAATGTTTGGACATTATTCTTGAAGTTATAACATGGTCAAACATCTTAAATGCATTGCTTCGTGTGATTTGATCATGCTACACATGTTTTATCATCGTAATTAGTGGTGATACAGTTTAACAAGGCGTGGATGGCTTCTAGATAGAGTTCCTGACGGAATTATCACGAGCCATTACTTAAGGGAGGAGCGATAAGGCAATGGAAGCAGCGGCAACGAACGTATTTGACGCGGATCTTGGACTCACTGACATCATTCTTCCGGCGCAATATTTTGGCGCGATGGGGACAACCGGACTTTGCAGTGAACAGCGTCTGATGCTGGCCGTGATGGTCGACGCGATCAATATCCTGCAAGGCTGGCAGCGGCTGGGCAGCGCGCGCAAACGCCGGGCGTTCGCCGAGGCTGCCCAGTGGGTCAACATGCGCGGGACGGCCTATCCGTTCTCTTTCGACAGTATCTGCGATGCGCTGAATATCGACTCCGAGATTTTACGCCGACGGCTGAGCGGCCTGACCATGGGCCACGCGGGCGCTGCACGGCTGGGCGTAGGCCGTTTGCGCCTGAAGGAATCGAGCCGGGCGCAACATATGACAGCCAACCGGGTACGGCGTCGGCGCCGCGCGCATCTAGCCGTCGTACCCGCCTGATTCCTCGGGGCGCGCCGCAGGACCTACCTTCCCCCCACGCAACACCCAAGGGCCTCGGCGCGCCCCCTCCTTTCACCCCATTTGGGCGCGAGATCGTACCTCATGTGCGCTTGGGTGCCCCTGCCGACTTAAATGATAGACTTGCCATCACACTGCACGTAAAGACATACTATGGCACCGCTCGCGGCGCGCGTTGCAGCCCGCCGTTTGACTCGGTTCCACTCCGCCTTTTATCATCGACCCTCAATCTTGGAGGGTCACATTTCGTGCGCATGCTCGTTCCACCCGTAATTCGCCGCAGGGAAATGGATCGCAAGCTGGTTGAATTCTTCTATCAGCAGCGACCCGGCGTCTTTCGCCAGGCCATTTCCGATTTTTGCCGGTACTACGCGATCAAGCCACCAAGAATCGAATGGTGCGAATATATCGATTGGGGCAAAGCTGCGGGCAAAACCTTCGAGGACGGCCGCATCCACCTGGTTCATCCGGAGAATTGGCAGCGGGGACGGATCTACAACAGTGAACGGATGTGGGTGCAGACCGTCTACCATGAACTGGGGCACTATCTCTTCTGGACCGACGCTGAGCGCAAGGCCGAGGTCTTCACGCAGCTGATGGTGCGCGGTTTGCGGCGCGCCGCGAAACCACGGGCTGTAGTATCGCGGCGGCGCGCGGCTCTCGCGCAACGGCCCGCGATCGCGCGACGCCGGCGCCGCGCCGTTCAAGCCGTTGCACGTTCCCGGCCGCGGCGGAGCAATCGCGCGGCGGCGCGCTGAGGCAGGACTGTCGCGTCCGCCCGGCGCGGCGTAGACTTCCCGGTAATGGCGAATAAGCCGAACGTCGAAAATCGATGGTGGGTCGAAACCATCGTCAAGAAGCCCAAGCAGATCAAGGCCGAGACTGATCTGCCCCAGCTCCCCGTGGCGATGAGCTTCTACACGGTCGCCAAGGACTACAACCAGGATCGCGCCAAGGACGACCTGACCGACAACAACCTCCGGATCGCGCAGGCCGCCAATCCCCCGCCCGGCGACTGGGCCTACGTCCCGATGACCGAGGAGCACTATCCGGCGCGGCTGGTCAAGCGCATCAAAGAGGAGTTCCGATTGCCGCGCGAGGCACGCGGCGTGGTGCTCGACCATGGCCGCCTCTTGCGGCTGCTGATTTGCGGCCCACAGCTCGAGGACTGGATGATCGACGTCACTCTGGCTGACGAGCCGTCGGTCGACGTGTACGTCTGGAGCACGATGCAGCGGGAGCGGCTGTTCCGGCGCGCCGAGGAGGCGCTACGCCAGGCGCGCCGCTGGGCGATCAACCTGCTGCAGTATCCACCGCCGCGCGACGAACCCTTCCGCGGCGCCCTACTCTAGCAGCCGGCCGCCTGCTTCGACGGCTGGATTGCGTACCCCATTGTGCCTGCCCTCTTAACATAATAATCTGACTTTACCCGTGGATACGTTCGCACAACTCGCCGGCCAGCGGCGACCGAGGCGGCGTGTCTGTTCCGGCTAACAAGGTTAAGGGCACTTCTTCCCAGTCAACCGAGGCGCAGGTGGCAAACCGTCTCGACGCAGGAGCGACGACGACGATGAGCGACTCAGCCAGCTTTCGCGCGGGGGTTAACGAAGCCTACCGTGAATTCTTCCAGACCGCCGAACGTAAGCGGCGCTGGAGCGTCTTCGACGACGTGCCCTGGGATCGCCTCGATAGCTCCGGCAACAGCGAAAGCAAAGCGGTCCGGATCGAGACCTACTGCGCCGAAGAGATGTATGTCCCGGACTACGCGAGCAACGGGCTTGCCCTGACCCGGGCGCGCTTCGGCTCGGCCTGGTTTCAGATGTGCTGGACGCAGGAGGAAGCGAAACACGGGCTGGTTTTCCGGGAATATCTGCTCCGCTCCGGGCTGCGCTCGGAGGCGCAGATGGGCCGGCTCGAAGACGACCTTTATGCGCAAGCCTGGCAACTGCCGTTCAAGACCGCCCGGCGGATGGCTTGTTACGGCGCCCTGCAGGAACAGGCGACCTTTCTCGCGTATAAGGCGCAGAAGGAACTGGCGCGAACCGCAGGGGACGAAGTGCTCGAAACCATCTTCGGCTTTGTCAGCCGGGACGAAGCCGCGCACGCCGGCTTTTATCGCGAGATGGTGCAACTGGAGCTGGTGGAAGATCGCACCGGGACGTTGGCTGATCTCGCGCAGGTGATCGCGGACTTCAAGATGCCCGGTGACGGGCTCATTCCCCACTACCAGGAACGGCTGCGCACCTCCGGCGCCGGGATCAGCCCGCGCCACTTTGTCGAGCACGCCCTGTTGCCGATGCTGCGTACCCTCAAGACCACCCGTGCCGAATTGAAACAGGCCCAGCAGGCGTCGACGGCCTCCGCCGCGGCCGGCTGAACTCGTCATCTGACGGCGATCAGCGCAGGCGGACCGGTAGTTCCTTGATCCCGGCCACGAAGTTCGAGCGCATCCGGCGGATCGGACCGCTGGGTGTCGCGACGGGATAGCGGCGCAGGAACTCGCGGAAGAAGATGCGCAACTGCATCTCGGCCAGCCGCGCGCCCAGGCAATAGTGCTGGCCGGTGCCGAAGCCCAGTTGGGGTAGCTCGGCGCGGGCCGCATCGAAGCGAAACGGATCGGTAAAAATCGCTTCGTCGCGATTGGCCGAAACGTACCAGAGGATCACCTTGTCGCCCGCGCGGATCTGTTTGCCCCGCAACTCCGTATCGACGACCGCCGTACACCGCATATGCATGATGGGGCTGACATAGCGGACGATCTCGGCGGCGGCCGAACCGAGCAGCGCGGGATTCTCGACCAGCCGGCGGCGCTCGTCGGGAAACTGGGCGAGCGCGATCACGCCGCCCGACAGCGAATTGCGGGTGGTTTCGTTACCCGCGACGACCAGCAGGATGAACGTACCGAGGTATTGCTCCTTGCTCATCGCCTCGCCGTCGAGGCGCGAGTGGACCAGCATGCTGATGAGGTCCGAGCCGGGGCGCGCGAGGCGCTCCTCCCACAGCCGTTCCGCATAGGCGGCCATCTGACTGACGTCGCTGGCCATCGCCGCGGGGCTCTTGCGCAACTCGGGATCATCCTCGGCGATCAGCGAGTTGGACCAATCAAAGAGCTTGAGCCGATCCTCTTGCGGGACGTCGAGCAGCTCGGCGAGCATCTGGACCGGTAACTCCGCGGCGACCTCGGCGACGAACTCACACTCGGTGCGGTTGCCAAGGCGGTCGAGGATAGCGGCGACGCGGGCCTCGATCCGTTGTTCGAGTGGCTTTAGTCGCGAGGGGCTGAACGTGGGCGAAAGCATCCGGCGGAAGCGGTTATGCTCGGGCGGATCCATACTGATCATCGGCGCGTCAGTCTCCGCCGCTCCGACGCCGGCGACGCCAACCTCTTGCTCGTCGAACATGCGATGGCCGCCGTGGGCGCGCGCCGAGGAAAACACCGCCGGATTCTTCGATATCGCTACGATGTCGTCATACTTCGTGACGCACCAGAAGCCGCGGCCGTCGGGCTCCGGGTTCCAGTGAACCGGATCTTCGCGCCGCAGCCGGGTGAAGATTTCGTGCGGCACGCCGGCGACGTAGAGGTCCGGATTTTTTAGATCAACTTCGTCGAGGTTCATCCACGTGTGTCCGGTAGCATCACCGACGGAACTCGCCCGCCAAAGAATCGTGCGCGGCTATTTCGGGAACTGCACGGTGGCGGTGCCGATCACCAGCCGCTCGGCGTCTTCGCTTTCGATCCACACGTCCATCTCGACCGTCCGCTCTTCGTCGTTCTTGTGCGTGACGAAGCCATGGAGCGCGACGGTGTGGTCGGGGATGACCGGTTGACGATAGGTCGTGCCGAGCCGGGTCATCCTGGCGGCGCCCGTCCCGATCCAGTCAGTGACCAGCTTGCTCAGGATGGCGAGGCTCATGTTGCCCGGCGTGATCATCCCGGGCAGACCCTCCTTGCGCGCCTCCTCGTCGTTGGTGAAGCGCGCCACCCACATCCCCATCGCCTTGGCGTAGGCGCGCACCTGATCTTTGCTCAGATACATCTCTTCCGGACCTAGGGCGTCGCCGATATTTACATCTTCGTAGCGCATTACTTTTTCAGGCATCGGGTTCACGTCCGGTTCATGAAGCGATGGTCGACGTGCGCGACCACCGCGCCATGCTGATTCGTCAGGGTCGAACGGATCACCACGAAGACCATCGAGCCGCTGCGGCCGGTCTTTTCGTAGATCTCCTTGACGTGGGAGCTTAGCGTGATCGCGTCGCCCGGACGAATCGGCGCGACGAATTCGACGTCCTTGCCGGCGTCGAAGCCTTGCTTGCCGAAACGGGGCACGTGCTCGAAAAAATGCCGGCCGTTGCGGAAGGTGACCGCGAATGACGGCGGCGCCGTGAGACCGCCGTAGGGGCCCTGTCGCGCCGCTTCCGGATCGACGTGGAGCGGATTGGTATCGCCGATCGTGGCGGCAAACGTCGCAATCGTCGCCGCGTCGACCGGCACCGGATCGGTGGTTTCGAACACCCGCCCGATAATCGCTGGATCGTAATTCACCGCCATGACTTACTTTACCTCGACCGGCACCGCGTGCGGAACCGGTTTGCGCCGCGGCCGGAAATCCACTGGTTCGTAAGCGCCTTCCCGGAGTTCGCGCACCAGATCTTCGATCGTGCGAATGTCCGCGTCGAACCTGGTCGCGCAGAGCCCGATCAGACTCACCAGATGGCTGTCCGAACCGCCGATCGCGCCGTAACCGTATTGCCGCACCAGCGCTTCGCTCCGCTCGTCTTCGCCCTTGCGCGAGCCGCCGTTGAGCACCTCGACGGCGATCACATTTTCGAGCGGCGGTTTCTTCGTGTAATGCTCGCAGAGGCCGACGTTGGGCCGCCCCGGATGACACGGAATCGCGACCCCGCCCATCCGCGCCACCTCGTCGATTACTTCCTGCGCGGGCAAGCGCACGTTGGCGAAGTCGAAGCGCGCCGTCATCTCGCCGGTCACCCCGAAGACCAGGACGTGGCCGTAGTCGGTCTCGACCTCGGAAGCCTTGAGCACCATCAGGCCGAATTTATCCTCAAGGGCACGGTAGTCGGCGGCCTGGTTGAACTGGCGATGCTCGGTCAGAACAATCCCGTTGACCGGGCGTTCGGCATGGCGCAGCTTGAGCCAGTTGAGGTAGGCCTCAAGCGGCGCGCGGCTATCCTCCGAGGCTTCGCTATGGCTGTGCAGGTCGAGAACAGTGCTCAATTGCGGGATCCCTCGCCTCGCCGGGCGCAATTTACGCGGCGTGATCGCGTGGGGACCACGCCGCTCGAGCCAGCCTCGACGGGCAGCGTTATTCTAACCTGATTCCCTGTCTAAGCGATAACCCGTCAGGGCTGCCGGCGTTGCTAATCGCCGATATTCGAGAGTTCGAACACCGTACCCTCGCCGAAAGAACCATGTCAGTCGGGTATTATCACCTGGAACACCGTGCCATCGCCGGGATCACCGCCGCCGGCGCCCGCGCCGTACAGCGTGGTTTGGTTCGGGCCAAAAACCAGGGCGGAAGGAAATTCCGTATCCCCGGTAAAGCCGCCGAAGTTCCAAAGGATTTTTTCGTTCGCCGCGCCCGTAGTCAGAGGACACAGCTCGAACGCCGTCCCTCCGGGATTTTGCGGCAGCGGATTAGCGTAAATGCCGCCTCGGGCGGTCGTCCCATATAGACAGCTGCCCGGCTCGCCGACCTTGATCAGGCCGGCCTGCGGCAGGTAGCCGTCAGTGCCGCTGCCAAAGTTCCAAATTACCGATTCAGCCCAAGTGGCATTCAGATTGTTGGAAGTGCGCGCGAGCTGGAAAGCGGTGCCGCATTGGTAGATTGGGTAGCCGACGTCTTGCGCCGGAGCCAGGCCGCAGCCGTTAGGACCACCGTACTGGGTCGTGCCATAGAGATTGCCCGATTCATTGCCAGCAGTGTCCAACATGAGGGGCGACACGGGCGCGCAACCATCGGCAGTGCTACCGCAAAAGCTCCAGAGCACCTTCTCGCCCCATCGTTTGCCGCCAGAGGTAGGTGCGCTCAAGCGGAAAACGGTGCCGCCGAGCTGGCCCGCGGAACCGTTGAAATAAGCTCCGCCGCTCGAAGTTGTGCCGTAAAAAGTGTAGCCAATGCGGTCCGCGATCAGCCCGGCCGCCGGCTGCGCGCCGTCCGCGCCTTTCCCAAAGCTCCAAAGCGTTGACTCGGTCCAACCGGCGCCGGCGACGGTTGGCGGCGTCAGCTCAAATGCGGTTCCTCCACCGTTAACGCCGCCGATGTTGGTCGTGCCGAGGAGAGAACTCGTATTGAGGAAGAAAATCAGAGGAGCGAGCGGCTCGCCCCCGTCCGCGCCTTTCGTGAAGTTCCACAGGATGGTCTCAGTCCATGCCGCGCCTCTGCTGGACGGCGGCGAGAGCTCTAAGGCGGTGCCTTCGCCGTCAACTCCACCACGAGAAGTCGTGCCGTAGAGGTTACCACTGGCGTCCCGCACCAAGGCCGCCTGAGGGTCCCAGCCGTCGGTACCGTTGCCAAAATTCCACAGGATTATCTCCTGCCAGCTTTCTCCGCTGGTTTTCGGAGGCAGGAGCTCAAAAGCGGTGCCCAGCTGAGGCCCGTTCAGGGGGTCTCCACCGGCCATGGTTGTGCCATAGAGATTGCCGGCGCTATCCCTGACCAAGGCCGAGGGGAAGCTGCCGTTGGACTGATCGAAGTTCAACAATATGCTTTCGCCGAATATGCTCTCGTCGGTGGCGAATGCTTGAGCGTGAGCACTTAGAGTCACGAACGCTAACACGAGGATACCGCTGATAATCGTCAGAAATCGCGAGTGTGCAGGTCGCATCTTCGATCTCCTTAAGCAACGCTAGCTCGACTTTGAGCGCGTAGTCTAGCAGATAATCGAAGGAGCGAAAAGGAATCCGAGCGGAGCTGAGCGCATGCTGCCCGTGAGGGCGCAATAACGCGCGCGTTCGCTTTCAGCCGCGGATTAGTGGGTGGGGCGGAATTTGACCAGCGTCACGTCCGGCGTGACATCGTCGAACACCACCTCGACCGGCATGTCGATTTTGACTTGGGCCAGGGGACAATCGACGATATTGGTCAGCAGCTTGACGCCTTCATCGAGCTCCACCCACGCCAGCACATACGGCAAGGAGTCGCGGAAGCCGGCGCTTCCATTCTGGTTGGTCACGGTGAAGGTATAAATCTTGCCGCGCCCGCCGCACTTGACCCATTCGGTCCGCGACGACATGCAATTGGTGCAGAGCGTGCGCGGATGAAACCGGCGGTCGCCACAATCGCGGCACTGCTGGATATAGAGTTCGTGGCGCTGGGCCGCTTCCCACCAGGGCCGCGTCTCCTCGTCGATATGCGGGAGCGGCTTGGCGTAACGTCTCTTTTCTTTTTCGTCAGGCATGGTCGTGACTCACCGATTGCTGAGGATCAAGGTCGCGGCGGAATGACGGGTGCCCAGCTCACCGCCGGTGCCATTGCACAAGGCCACCGCGCAATCATTGACCTGGCGCGGTCCGCATTCGCCGCGCAACTGTTTCACGGCTTCGATCACCAGAAAAATTCCGCGCATCCCGGGATGGTTGGAGGAAAGCCCGCCGCCGTCGGTGTTGATCGGCAACTCTCCGTCATAACGCAGACGGCCGCCGGTAACGAAACTGCCGCCCTCGCCGCGCTGGCAAAAGCCCAGATTTTCCAGCGTCGCCAGCACCGTAATCGTAAAGGAGTCGTAGATCATCGCCATGCCGATATCTTTATGGGTGACTCCGGCGCGCTCGAAAGCGAGGCGGCCCGACTGATGCGCCGCTATTTCGAGAAAATCGCGCTGGCCCCGGGCCGCGTGGCGTGAGGTCTCGCCGGTGCCCAGGATATACGCGGGCTTTTTCTTGAGGTCACGTGCGCGCTCGGCGGAAGTCACGACCAGCGCACCGCCGCCATCGCTGATGATGCAACAATCGAGCAGATGGAGCGGCGACGAGATGATGCGCGAGGCCAACACGTCCTCGACGGTGATCGGATCGCGATACTTGGCGGCCGGATTGAGCGACGCATGATGGCGCATCGTGACCGCGATTTCGGCCAGCTGCTCGGGCGTCGTTCCGTAGTCATGCATGTGGCGCTGCGCGACCATCGCGTAGGCCCCAACCGTGGTCGGCCCGTAGGGCGACTCGAACATATGGCAGGGATCGCCGACCCCAAGGCCGCCGCCGGTCCCCACCGCGAAGCGCGACGACGCGGCGGTCGAGCCATAGACGATGACCGCGACCTCGCAGAGCCCCGCATTGATCGCCGCCGCGGCGTGCGCGGTATGCGCGACGAAGGACGAGCCACCCATATTAGTGCCGTCCATGAAATTGGGCGTGAGGTTCAGGTAGTCGCACAGCCCCACGATTCCCATCGCACTCATCCCGATACCCGCGGAACAGAGACCGTCCACATCCTTGATGGTCAGCCCGCAATCGTCGAGCGCACCGCGGATGCTCTCGGCCATTATCTGATGCATGTTCTTGTCCGGCGCGAACCGGCTCGGATGCTCGTACACGCCCGCCACTGCGGTCTTGCGGCTCAGACTCATGCCTGCGCTCCCTCTAGCGTAACCCGGTCAGGAATTGTTCGATCGCCGCGTTGACCGCGGCCGGCTGTTCGGTGGTGACAGAATGACCCGCGTCGGCGATTACTTCGAGCCGCGATCCCTTGATCCCGCCCTTGAGGACCTCGGCCATGGCGGGAGGCGTAGTCTCGTCGTCGGCCCCCGCGATGATCAACGTCGGCTGGCTGATGCGCGCCAGCTGATCGCGCAAATCAACCTTCGTGCAGGCCACGATATCGCCCCAGCGTACGCGCGGATCGGTGCGGATCTGCTCGCCCCAGCCTTCACGAATCACTTCGGGCCGGGTCGACACCGTCTTCGGCGAGTAGCCGGCGTTGTTAAACGGTTGCCCCGCACGGCCCATCGTGACGGCCCGCCAGGTGTCGATCAGGTCCTGCGGAATCGCGAATTTGGCGGACGTCGCGACCAGCACGAGCGCCTGCACGCGCGACGGATACCGTACGGCGAAGTCCATCGCGACCGCCCCGCCCATTGAGCGGCCTACCAGCACGGTCGAATCGATTTTCAGCGTGTCGAGAAACCTGGCGACGAAGTCCGCATAATCCTGCACGCTCGGCAGACCTTCGACCCCCGAACTGCGGCCGTGACCGGGCAGATCGAGTGCGACGGGACTATGCGCCTGGCCGAGGTGATCGTACTGGTAGTGCCAGGCATGGCCGTTGGAGCCCGCGGCGTGAATCAGGAGAAGACGGCGCCCGCGGGACAGATCCGGCGTAACATCGGGCAGCGTGGTTTTGCCGACATAATAGTAATAAGTCGCGTAACCTTGCACGTCTGCGTACTTGGTTGGCATCTCGACGACAAACTCCCGGGCGGCGTTGCCCGTTAGCTACGCGGTTTAGAGGACGGTTGTCAAACGCAGGCCTGGGTTCTTTGCTCGGGCCGACGGTCGGTCCTAGCAGAATTTCTTTTGAGCTGAGTCGCGGAGAAACGAACCGGGCGAGAACTTACACCTCGCGGACCGAGCCTGGCGCGGGCCAGACTCTACGTCCGCTTGCGTCGACCGCGCGTGATCGGCGGGGGAAATTTTGAAGCCTGCGCAACTTCCCACTGTTCGATCGCCGTGCGGTTGAACCGCCAGTTGCTGCCGACCCTAAACCCTGGTAGACGACCCTGCCGCAATAAGCGGTAGATCGTTGTCGGATGAACCCGGAGGTGTTCCGACAGTTCCTTGATGGTGAAAACTTCTTCTTGTGTAGCCATGTCGCAGTCGCTCCCCCAAACGTCTGCCTGAATATGATTATTCAGTCTATCCTACCCGCTCGAAGCTTATCTTCTCACGAAGCTAATCGCGAGTCATCTGCATGTCTAAAAGCACTTCTTTGAGATTATTTTTTGCACAGCACTAGTTGTCGCTACAAGCTGTTCCAGATTCCACAATTCCGGTCAATGATAGGCCCAAGAAGATTAAAGAACCATATTGAGAACTAATCATCTCCCGGTCGGTTGCGCCGACTCCGCTGCTTTCACTTCCGTCAACAGTGTCAAAATTATCTTTTGTTGATTGGATTTCACTCTTCCTGGGTTGCACTGACTCCACTGTACTGGTCAATGAGGCTCGCACAAGGGCTGCCGCCGTGGTGGGTTGGATTGCGATATGCTATGCAAGCCGCAAAGAGGAGTCTTCTTATGAGCGCAATGGAAAACAGGAAGCTGGTCGAAGACGCGTTCGCGAAATGGAGTCGCGGGGACGGCTCGGCCTTCTTTGCCCTGCTCGCCGACGACGTCCACTGGACAGTTATCGGCAGCACGCCGGTTTCGCGTACGTATACGAGCAAGCGCGCGTTTGAGGAGGGCGCCGTGCAGCCGCTCGGCACCAAGCTCGCCAGCGCGATTCAGCCGACCGTGCGTGACATCCTCGCGGATGGCGAAAAGATCGCGCTCCAGTGGGAAGGACGCGCGACCGCTAAAAACGGCACGATCTACAACCAGACCTACTGCTGGGTGATGCGCTTCGAGAATGGCAAGGTGAGCGAGGGCACCGCCTATCTCGATACGGAACTCATCACGCAGATCTGGAAGTAACCGCCATGCGTGTCAATCGGCTCCGCGCAACGCTCAAATCCGGTGGTATCGCGCTCGGCACGATCCTGTGGGAAACCCGCGCCCGCGGCGTGCTGCATACGCTGGCGCAGGCCGGCATGGACTTCGTTTTCATCTGCACCGAGCATTCGTCCTACAACCTCGAGACCGTGGTCGATATGGTCGCGCATGCGCACGCGGCGGGAATCACGCCCGTCGTGCGCGTCCCCGATCTGCAGTATCAGTACGTGACCCGGCTGCTCGACACCGGCTGCCAGAGCCTGATCGCCCCGCACTTCCGCAGTGGTGAGGAGGCGCGCCGCTTTATCGAGTACGCCAAGTATCATCCCGAAGGACGGCGCGGGATGGCGATCATGAACAACGCGGGCGTCGACTATGAAGATGTCGACCTGCGCACCGCGATGGCCCACGCGAACGCCAACACGCTGCTCGCGGTCCTGATCGAAACGCGCGAGGCGGTGGAAAACGCCGAGGAGATCCTTTTGCCGGGAATCGACCTGGCGCTCGTCGGCCATCAGGACCTCGCCCAGAGCCTCGGCGTGCCGGGCGAGTTCGGCCATCCCAAAGTGCGCGAGGCGACCGCGCGTATCAACGCGCTGTGCAAAGCCCGCCGCATCGCCACCGCGGGCGCGATCAATCAGCCCGAAAACGTCAAGGCGGTAGTGGATAGCGGCGCGCAATTTCTGCTCTACGGCACGGACCTGCTCCTGATGCGGCGCGAGGCCGAGCGGGCGGCCAAAGCGCTCGCGCCGTTCAAAACCCGGGCTCCAAGTTAGGCGCTCACACAGTTCAATCGAAAGAAACGGAGACACCAAGTGGCGGGAATTCTCGACGGCAAGGTTGCATTGATTACGGGTGCGGGATCAGGAATCGGGCGCGCGACGTCCAAAGTCTTCGCGCGCGAGGGCGCGAAGCTGGTCCTCGCCGATATCGTGGCGGAGGCCGCGCAGGAGACGCTCAACGCGGTCAAGCAGGCCGGCGGCACCGGGATCTGTCTCAAGATCGACGTCGCGAAGTACGCCGACGTCGAAGGCGCGGTCGCCAAGGCGGTCGAAACCTACGGGCGGCTCGATTGTGCGTTCAACAATGCCGGCATCGAGGGCGAGGCCGCGCTCACCCACAAGTGCACCGAGGAAAACTGGCATCGCGTGCTCTCGATCAATCTGACCGGGGTCTGGTTCTGCATGAAGGCGGAAATCGCGCAGATGCTCAAGCAGGGTGGCGGCGGCGCGATCGTCAACACCTCCTCCGTCGCGGGTATCGTCGGCTCGGTCGGCGGTCCGGCCTATGTCGCCTCGAAGCATGGCGTCGCGGGTCTGGCGCGCGCGGCCGCGCTCGAATACGGCAAGCACAACATCCGGATCAACGCGGTATGTCCCGGCCCGATCCGTACCCCGATGCTCGGGCGGCTGATGCAGTTGACCCGGGGCGGCGAGCAGGGGTTCGCCCGCGCCGAACCGCTCCGACGCCTCGGCGAGCCAGAAGAGATCGGCGAGGCGGTGGCGTGGCTCTGCTCGGATCGAGCGTCGTTCGTCACGGGGCTGCCGATGCCGGTCGACGGCGGCTTCTTCGCGCAGTAACCCCTCCCAGCGGAGATAATCATGTCGACCTATGGTCAGCTTCTTTACGAAAAGCTCGGTCGTACCGGCCGGATCACGCTCAACCGTCCGCGCTATCGCAACGCGCAATCCACGGTGTTGCTGAAGGAGCTGGATCGCGCGTTCGAGGCGGCGGCGCTCGACGACGAGGTCAAAGTGATTATCCTCGCCGGCGCGGGCGAGCATTTTTCCGCCGGCCACGATCTCGGCACGCCCGACGAGAAAGACAACCCCGACAGCTACTACAATACAAAGGGCCTGAAGAATCGGCATATCCGGTCGTGGGAGATTTTCCTCGACAACACGATGCGCTGGCGGAATCTGCCCAAGCCGACGATCGCGCAGGTGCAGGGCTTCTGCATCTTTGGCGGGTACATGTTCGCCGCCGCGATGGATCTAATCGTCGCCGCGGACGACGCGATGTTTCTGCCGTCGCTCACGCAATATTTCTCCGCGCCGTGGGATGTCGGCGTGCGCAAAGCGAAGGAGATCCTGTTCCAGAGCCGTTTCATCGACGCGCAGGAGGCGCTGCGCACGGGGCTCGCGAATATGGTCGTGCCGCGCGCCGAGCTCGAAAAAGAGACGCTGGCCCTCGCGACGCGCATCGCCGAGACCGACGGATTCACGCTGCGGATGCTCAAGTTCGCGCTCAACAACGCGCAGGACGAGATGGGTTTCCACACCGCCGTCCGCAACGCCCATTCCCATCATTTCCTGACGCGCGTGCAGGAGTATGCGCAATGGGACAAAGGCGAGGGGCGCGGCGGTCCGAGGCGCATGCCCGGCGTCGCCCAGGCGCTGCGCAAGTCAGGCCGCGAACCCGCAAAATAGAAGTCCCGGCTGTATCGTTCTCTAACGCATAATCAAGTTCAGTCCCGACGGAGTGCTGTAGCGCGGGACATCGTCGTATTCCTTGGGTGCCTGACCATTGATGTAATGCCGACCGTCGCCGGCCGGTTCGACGGTGAAAGTCGCGTGATTCTGTTGGAGGTTCCAAAAAGCCTCGACGTCAGAACCGTTCGCGTTGATCGGACCGATTCCCGGCGCCTCGACCGTGTGCGGAAAGATGGCGTGAAACCGCAGCGGCCGCATCTGGGCGTCGTAATTCTCGACCCATAACGGCGTATAAAAATGGCTGTCGACGTAGAGCACCCGCTTGCTGTAACAACTGGCGCCACCGCGCGAGGGCAGCGGGCTGACACTGATTTCGTCGACGTCTTTTACCTGCCATTTGCCCATCGAAGCCTTCGGCCAGCCGAGCGGCAAATCGAAGCCGGAGGGAAAGTTCTCGCTCGGCAGATTGACATCGGCCAAAGTCAGAAACTTGCGCCGGGCCACGTAGTCAACCTTGAGCTGCGTGATATTCGAGTCGAAGCCGAACTGGTAATCGTCGCGGGTCGCGTCGGTGCCGGAGGTTTCACTGCATCGCGCGGAAGCCGACAGCGCCTGGTAGCGCCGCAACGCCGGGATAAAAACGTACGCATCTTCCGACCGCGCCGGGTCGGCATACTCGACGGTTAGGGTCGCGGTGTATTTTTGCTGCTCGGGCTCGAGCAGCATGAACCAGTTGGTGAAGAACAAGTCGGGATGCGCGCCGGTTGAATCACTGCCGGGATCGGTGTTGAAGGCGAACTGGCGCAGCACGAAGACATAGGAAATACAGTTCGAGCCACCCATGTCGTTCATCCCGCAGGTGTAGCCGTTGGTATCGACAATCAGCCGGGGCATATAGCGGTACCAGAGATTGGCGAGCACCTTCCAACCCTTGTGCGGCTCTTCCGGATTCGGGAAAGGGATTCCGCCGTGATAGCCCGTGAGCGTCAGTCCGCCGTCGGGCAGCTCGACGATTTTGATCTGGCTCGCGTACTTTTCGGTCGCCTCCAGATAGTTCTTCGGAAGTGGATAGTTCACCGGCGGCCCGACTTCCATCGCCACATCGTCAGGCATCTTCCAGGCCAATTTTCCCTGAAACATCGCGATCATGCCGTCCGGCATGTACTGCTTGAAGTTCTGCCAGTTCCGCATCGTTATCGTGGTGCCGGGCGGAATTGTCTCATCCAGTGGGCTGGCCGATGGTTGATCCGCGCCCCGCGCCGGCAATTGCGCGGTCATCGCGAACGTCAGCGCGAACAACAGCGTCGCATATCGATGCGTCATTGGGTCTCCGCCTTTCAATGGTCAGAGCTTGAACGACAGCCGACGTGCCGCGGGCGTCAGACCGCGCCCAGTTCGGACGCCCATTTGAGCATGTCGCGCGCGACCTTCAGATGCGCCGTATCGACCATCATGCCGTTAAAGGTCACCACCGACGAGCCCTCGCGCTCGCACTGCTCGACCGCCGCGATCAGTTCCTTCCAGTGGGCGATCTCTTCCTTGGTCGGCGTGAAGACTTCGTTGACGATCGCGACGTGCGATGGATGAATCAGCAGCATGCCCATGTGACCGAAATTTTTCGTGAGGACAGCCTCCTTGCGTAGCCCGTCGAGGTCCTGGATGTCCCACCATCCGCGGCCACCCATCGGATAGGGCACATTGGCCGCCCGCGCGTCGAGCAGCACTTTGGAGATATAGTAAAACGCCTCATGCCCCTCGGCCGTCCACTGAAAGCCAATGGCGCGCGCGATATCGCCGTCCTTGCCGGTCAGGCCGCCCATGTGGACGACGCGCGGTGACGCGATCCCGACTTCGTACGCCTGACGCATCCCCTGCGCGGTCTCGAGCACCGGATAGATCAGCACCGTGCCGGTTTCGATGCCGTGTTTGCGCTCGAGAAACTCGATAATCGTGTCGGCGCGCTTGACGTCCTCGGGGCCCGTCACCTTCGGCAACATCACGCAATAGAGTTCCTTGCAGACCACGGCGTCGAGGTCGGCCCAGGTCAGCCCGGTTTCGAAGTCGTTGACCCGCACCATCATGGTCTGCCCGGCGCGGCCGAGCTCTTCGACCATCTTGCGCACGACGGGTCGCGCCCTGGGCTTGTCGGGAAGCGCGACCGCGTCTTCGAGATCGAGGATCAGCGCGTCGGCGCCGAAGCGGGGCGCTTTCTGGATGCGGTCCTCGCGGTTACCGGGGACGAACAGGGCGGAACGAACGGGTTTGGCGCGACGCATGGCGAATCTCTCCTGCTTTCGAGTTGCTATTACTTAGCATCCCGGCGCGCTATTGAAAGAGGCGGGCGTCCGCCGCTGGTGGGAACGAGCGGCGTGCGGGTCCCGGGAAAGGAAGGTTCAAGTCCGATGGCGGTTTACAAGAAAATTTTCGCAGGCATTCGCATTCTCGATGTGACGCAATATCTGGCCGGGCCGGTGGCGGCGCGATTGTTTGTCGATCTGGGCGCCGAGGTCATCAAGGTCGAACCGCCGCCGAAGGGCGAAGGCAGCCGCGCGTTGCGGTTCAGCGCCAACGACGGCGGTCAGGGAGCGCCCGGCACCTACTTCACGATGCACAATCGCGGCAAGAAATGCGTCTGTATCGATTTCAAACGGCCCGCCGGCGCCGCCGTGCTCAGGGACCTGGCAAAGCACGCCGACGTCTTCTTTCAGAACTATACGCCCGGAGTGCTCGCGCGATACGGGCTCGGCTATGAGGATATCGCCGCGGTCAATCCGGGCATCGTCATGTGCTCGGTCTCGACCTATGGACAGGACGGCCCCTACGCGCAGCGGATCGGCAACGATCTGGTCGCGCTCGCGGCAGGCGGATTGCTCCATATGATGGGCGAGCCGGACGGCCATCCGGTCTATCCGGCCTCAGCGATCGCTGACCATATGACCGCGGTGAATGCCTTCGGCGCGATCAGCGCGGCGCTCTTCCATCGCCAGCGCACCGGCGAGGGTCAGCATATCGATCTCGCCCTGGTCGATTGCGTGTTCAACTCGCACGATTGGCAACTCGCGGCCTATAGCGCCTCCGACGGCGAAATCGACCCGCAGCGCGGCGGCACGCAGCGCACCGGCGCCTTTCCGTACGGGGTTTTCAAGGCGAAGGATGGCTATATCGGCATCGGCGTTTTCACCGAGCCGCAGTGGGAGGCGCTCGTTCAGCGGACCGGACGCGAGGAGCTGATGCTGCCGGAGTTCAAGTCGATGCCCGGCCGCGTGCAAAATCAGGAGATGCTCAAGCTGATTATCGAGGAATGGCTCGCGACCCTGCCCAACGACGACGAAACGATTCGCATCCTCGCCGATGAACTGCGGCTGCCCGCGGCCCGCCTGCTGTCGGTCGGGGAGTTTGCGCGCGATCCCGTGATGAGCCCTCGCATGGTCCAGAAGATGACCGCGCCGAACGGCCGCGCGATGCTGCTGCTCAAGTCGCCGCACAAGTTCTCCAAAACGCCGCCCGAAATTCCCGGGCTCGCCGCGAAGCTGGGCGAGCATTCGAGCGAGGTGTTGAGCGCGTTATGCGGCTATTCAGCAGATCAGCTCAGGTCGCTAATCGAGCAGGGGCTCGTCGTCGAGCCGTCGCGCGGCTAGGGCGCGGGATGCTGCTGCGTGAGGCAATGGATCGCGCCCAGGCCCCAGACCAGATCGGTTGAGGGAATACGAACCACGCGGCGGCCGGGAAAAAGCCGGGCGAGCGTCGTCGCCGCAATGTCGTCGGCGGGACCGTCGAAAGTCGGCATCACGATACCGCCGTTGGCGATGTAAAAATTCGCGTACGACGCCGGCAAGCGCGTCCCGTCATAATGAAGCGCGGGCGGCATCGGCAATGCCTCGATACGGAACGGCTGCCCGTTGAGGTTGCGCATCGCGCGCAGCCGCGTGAGGTTGTCGCGCAGCGCGGCATAGTTGGCGTCCGCCGGATCCTCTTCGACCACCGTCACGATCGTATCCGGCGCCGTGAAGCGCGCGAGATCGTCGACGTGCCCGTCGGTGTCGTCACCGGCGATCCCCTCGCCGAGCCAGAGAATCTGAGTGACGCCGAGATACACGCGGAGGAATTCCTCGATTTCGGCGCGCGTCAGGTGGGGATTCCGATTGGGATTCAACAGGCACGACTCGGTGGTCAGGAGGGTGCCCGCGCCGTTGACATCGATCGAGCCGCCCTCGAGCACCACGCCGGGCTCGACCACCGGAAAGGCGTACCGCTCACCGAGGCGCCGCGGCACGACATCATCGAAATCGTACGGGCCATACTTCTCGCCCCACGAATTGAAACGCCAGTCGAGCGCAATCTGGCCCGGCGTCGTGGTGGCATCGCCGCTGACGCGGTTCACAAAGATCGGCCCATGATCGCGAATCCACGAATCGTTGGTCGGAATCGGCAACAACTCGATACGGTCGAGCCGGACCGGATCGCCGAAGGGCCCCGGGGTCGCGCGAAGCAGTGCGCGGACCTCGTCTCGCGCCGACGCGTTATGGATCAGAATCCGCAACGGCTCGAAATGCGCGAGCGCGGCCGCCATCCGGGCGAAAATGCCGGGAATCGGCGCGAATTTCCCCGGCCAGGTGTCACGGTTGTGCGGCCAGACCAGGTAAGTCGCCGTGTGCGGCGCCCATTCGGCGGGCATCCGGTACGACGCGAAGCGTCGCCGGTCGTCGGGAGGAATCGTCGTGCTCACGTCAACTGCGAAAGCGCCGCGTCAAATCACCATACGCGTCGATTCGCCGATCGCGTAGGAACGGCCAGTTGCGCCGGGTCTCTTCAATCGCGTTCAGATCGCATTCCACCACCAGAATCTCTTCCTCCGCATGACTCGCGCGCGCGACAACCTCGCCGAGCGGATCACTGACGAATGAGCCGCCCCAAAACTCGATCGCGCCTTCGCGCCCCACCCGATTGACGGCCGCGACGAAGACCCCGTTGGCGATCGCGTGAGCGCGCTGGATCGTTTCCCACGCCTGATACAGCTTGTGGCGGACCGGATCGGACATCTCGGCGGTCCATCCGATCGCGGTCGGGTAGAAGAGAATCTGCGCCCCGGCCATCGCGGTCAGCCGCGCCCCCTCGGGAAACCACTGATCCCAGCAGATCAGCACGCCGAGGCTCGCCGCGTCCGTCCGATGCGCAAGGAAATCGAGGTCGCCGGGTGTGAAATAGAATTTTTCGTAATAGCCCGGATCGTCCGGGATGTGCATCTTGCGGTAATGGCCGGCGATTCGTCCCTGCCTATCGATCACGATCGCCGAGTTGTGATACACGCCTGCCGCCCGCCGTTCGAAAATCGGCGCGATAACCGTCACGTTGCGCGCCGCGGCCACACGGCCCAAGGTTTCGGTACTGGGACCAGGAACCGGCTCCGCGAGATCGAAGTTCCCGTTCTCTTCAGCCTGGCACGGATACCACGAGCGATAGAGCTCCTGCAGGCAAATCACCTCGGCGCCGCGCGCCGCCGCCTCCTCGATACGTACCGCGGCCTTCTCAAGATTGAGCCGCGGCTCGCGCTCGCAGGTCATCTGGATCAGTCCAACGCGAATTTTTCCCGCATCCATATTTTGGCCGCGCGTCGCAGACTCCGCCGCCCCCCTATTCCGAGCCTCCGGCTCGGGCTTTTATTTTGGCCGCGGCTCGCAGACTCGCCCCCCCCCCAAGCTCGCTTACGCTCCGCTTCCGGATTAGCCGCAGGATCCTCCCTGTTCCGAGCCTCTGGCTGGGTCGATTTTACTTTGGCCGCGTACCGCGACGCTACGTGGTGTGCCCGTCAGCGCATCAGCGGCATCACCAGTTCGGCAAAGTCGCGGAAGACCTTGCGCTGATAATCCGCCGGCGGCAGCAAGCTGATGCCGGTCAGGCCGCTGCGCGCCATATGCCCAAGCTGATGGACGATCTCGTCGGGGGTACCGGCGAGACAGGTGCCGCGAATCGCCTCGGGCGTGACGAACACCTCCTCGCCGGGCTGCGTGTACGTGCAATGACCGTCGTGGATCTGACGAAAGCGTTTCTCTGCGGGCAGACTGAAGCTGGCGACATGTTCGAGGTAACGCCCCCAACTGTTCTTGAAATAAGGCGGAATCAGTTCTTCCTTTTTGCCCAGGTCGCTCCAGATCTCGTAGGCGAAATGGAGAATCGCGGTGACGTACGAGCCGGTCTCCTGAATAACGCGCTCATCGGTAAGTTTTTCGCCCGGCCGCAACACGCATCCCGCGATCAACGCGGTGGTCACGAAAGGTTGCGGCAGTTCACGCCCAACCTTTTTCGCCCCGCCTTCGATGAGCGGAAGTTTGGGCCGGATATCGTCGGCGCCCGCCGTGACCCAGCCGTCACCGAACATGCCCGCCGCTTCGCAGGCCTTCGGGCCGTTGGCCGCCACATAAATCGGAATCGGCTGATCGAGGTTGATAAAATGGCGATCGCGATGGAGAAAGGTGATCTCGCGCTTCACGCCGCCGTAGGTGTATTCGACCGCTTCGCCGTTGAGCAGTCCGCGGACGACGCGCAAATACTCGCGAAACTCCTTGAGCGGCATCGGATGCTGCCCCATCACACGCATCGCGGTATGGCCCGTGCCGATCCCGAGAAACACTCGCCCGGGGGCGATCTGGTTGATACTCGCGATGGAATGGGCCGTGACGGGAGCTATTCGGGTGCCTGGAATCGCGACCCCCGTGCCGATTTTGATCCGCCTGGTAGCCTGGGCCGCCAGCGCCATCGTGGCGTAGCAGTCCGACCAGATCATCTGCGAATCGGGCACCCACGCGCGGTCATAGCCCAGCTCTTCGACGTAGCGAATCAGCTCCCATTTATCGATATGGGTATCGAAACAGATGCCGAATTCCATCGTGGTCGCTCCCTCGCGCGTGATCAAATCGGTTGAGCTGAAGAAAACAGTTTACATGAACAGGTTGCAAGCCGCCGAATGTGATAATTTAATAGCGGCTTCTAATTTATGGGATTTGCCCGCCGCTGATAGCCGGGTCCTGCGCAAGGGAAGGCCGCGAACCCCGCCAGGTCCGGAAGGAAGCAACGGTACCGGTTAACTCCCTGTGCCGCAGGGTCGCCTGGCTATCACTCGACGGACAATCCCTCCGGGCACGGGAGCAATAGGCCCGCCCACGGAAGCGGCAGTTCCCGCGCGGAAGCGTAAGTCAAAGCTGTATAACCGATGGCCGCAAGTCCTTCATCATCGCATCTGGTACTGGCGCGGAAATGGCGCCCGGAGCGGTTCGACGAACTGGTCGGGCAGGAGCACGTCACGCGGACCCTGGTCCAGGCGTTGCGCAGCGGCCGGATTGCACACGCGTTTCTCTTCACGGGTATCCGGGGCGTCGGCAAGACGACCGCCGCACGAATCCTCGCGCGGTGCCTCAACTGCGCGCAAGGCCCGACTCCCGAGCCTTGCGGCGAATGCGCCGCGTGTCTCGAAATTCGCGCCGGCGGCTCGCTCGATACGGTCGAGATCGACGGCGCGACTTACCGCAAAATCGACGACGCACGCGCGATTATCGAAAATCTGGGGTACCGGCCGGCACGTGACCGCTTCAAGATTTATATTATTGACGAGGCCCATCAGCTCACCGATCAGGCCTTTAACGCGCTGCTGAAAACCCTTGAGGAGCCCCCCGCCCACGTCAAGTTCATCCTGGCGACGACCGAGCCGCAGAAGATGCCTGAGACGATTCTATCGCGGCTCCAGCGCTACGACTTCCGGCGCATTCCTTTCGCCACCATCCTTGCGCGGCTCAAGCAACTCGCCGGACGCGAGGACGCGGCGACGGACGACGCCGCACTCAGCCTGCTCGCCCGCGAGGCGGGCGGCAGCATGCGCGACGCCGAACGGATGCTCGAAACCGCGATCGCCTCGCTCGAGGGCAACGTCGACGAGGCCGCGGTTGCGGAGATTCTGGGCGTCGCCAGCCGCAGCCGCGTAATCGAGCTGACCGCCGCGGTGATCGACAAGGACGCCGCCCAGGCGCTCGCGACGATCCGCGAACTCTATCGGCGCGGCGCCAATCTCGAATCGATGGGCAGGGATATTCTCGAAGTCCTGCGCAATCTGACAGTCGCCAAACTCCCCGGTGCACAATCCGCCCTCAGTCCCTTGGCCGACCTGCCTGATCAGGAAGCCACTGCGCTGCGCGAACTCGCCGCCAAGGCGAGTCTGCGCGACTTGCTCCGCCTGTTCCATCTGTTGGCAGACGCCCAAGAGCAGTTGCTGCGCTCGCCCTACCCCGACCTGATTCTGGAGATGGCGCTGGTGCGCATGGCGACGCTGGCGCCGGTGATCGACGCCGACGACTTGCTGCGCGCGATCGGCACAGCGGGAGGAGGCGGGGGCGCGGGCGCGAATGCGCCTGTGCCCCCG
>JBKQPD010000268.1:0-63572 GCA_052145175.1 Binataceae bacterium (SeqCode) | reverse complement strand
AAGGGGATCCTTCTCGCGGGAGGCTCCGGCACGCGGCTTTACCCGCTGACGCGTGCAATCTCGAAGCAACTCGCGCCGATTTACGATAAGCCTATGATCTACTATCCCCTGGCCACGCTCATGATGGCGGGGATTCGCGACATTCTCATTATCAATACGCCCCACGAACAGGAAAACTTTCGCCGCCTGCTGGGTACAGGTGAGCAATGGGGAGTCAATTTCGAATATGCCGTACAGCCGAGTCCGGACGGGATCGCGCAGGCGTTTTTGATCGGTCAAAAATTTATCGATGGCGCTAAGGTCGCTTTGGCGCTGGGCGACAATATTTTCTATGGTCACGGCGTGACGGAACTTCTGCAGCACGCGGCCCACCGTGAGGCCGGCGCCACCATCTTCGCTTATTGGGTCAAGGATCCGGAGCGGTACGGCGTGGTCGAGCTGGACGCGAGCGGCGGCGCCATCAGTCTCGAAGAAAAACCTTTGCGCCCCAAAAGTTCCTATGCCGTAACCGGGCTCTATTTTTACGACGAGCGGGTATCCGAGATCGCGGCCAACCTAAGCCCCTCGCCACGCGGCGAACTTGAAATAACCGACGTGAACCTTTCCTATCTGCGGGCCGGGTGCTTGCACGTCGAGAAGGTGGGACGCGGCATCGCCTGGCTGGACACCGGCACGCACGACGCCTTGATGCAGGCCTCAAACTTCATCCAGGCGATTGAGGAACGGCAAGGGCTGAAAGTCGCCTGCCTCGAGGAGATTGCCTGGCGGGTGGGTTACATTAAAGCGAATGACGTATTGCGCATGGCCGAATCGATGGGCAAGAGCGGCTACGGGCAATACCTACGGCACATCGTTGAGCATGATCTTTAACCGTGAAGTTCATCACTACCCCATTTGACGGTGTTATCGTTATCGAGCCAGACGTATTTCGCGACGAACGCGGTTTTTTCCTGGAAACCTTTCACGCCAGGAAATATCGTGAGGGCGGGGTCGACGCACGATTTGTCCAGGACAATCACTCGCGCTCGGCTTACGGGACGATCCGCGGCCTCCACGCGCAACGCCTTCATCCGCAGGGCAAGCTGATACGCGTCTTGACCGGCGCTATCTTCGACGTGGTCGTGGATATCCGTCGGGGCTCACCTAACTATCTGCGCTGGCTCTCCTTTGAGCTCTCCGGGGAAAACTTTCGGCAACTGTACATTCCGCCCGGTTTTGCGCATGGCGTTTGTGTCACGAGTGAGTTTGCCGAACTCGAATATAAGTGCACGGATTTCTACGATCCTCGCGACGAACTCCGCATCGCCTGGAACGATCCTGACATCGCGATTCAATGGCCTGTGCGCGACCCTTCCCTGTCGCCCGCCGATCGCGACGCGAAGAGGGTCGCGGATCAGATCGATCTCCTGCCGGTCGTGGCAGGAGTGCGTAGCGGAGTTTGAGCGCCAAACCAATCAGGGGATCGCAGGTTTAGCGATTTCGCCAGCGCAAGCCCCACTGGCTGCGCGGATCGCTGGATGTGTAAAGCGTCTTCCGCGCACAAGGTCAATCGTTAATAGCCGTCACCGTGGCAGAACTTGAGAAGGGTGCCGACGATAATCCTGCAATCCTGCCAAAGCGACCATGTGTCTATATATTGGCAATCGAGGCGTACGATCTCCTCAAAATCATTGATTTTCTTCCCACCAGAAAGCTGCCAAAGCCCCGTCATGCCAGGCTTCATGCTCAGGCGTCGTTGATGGTGCGCGCTATACTTCGCAACCTCTTGCCGTATCGGCGGGCGCGTTCCCACCAGACTCATCTCGCCTCTCAGTACGTTCCAAAACTGGGGGAGTTCGTCGAGATAATGACGACGCAGGAACCGCCCCAGCGGAGTCACCCGGGGGTCGTCCTGCATTTTGAAGATGTGACCTTTCATCTCGTTGTGTGCGGCAAGCTCCGCCAGACGCTCCTCGGCCGAAATGTGCATCGTGCGAAACTTGTATAGTTTGAAAAGACGACCATTGCGCCCCACACGCATCTGCGTAAAGAGCGCTGATCCGCCGGTCTCTTTTCTGATCCGCCGGGCGAACAAAAGCCCCGCGAAAGCGCAAAAGAACAAGCCGACGACGGCGGCAGCGATATCGATCAGTCGCTTGAAAGCCAGGCCCATGCCTGCTGCAGGCACGGTCTCGAAAGACAGCAGATACTCGCCGTTACCTACGCGCTTGGTTTTATAGCGACCGACGGCACCCAATGGCGATCGCATCAGAGTCTTCAGCGTTATGCCGCGGACAGCGCATATGTAGGACAGGTCGGAGCTATCGACACCGACGCAAGCTTCGACTTGCAGAACCTCGTCAATCGCGTGGTTGTCAAGCACGGTGTCCAAGCTCTCGCAAGCTTGCTCGCCTTGTTCGCTGCGAAATCTCAATCGCCCGCGGTCGTCGTTCGATATGAACCCGACGAAGTCGCTCCCGAAGTTCCTGCCGTTTGCGAAGATGCCGGGGTGTTTTGCGGCTTCACGAGTCGCTCCGAGCACCAGAACTCGGGTTCGAGAAGGTCGGAATATCGGACGCTGCGGGCGCGCAAGTGGCTCCGACATCCTGCTCGCACGAACCGTTTCAATCAGCAAATCCAAGCGTTGAACCTCCAAATTAGCTCGACGCCCCCCAGCATCGCCTTAGAGTATCATCATAGTTCTGGCTAGAATAGACCATCACAATTAAAATTTGATGAATGCAGGTTGTTTAAAATTAACCTGAGTGAGGGTGGATTACGCTACTTGGAGACCAACCAGAGGTCTTGCTACGCTCCTTTTGCCCATCTGATATTTGAGCGGGGAGCGATCAAGAAAGGAACAATGAAGGGACTGGAAGATCCGAAGCGTTCGCTGGCTTAAGTGTCAGAGCTGCCGGCCAACCGCTTGGCGTCATCCTTATACTCGATCAACTGCGCGGTTTTACCGGTGGCGCGATAATAAAAGTATCTCAATTGACCGAATAGGATAGGAATCTGCACAAAATGGGAGTGCAGACCGAAAGCTAACCGCGTAGCCAGGTTTGACGAACGCCACTTGGAACGATTCGCCGTACGCACGGCGAGTCCCGCAATTATCGCCATCGCAACCAACAATGGCCAAACCATGCGTAGCGCTATTGCGCCCGAAAGGGCGCTTACCGTGAGAACCGATAGCACGGCGCCGCGAACCCGATTGCCTCGCGCCTGCTCACGCCAGAGCGGCAGATCGGTATGCTTGAAGCGCTCGGATACTTCCGCGTAGGCGTAACCGGTGCGGAGCGCGCGTCGCCAGTATTGTGCAAAGCGCCGGATCGCCAAGTCATGACCCGTCATGGGACGATTGACGTGCTTGATCGTGTAACCCAACGCGCGGATGCGGCGGCACAATTCAGGTTCTTCTCCCGCGATCAATCTTTCGTCATAACCGCCAACCCTTTCGAGCACATCGCGACGCATCAGCGCGTCGCCGCCGCAAAATTCGACCGGCCCCGGCGCCACCATCCATTCCAGGTCGAGTATGCGATTGAAGATCGAGCCGGACGGGTCGATCTCCCGCCGATTGCCGAACACCACCGCGACCTGCTGGTCGCTGAATTCGCCGATGGAAGACATAAGAAACTTCCCATCGAGGATCGTATCGCCATCCAGAAACAGCACGATCGGCGCTTGGGCCGCGCGCCAGCCAATATTTCGCGCTACCGCGGCGCACGGGTGCGCCGAGCCAATACTCAGGGTTTTTGCGCCGAATTGCGCCGCGCGCAGGTTGCTGCCGTCGGTTGAAGCTGAATCCACGTAGATAAGTTCGCTGGCGCCGCCGAACGCTTCTATCGCGAGGACAGACTTCAGGCAGCGATCCAGGCGCTCGCCTTCGTTCCGACCGATTATTACGATGGAAAGGCTCGGTGACCGATTCGGCGCAATGGCGCCGTTGTTCGATAAAGCCGTCATCGGTCCATCTTGCAACGCCGCCCGACCTTGGTCGAACGTCGCAGCCGCGGTGATGGAACCAGTTTCGGTTTCGGAAACACTGTCGTCAATCAACCACAAAGCCGTTGCAAGATTGCATCGATTTTTACGAACTCGGTCATGATCGACGATACAATTCGACTTTGTACTGCTGGTCCTCGAAATCCCTAAGGAATGAGAGGAGCGCCCGCGGCTCATACCGCGACTCCAGAGAGACCCCGGTATCGTGCCAGTGCCCGCCGACCGCGTCGGCCACCATCGCGTACTGCCGGGGTGAAACCAACAGGGCGCTCACGCTATGTTTTTCCTCTGGTACCATCATTTGCACATAAGTTGGGGCGTAGGTCGCCTTGCAAAGAAGCTTGACCGGGTAATAAGTCTTGAAATCTGCAACCACCACGTCGGAAGGCGTCAAGTTACTGGCGACGAAGTCTGCCGTTGTTTTGGGACTCATCGAGTTCCAGTTCCAGATGACAGCAGCCAGCCGCGGCGGCAGGCCTATCAACCCGGCCATGATCAGCATTACGCAGACCGCACGCCGAGCTGAATTAGAAGTTACGGCCTGCAACTCGGCAATGACCGCGATCGCGAGCGGAACAAATGCCATCCATGAATAATACAGCGGAAACTTTGCGATAGCGGCCAGAGAACCCGGGATGAGCACTGCGGCCAGCGACCCAAAGACCAGCAGGTTCTCTCTCCACGGCAGTAATTTTCTCCGGTCTCTTAATACAAGCAAGATGGCCGCCGCCAACAGCAACGTAAAGCTCTTATCGCCAAGATAGATTGCGGGGAGACTTAGCAGCTTTGCCCCAACTCCCTGTCCGATTGTGCCCACCGCGGTCGTCGAGAGACGAAATGCGCGCCAGACCCCGTGGCTCTTATAGAGCGCATACAGCGCAATGCTTCCGACTCCTGAACCCGCAAGCACGGAGGCGATAGCCGGTGCCGCACTCCATCCGACGAAAGCCAGAATGAGTGCGCAATAGACCATTGCGCCGGCTATCAGCTGAAGCCCCGCCCACGGAGCGAGAGCCGCCAACAACCCCAGGAGCAAATTCCTTCTCGCACCTTTTTGCCCAGTCCACACCAGGGCTGCAGCGGCAAACAGAACGAGGCCGAGAACATCATAACGCCCCATTCGATAAGTAAACACCATCCCGCGTGACGTGAGCAGAAGTGCACAGAGGGCCAGCCGCAAGTCCGGTCTGCGAATCCAATGCTCGCGTCGCGTGAGCTCCCAGAGGAGGCCGATCGCAACAGCCATCAAAATGCAATTAAGCGACCGAACGGCGAGAGCGGAAACTCCGAACACCTTCATCCAAGCCGCCAGCATTAACGTGTAAAGCGGAGTATTTCCCGCCCAGAATTCGTTCCCGCGTTGAACGATCCAAACGGTCGACGAAAATCGCCCCTCGAGTACAAGGTTTACCGCGGGATCGGTGAATTGCACTTCGTCGATCCAGACTGGCGGATAGCGGGTCGCCGTCGACAGGCTGATCACGAGAAAGAAAACGAGGAGCGCCGCGAGAGCGCCATAGGCAGAGCGTTCGGATAAATTCATGCGAGGCTGGTTGTCATGAACCGGAAGTTCATACCGGGTTCTGGACCGCCCGTGCGAGGAACTATCTTCGCCAACCGGCTTAGCGAGCGACCAATAGAAAAAGCGCGCAGAATACGCCAATCGCGAGGCTGACAACGTCCCTGGCAGCGAACAGAAGCGGATCTTCATCGACGATCCCTCGACCCGCCAAGATCCACATGCGACCCGCCCAATAGGTGATCGCTACGCAGACCCCCCAGAGCCACTGTGGGTTGCGGTAAAGCACGGTAACTTCGGGGCTGTTCAGATAAAGTGCCATTACGAGTGAGGCCACCATCGCACTGCCAACGCCAATCGCCAGAAGTTGCGGGATATCCTCGGCAACATAATCTCGCCGATTGTTTGGTTGAGCTTTTTCGGCGCTGATTCGGCATAACTCAGAGTAGCGCTTGATCAAAGCCAGACTGATAAACAGAAACATGCTGAAGGCGCCCAACCAGAATGAGATTTTGACCTGACCGGCATAACCGCCGGCTATGATCCGCAGGGTGTAAAGCCCCGCTAATGCCATCGCATCGAGCAGCACCACGCGCTTCAGGTACGTCGAATAGAAGATGGCCGACAAATAGTACCCTGCAGTCACCATCAGAACCGACCAACTGACCGCCGCGGCTAGCAACCCGGCCGCAATCGCCAGAATCCAAATCAGGTGGATACCCGCAACCAACGGTAAAGAGCCTGAAGCTAAGGGGCGATAACGCTTTCGCGGATGAAGTCGATCGCTCTTCAAGTCCAGAAGGTCATTAAGTAGATACCCCGAGCTCGCCGCGAAGCAGAAACTCGTCATCGTCAGCAGGACGGAAATTATTCTCCAGAGCTGTAGTTGATGAGCCAGAACTATCGGAAGCGCAACCAGGACGTTCTTAAGCCACTGCTTCGGACGCAACGCCCGAACGAGCGCGCGGACGCGAACAAGAGTCGACTCCTCCGGCGTTGCCAGTGACAAAACCTCGACATCGGAGCCGACCGCCATTCTTGCTCGCAACATCCAAAACTGTCCGGCACGAAATTTGTTCCGAGCTGCCCTAAACACCCTCAGATCGCTGATACTGTTGCCGATATAATCGAACCCGCCGTGACCGAAGCGCTCGACCAACACCTCGCGCTTCCGGTTCCCCTTCAGATTAGTCTCACCGTCGCTCGCCAACACTTCGTCGAACAAACCAACGAACTTCGCCACTTTTTCAGCGATAAGCCGATCTGCTGCCGTTACGAGGACGATTCGCGATCCGGCGTTCCTTTGTTCTCGCAAGTAAGCCAGCACATGCTTATCGTAAGGAAGCGTACTAATGTCTAGCGCGATTTTTTCTGCAACACGTCGCTTAAAGCGCGCACGACCTTCGCAGAGCCAAATCGGTAGCGCGAGAAGAGTTAACGGATTCTGACCGATCAGACCGAGCGCATTCTCAAGCAACATATCGGTCTTGACCAAGCAACCATCCAAGTCGACACAAATGATTGTGCCGTTCGAGCTGGGTCGAGGGCTCTCTTGGACGAATGCAGGCATGTGGTATCTTAGCCTATGGACAGCTTAATTGCAAAATACTCGACGCTAAAGCGCTGAAACATACCGTAGTCGGTTACTTCTTAACCACCACGCAATACATAGCGGTCGAGACGTCATCGGGATTGCCTGACGATCAGATTCCCGCTGGACCGAATCCAGGAAGGCCGCTGATTATCCGACTCGTCTCTCAGCGTTAATCGTGATTCCAAAATCCTCGGCCGAGAGAGCCGCCCGTACCTCGTCGAAACAGCTGCGCAGCTTCTGTGCAACTAGAGTTCGATCTATCTCCGATTTGAAAATCTCAAGATGATCGTTGGTGCTGAGCTGGCACACTTCAATTTTGCCGCGAACCGTGTCGCCCCATCCCAGCCGTGCGTCGAGATAGCGTCCACCGAGCTCGCGGTGACGTTTGAAGAGGAGAAATCTGCCGGTATACGGCTTCGGTCGATACTTCCGGGCAGCGGTGATGCGCGCTGTTGTGAGTCCGAATCGCGCTGAAGACCCAACTTCTTCAGTTGCGTTTTGGCTTTCTCCCCCGGCCGGGAGGCTTTCGAAGGCGCCTGATCTTCCGGCAACCAGGCTGGTAAGTTTCGCCGCCATCCATCCGGGAAGTTCGCTCCAGCGCATCTGTTTCAGGGCCGCCCTTTGATAAGCCAGGCTCCTCCGCAGAGCCGAATACTCGCGCATAAAGTACGGATTCACCGTATCGAAAAGTGTGAGCAACCCCACCTGATCCCCGCGGTCCTGAAGCTGCTGGGCGACCTCGTACGCGACGATCCCCGAGGCGCTACAGCCGCTGACCATATATGGCCCCTGCGGCTGACATTCAAGAATCGTCTGCACGTGCACAGCGGCCTCAGCGACGATGCTGTAGCTGGGTGATTCCTGCAGCTCTCGATCAGCAAGACTCAGCACGGGCTGATCGGCGCCCAGCAGCTTCACCACATCTATAAAATAGGGAAAGGAATCTACGATGAAGAATGGTGGTCGTCCTTCAGCTGTCTGGAGCGCTACCCATCGGGCGTTATCGGGCACGATAGCCACGGATTTCGCTCCTTGGCGCAGAACCACGCGAAGCGCTTTTTCCTGTTCTCCCAATTCGACCTGCGTTTCCTCCTGGAGAACTCTCGCCATTCCCTCGATGGTTGGATTCTGGAAAAAACTCGGGACGGACAATTTGTGATTGAGTGATCTACGGACTTCGCTGATCAGGCGCATCGCCAGTAACGAATGACCGCCCAACGCAAAGAAATTGTCACGGACCCCGACTTGCTTTAGCCCGAAAACCTTCTTCCAAATATCGGCGAGGGCTTCCTCTAACGGCGTGTGCGGGGCAACGTAACCAGCGACAGAACTCCCCCGGCCCAATTCCGGCGCCGGTAACGCCTTGCGATCGATCTTGCCGTTGGAAGTCATCGGGAGTTTTTCCAGGGCCACGAAGGCCGTGGGCACCATGTATTCCGGCAGTTGCTCCTTCAAAAACGACCGCAACTGTTCAGAGCTAACCGCAGCTTGCGGGTCGAGTGGCACGAGATAAGCGACGAGCTGCCTGTCGCCCCGCTCGTCCGTCCACGCTACGACGACGCACTCGCCCACACCCGCATGCTTTCTCAACCGAGCTTCGATTTCGCCCAGCTCGATGCGGAAACCGCGCAGCTTGACCTGGTTATCAAGTCGCCCCAGGAACTCGAGGCTGCCGTCGGCGCGGCGCCTCATCAGGTCGCCGGTCTTGTACAGCCGCGCGGATGGATCGCCGTCGAGCGTATTGGGAATGAATTTCTCCGCCGTCAGCTCGGGCCGATTAAGGTATCCGCGTGCGAGGCCGACGCCGCCGATGTGCAGTTCGCCTGGGA
Organism: Binataceae bacterium (SeqCode); assembly: GCA_052145175.1. Classification (GTDB taxonomy): domain Bacteria; phylum Desulfobacterota; class Binatia; order Binatales; family Binataceae; genus JAJPHI01. The sequence continues at coordinate 54,643 of JBKQPD010000268.1, read as the reverse complement.
CGCCGATCGGCGCAAGTTGTCCGGCTGCGTCGAGAACGTGGAACTGGGTGTTCTCGATCGGCCCCCCGATAGGCACGGGCCCGTCGCCCGGCTCGACCTTCACGGCCGACGACCAGATGGTGGTCTCGGTTGGCCCATACATGTTCCACAGCGACGTGCTGCGCTTAAGGATTTGCTCAGCCAGCTCGCGCGGGAGCGCCTCGCCGCCGCACAGGACCTTCATCGCCGGCTTGCCATTCCACCCGGCCTCCATCAGCAAGCGGAAGGTGATTGGTGTCGCCTGGATGACGGTCCCGCCAGAGTCGAGCAATCGCTCGAGCAAAAGCGTGCCGTCCGAGGCGACTTCCCGACTCACCATCACCAGCTGTGCCCCGACGCAGAGCGGCAGAAACAATTCCAACGCGGCGATGTCGAAGGAAAACGTCGTCACGGCGACGAGAGTATCGTCGGCGGTAAGCCCCGGCTTCTTCTTCATCGAGCAGAGCAGATTCACCACCGCGCGATGCGGGATCTCGACGCCCTTGGGCCGTCCCGTGGAACCTGATGTAAAGATGACATAGACGAGGTCGTCCGCAGTAACCGCCGCAGCTGGAACCACGTTGCCGCTGCCCCCGGCGATGATCGAGTTCCAGTCGCGGTCGAGGCACACCACCTCCACCGGCGAGACTGGCATGTTCCGTGTCAGCCTCTCCTGCGTGAGAAGAAGCGGGACCTTAGCATCGTCGAGCACGAACGACACGTGCTCCGGTGGATAAGCGGGATCAATCGGCACGTACGCGCCACCCGACTTCATAACGCCGAGCAGCGCGATTATCATGTCGAGCGATCGTTCGACCATGACTCCCACCAGAACGCCTGCTTTAACTCCGCGCCGGCGCAGGTAGGCCGCAAGAAGATCGGCTCGGCGGTTCAGCTCCGCGTAAGTCAGGCGGTTGCCTTCGCAGACCACTGCGACCCGATCTGGAGTCTGGGCCGTCTGCTCCTCGATCAAGTGATGGACGCATCGAGTCGCGGGGAAATCGGCCCTTGTATTGTTCCATTCGACGATCAAACGCTCCCGCTCCTGCTCCGAGAGCAGTGGCAGCGCCGAAATCGGCCGCGCGGAATCCTCGGCCATCCCCGCGAGCAGCGCGACGTACTGCTCCAGCCAGCGCTGAATCGTCGCCTTGTCGAACAGGTCGGTGCTATATTCCGCTTCCACCCAGATCTCGGACCCGAAGTCGGTCAGAAAAATCGTCAAATCGAACTTCGAGGTTCCGGTTTGGGCCAGGAGCGTCTCCACCTCGAGCCCATCCATACCGATGACCGAAAGTTGCTCAGAGCTGTCGCGCCAGATGACCATCACCTGGAACAGCGGGGTATGGCTCAGGCTGCGTTCTGGCTGGAGCGCCTTTACGACTTGGTCGAAGGGAACTTCGCGATGGTTGTAAAGGGCCAGCAAGGCTGTCTGGACGCGTGCAAACAATTCACGAAACGTCATGTCCCCGGAGAGTTGCGTGCGCAGAACGTGCGTGTGGAGTAGAAAGCCGAAAACTGCTGGCAATTCCGCCTGATCGCGATCGCTTAGAGGAACCCCCAGCGGAATATCTTCGTTGCCCGTATAGCGGTAAAGCAGAGCGTTAAGAGCGGCCGTAAAAGCGATAAAGACACTAGTCTTTTCCCGTCGGCTGCAGTCACGGATGGCTTCGGTCAAGGTCGGGCTGAGCCGCAGGCGATGCCGGGCGCCGCGATAAGATAGAACCTTCGGCCGGGGTCGATCGGAGGGCAAACCCAGCAAGTCGGGCGCGCCGCGCAGATTCTCCCGCCAGAACGCCAAATCCTCAGCGAAATCCCCGTCGTCTGCTCGTTGTTGCTGCCAGACCGCATAGTCTCCGTACTGAATCGGTAAGCGCCCTGCGGAAGGCTGTTCACCACGAGATAGTACCCGATAATTTGATGATAATTCGCGCCAAAAAACTCCCAACGATCCTTGGTCGCAGATCAGGTGGTGCATCATCAAGATGAAAACATGCTCGCTCGGACCAAGTCGTACTAATGTCGCCCGTATTCCCGGCTCCGTCTCAAGGTGGTACGAACGGCTCGGCTCCTCGACGAGGAGACGCGCTACTTCCGCCGTCCGCTGCTCGGGCGCCATACCGCTGAGATCGATGCGCTTCATGCGCAACGACCAGTTCTCGTGGACGATCGCGATATGGCGCTCGGCTGCCATCTGAATGGTGGTTCGCAGCACTTCGTGGCGCGCGACGATAAGGTCGATCGCCCGCTCAATCAAATCAGCGTCGAGTTCTCCCACCAACCGCAAGGCCTCGAACTCATTGTAGAGTGGTATCCCCGGCAGCATCTCCTCGAAGAACCAAATCCGTTGTTGCCCTGGGCTGAGTGGGTAGGGCAAATTTCTGCCGCGCGGCACGATCGGACCCGGTTCGGGAGGCCCATCGAGGTGTTGCGGCGCGGCCCGCTCCCAGGTGAGTTGGCGTTCGCGAGATACATCGGCGCCGTTGCGGCCGATCGCGGCCACGCGCTGATGGACCAGCGCGACCTGCTGCGCCACCGTGGGATTTTCGAAGAAGTCTGACAGCGAAAGCACGACCGGCAGCTTGGCGCGCATTCGTGACAGACACTGCAGGGCCGTCAGCGAATGGCCGCCGAGCGCGAAGAAGTTGCTGTCAGGATCGACACGGGGCTGCTGGAGAACGGCTGCCCAGCTTTGGCTGATCGTTTGCTCCACAGTCGATGCCGCGGCGGGCACCGTGCCGTCAGGCACACCGTTACGTTGTGCCGCTCCCGATGGCGTTGGCTGCCCGGTCGCGTCCAACAATCGCAGCCGTTGGACCTTGCCGGACGGACCCTTCGGAAGATCTTTCACGAAACGTATTCGCGTGGGCGTCTTAAAGGGGCCGAGGCGGCTCTCGCAGAAGGCAAGCATCTCCTTTTCGTCGCCCTGCATTCCCGACCGCAGCACAGCAAAGGCGACCAAATCCTCGCCCAAGTAATGGTCTGGAACTCCCACGACCGCTGCTTCCAAGACCGCAGGATGCGATTCAATAACGTCGTCGATCTGGCGTGGGGCAATGTTCACGCCGCCCTTGATGATCAGTTCCTTGGAGCGTCCGATAACAAAGAAGTAGCCGTCCTTGTCCTGGTACGCCAGGTCGCCCGTGTGCAGCCAACCCTTCGCGTCGAGCACCGCAGCCGACTGCTCGGGATCTTTGTAATATCCCTGCATCACTGCCGGGCCCCGAATCAGGACTTCCCCTGGCACCCCCGTGGCCACGTCGGCGCCCTCGGCGTCGATGATCCTAGTCTCGAAACCCCAAGCAAGACCCGGCGTTCCGATTTTGTTCTCGCCCGGCGGCTGCGGATTAGAGAAAATGTTGCCGGCTTCGCTCGAGCCCATCGCCTGAATCAGCAGCAACCTAAATTTGTCGAGAAACTCGCGCTGTAATGAAGGAGACAACGGCGCCGAAGAAGAACGCAGGAATCGGATCCGCTGGAAGGCGGCCTCCCGGCGACCGGCGTGGGGATCCTTCCAATCCAGCAGCTGCGAGATGATCGTCGGTACCACGGCCGACCACGTACAGCGATATTCGTCCAGCCAGTCCCAAAACTGGCTCACATTGAAATGATGCGGCACGACCACCGAACCGCCGCTGAACAGCGTCGGCATCAGAGTCACGCACTCCGCATTGATGTGATACAGCGGAAGCACCAGCAGAGAGCGATCGTTGGACGAGAGCTGGTGGGATCTCATCGAGTTGCGGCCGTGCGCAAGGATCGTTCGGTGGGAATGTATCGCTGCCTTCGGTTGGCCGACGCTGCCCGAGGTGTACATCAGCAGCGCTACGTCGTTTTCCGCAGGCGTAGCCAGTGGTCTCTCCCCAATCGGTGTCCCGCCCTCACTGGCGAAGCTGTCCACATCGGCGGGAATCACCCGCACCGTTCGGGTGACCCCCAGCAGCGCGTCCTGAGCGAGGGCGGCGTATTGGTCCTCGACGAAGACCGCCCTGGCGTCACAGTGATCCAGCGTGTACGTAAGTTGCTCGGCGCCGGCGCGCAAATTCAGCGGCACTACCACCAGGCCCCCGTACATGGTCCCCAGAAACAACTGTACGGTGAACAGCCCGTTTTCCAGTAAGAAGGCGACCTTGTCGCCACGCTCCAATCCGGCTTGCAGCAGACGCGCGGAAATTGCCCTCACTTGCTGTTGCAACCCCGCGAAGGTAAGAATCCGTCCCGTCTCGGGGCTAATGAGAAAGATGGCTTCGCCTTGCGTCGAGGCCATCTGGTCGATCAGTTCGCGGACAGTACCGATCTCGCACTTTTCTGTCACGAAAGTGTCCATTGATAACTCTCCTTCGACCAACTTCCCAAGAGCCACCGGCATTTTCGCCCTATCCGACTGCCAGTGACCGCCGACAACAGACTGAATCAATGGACCAGTTCTGATCGCAAATGAGGACGCTTCCGCAGTCTACAATTCCGCATGGTCAGTGGTATTCAATTCTAAGCAGGGCGGCTCCGATCTAAACTTATGAGCTGATCGAGCTAATCTGGAGCAGTACCCTCCGTTGAGCTTGGCTAGACTATGCTTACCTGTCTAATTATTAGTCACACACCCAGCTGATAGTTTTGCACCATTTTGTCGGTGTGAGGCCCTTGTAAGGTGAATTGTCGGCTCGGCACGGTGGTTAGCGAAAACGTCGACGCCACGGAGTGCTTCTTCGATTGCCCATCTTTGGCACCGGAAAGTTATTGCTAACATGAATTGACCATTGATGCTAGGCTAGCCTCCTAAGATAATGTAAAAGATGAGGATACGTTAATCTATCGCGCATCAAGCCGAACTTCATGGGACTCTCTCTGTGCCATCGACCTGCCACGAAGCCGAGGCGTCAAGTTTCATGCTGTCGAATTTCCTTACCGGCCGGTGCTCATCGACTCTCTTGGCCGCAGAAGCGTCTGCTGGGCAAGGCAATTTCTCTCCGCATGGAACCGATGCTTCAAACGCAGCGTCGGCCTGCAAGCGTGATCAATCGTTTGACCGTGCCAATGTTCGAATCGATATATTTTAGGCTAATCGTTGATTTCTGGTATTTAATTGCCCAATAAACACACCGGACTACAAGAGTTGCAACACCGATAATCTGTTGCATCGTGGCACACGACAAGATTATCGACTGCTCGCACCGCAGCAGACGCTTATTTAATCGGAACTGCTCCGGCAGTAGCCAATCCACTGCGCACGTCTTACCTACGCTGCTCTCCATTAGGAATTGATCGACAGCAATAGTCCTAGATTCGTTTTTGATTCGCCGGCCAACTCGAACCTGACTCATCCACACGATCTTGCGGTATGGCTTTTGCCTATTTCAGGGCGCGAAGCCATCGGCTCAGCTCGTCGGTATGCGCGGAACCTGCAGTTTCACGTAACCGAATCGATCGTGAGTCGTATGACCGCATTCGAGGGGGGCGCTGTTCACCGTTCGTCGAGGGGGCGATCGCTGTGGCGCTGCGTATTAATTTAGGGGGGTCTTCATTTGAGTCGTCACCGAACGAAACTTGGCGCTATCTTGGCGCGATCACTGACCGCAGGATTAACTCTAGCTCTGGTTGCTCTGGTACTGGTCGCGAGCTCACCGAACGCAAGCGCCCAAGCTACCCCAACACCGCTTCCGCCCGGGCCGGTCTCACTGACGGTATCGCCTAAGACCCTCTCTTTCGGCACGGTCACATACGCGGTGCCCGGTTCGAACAGCAAAACGCTGTATTTGACCATAACCAACCCGAAGAAGAATAAGACGGCGGTGATCGTCGCCTCGGTCGTCGGTGCCGAGGGCTTCACCGCCTCCTCGTCCTGCAACAATGCCACGATCCCGGCGGGCGCTAAGCTGAAGTGCGCGATCACCTACACACCGACCGGACTTGGCGCGGTGAGTGGCGCGCTGGTCGTCACGGATAACGCCGCCAACAGCCCGCAGACGGTCACGGTGAGCGGTACCGGACGTCGACGCAAAAAGTTCCCGCCACCAACCCCGACCGCGACTGCAACCGCAACGGCCACCGCCACGGCGACGGCCACGCGGACACCAACCCCGACCGCGACTGCAACCGCAACGGCCACCGCCACGGCCACCGCCACGGCGACACCAACCCGGACCGCGACGGCTACAGCGACACCTTCGTCAATGCCGACTCCGGTGCGTACGGCTGCCTGTTCTGGTTCCGGGACAACTATTTCCTGTTCATCGATTACTCCGAATGCCGGAGACGCGCTTGCTATCGTGGCGGGATGTACCGGATTTAATGCGCCAATCGTCAGCGTTACTGACTCACAAGGTAATGCCTGGTCACTCGCTAAAGAACAGGTAGACGGCTCTGGTAGTGCCGACAACGCTGTCTATTATACTAATAGTGTAGGAGGTTCGGCAGATACGGTCACAATTCAATGCACATATAACTATGGTGGAGGTGCTGTAGGGAACATAACAGAGTGGAACGGCGCTTTAACTCTAAATAAAACCAATTCTCTTAGAGATCCCGGCGTTGTTTCGACCGCAGTAAGCTCAAATAGTACCGGGCTAGTCAGTGATAGTGACGAAGTGGTTATCGGCAGTGAAACTGACGATAATACAACTAACCAGTCCGTTTCGCCAAATAGTGGATTTACTGCGCTTAATCAACCAGCTAATTCCGGTTCCGGCGAACTTAACGCCGCTTACCTTATAGATTCTACTACTTCGGCACAGACACTTAATTATACGTTACCTGTAGCTGAGCATTGGGCATCTGCGATTGCCAGTCTTGAACTAAGTCCCGTCGGTTCGACGCCGAGTCCGACCGCCACTCCAAGCGGATCGGCGCCCACACCGACGCCGACCAGCGTCACTGCAACGCCAACACCGACATCAATCAGTACGACGGCCACGCCAACCCCGACGGTCAGCCAGAGCGCCACAGCTAGTCCGTCCCCCAGCGCGACCTCCACTGGAGCGGCGGCGATCGCGGCAACCCCAGGGATCACGAACGTACAACCTGCCGGACTGAATCTCGGCGCTGAGGCGTACTATGGACCAGCCTGGTTCAGGAATAATGTGCTCGAAAATCCCGGGTTTGAGCCGGTTACGAGCGGCCGGGTTATCGATGCTCTGCTTGCGACTTCGACGACCTTTTGCGATGTCGTTAATTATTATAATTTCCCCGCTAACTTCTATGCCGGTGCGACATTTGAAGACGTGTATTCCTCCGTTTCGAGCAACGTTGGCAAGACCGGGACGATAACCGCCTACGACCCAACCGGCGCTGGTTGCAGTAACGGCAACCCCAAGTGGACCTACAGCGCGAGCTTCACGATCCAGACAGACGATCAGATCGTCGTGCACGCCTCGGGCGATCTGCCGTCACCGGCCGCGGGCTGCACATACTCGCCCAGTTGTGGCCCCGCAGTGATGTGGTGGTTTCCCAATGATGCCCAGTGGACGACTTCCACCGATCAGGAGCCGGACGGAGACGGCGTGCAAAGCCTGCAGTTGAATCTGGATGGGAACACGCATAATTTTAACTTCTACTTTGATGGCTATGGCTCACAAAACGACTTCCTAGTTAACGGCAACTGGACCTTCAGTATCTGGAGTAAAGCAGTCAGCGCGACCTCGCCTTCTTGTACGGTTGCTCTCGCGCGCGAAGGCGTTCAGACCTTCTTTACCAATACCTGGACACCGGGAACCTCCTGGACGCAGCACGTCGTGAATTTTACGGGCACCGATTCCACGACCCCGGTGGCCGCAAATGATTTAAATATTCAGTGTTCGGGGTCAGGATCAGGAGCTGCCATTCGTCTCGACGACGCCTATCTCGGTCCTGCCGCGACGACGGACGTGTGGCGCAGTGCTCTAGTCTCCACGCTGCAACAGATCCATCCGGGCTACCTTCGCGATCAACAGGGAGCCCAAGGCGACAGCTATGCCAATGCATTTTCAGACGTTGCGGCCAGGCAGCAGGCGTATCACGACAATTGGGCTGGCAACCAGTACATCTATTCAATTCCGGAATTCTTCGACCTCAATCATCAGGTAGGGTCGCGGCCGTGGATCGTCCTACCAGTAAATCTGCGTGATTCGGAATATACCGCCCTCGGCACCGCACTTGCCTCGCTACAGGCAACTTATGATTTTCCTGAGGTGTTACTTGAGTTTGGCGTCGAGGATTGGAATGGAACGATGTGCGGCGGCGTCTGTTTCGACCAAGGTGGTAATGTCAGCAACATCTACACGGGTATATCCCAGCGAGCTTTTAGCATTATCCAGGCGGCCGCCGGAGCCAGCGCAAACCTGAAATACGTCGGCGGCGCGCAGTGGGGCAGTCCGCCGGGAGACGCTGGGATCGTCTACACCAGCAGTCAAGTGCCGATTGCCACCTATGTCGATTCCGCGCCGTACTTCGACTGGTGCCAAAACAGCACAGACAGCACCGCTACCAGTGAGTCCAACCTGTGGAATGATTCAAATGGAGATACGGCACAAGCCACGATGGCGCAAGCGGTGGCCGCTATAGCCGGCGCCGGACAGAAGGTCGCCTGGTACGAGATGGGGCCGAGCACACTGGGTGGTTCAGCATCGACGGCAGAACGGATCCCAATCGTCGCTGGAGCGGGAACGGCCGGCGCGGAAGCACAAACGATACTCCGCTCGCTGAATGCCGGTGTGCCGGTGATGAACTCCTGGCAATTGATTCAGCCGAGTATGAATGCGGTGGACAACTATTATTTCTGTACGAGTGATCCGAATCCGCCGGCTGGAACTACAGCGCCAATCTGGGGCGTGGTCAACTTCCTAGATACGCCAGTTATGCGACCGCGCGCGCTGGCATTGGAGCTGCTCAACAACTATGCGATTGGCGGTAACTTCTATCCGGTAACCGGCACGCCGAGTGGAATTACAGCGGGTGCGTTCCTCCAGTCTGATGGATGGCACCTGGCACTGACGAACTCCAACTCCACACCGACGAACGTTTCGATCCAGTTCCCTAACGCGTCGAGTGCTTTGCCCGGAGCGTCACAACAGGTCACTTTCGCCAACGTGACGGACACTAATGAAGGCACCACTCCGGCAGTTACGATCGGCGCCGGACCGGCGATTACGAAGAACTCGGCAAGCGAGGTGACGGTTGCGGTTCCGGCTTACGGGGTGGTGGCCGCAAACCCGTGAGGTAAACGGAGTAATCGCCGGGCCGGTGATCTCAAAGAACTCGGCGGTGACGGTTGCGGTTCCGGCTTACAGGGTGGTGGCCGCAAACCCGTGAAGTAAATGGACGAAAGTCGTTGAGCTGGCGTTGCATTCAGCGATGCCAGCTCAGCGGCTCGAGCGGCCGAGTCAGGGTTCGCACTGGTCAACACGCGCCATGAGACAGTCGTATTCCAGCACTCCGCCGTGTCCGGCCCGGTTCACGATGTAAAGATTCATGAGGGCGAACCCGAGCGATTCGTAGTACTCTAAGGCGTGCGTATAGTGCGGCATGTCCTCATATATAGGGGTCACCGAAAGCTCGGACTGCAGAAGTGAAATTTTATCTGTCAAACGGCCAACGCCTCTGAGAACTTCGAGGTCAAAGCCCTGAGTATCCATTTTCAAAAAGATTCGAAGGGATGCGACGTCTGGGAGAACCTCCTCGAGAACACCATCCAAACGCTTTATTTCCACCGATTCCGTTCTGTGCACAAGGCTTTGCATTTTTGGCTTCAAAAGCGAACTCAACACGGTTTCGCCCGATTGCAAGATGATGTTGAAAGGCCTAATCGTACATTCACTTCCAAGAGCGAAGTTGAAGACTAGCCAGGATGCGTCTCCTCTCCCCAACCGCGAAATTGATTCGCAATTCTCCCGTAGTGGCTCAAAGCAGAGAATATACCCTTGATAGCCTGCCATGCGTAGGTGATTTGCAAACCAGCCCCTGTTGGCGCCGACATCGAGAACACAATTGATTCTCAGCTTGTTCATCAAATCTATTAGATAGCCCTGCTCCGAGAATCGTGTTAGCAGCGAGATTTCTGGGGCTCTGAGGCCAGCTCTCAGTGCCGCGTATCCGATTTTAACCAGCGCGTTCCGCAACATTCTCTCCTCCCGTCGAGTCGTGAAGTTTAACGACGCTCCTATAGATGTCTATCGCACGGCTGACGACGTTCGCGTCCCAGGCGAACTGCGCTTCTGCACGCCGGCGGCCCTCGCCACGACGGCGCCATGCGTCGGTATTGCGGACGATATCACGGAACGGTCGCATCAAGCCCGTAGTAACCGCTGTTATGGATAAAAATAACCTCTGAGCCCACAATCGGCGCTTGGCCCTTAACAGTGGGGGTCGATTCTACGCATGCATTATCCTATAATCAGGGTTTCGCGTCAGCGCCTGCGCGAATCGAGTTTCGATGCGCTTGGGCGCCTGCTGGACGACTTTCCAGTCGGAAGCCGACGTAGACTTAGTGTTGCAAGAACTGGGCGGTGGCAAATAGTTGGGCCGAAAGAATTGACCTGCCGGCGGTGCGGCGTATGAACCCAAGTACAATTGAAAGCAATCGCAGCGTCGCGTCCAGCACTGCTGCACACAATTCTGCTGAATTAGCGGGATACTCTTTCATTCTCGTGAGTCCTAACGTTTCGGAACAGATGGGCGGCGAAGCTATCAAGGCGCTGCAGATTTACCTCGAACTCGCACGGCGAGGCGCCCGTGTTCAGCAAGTCACGCACGAGCGCGTCAAATCAGAGCTCGATCACAACTTTCCCGATATGAGCGTCTCCTACGTGAAGGACACGTGGTTGCAGAGGATGGCCTATCACGGCGGGCTGGTCAATTCATTACTGTTCGTCGTCTCGGATCCGTTGATATCAATCATTTTTCAGTGGCGAGCGGCGCGGCTGGTGGAAGCACTCCTTCGAGACAGCCCCGAATCGATTGTACATTTTACGTCACCAGTCTCACCGGTGTTACCCTATTTCCGTATCCCCGGAGCTAAGGTAGTGATCGGCCCAATTAACGGCAACATTCATTACCCGGAGGCTTTGAGAAACCGCGAACCCATGACCTATCGTCTGCGGCGCCTTCTTCATCCCTTTTTGCAACTTGCCAATCGTGTGGTATTCTCGGGCAAGCGTCAAGCTGATGTTCTGCTGGTTGCTGGTGGGGAGCGTACCCGTCAATCGCTGCTGATGGCGGGATGTCGGGAAGAGCAGTTCGTCGACTCTATCGATACCGGCGTACTCGATCGCCTCGCCGAGACTCCGCGTATTACGCACTCTGGTCGCAATCTCCGCTTCGTACATAATGGCCGTTTGGTTGCGCACAAAGGTCCTGATCTGATCATCAAGAGTTTGAAACGCACCAGAAATGCCATCGAGCTGGATATCATCGGGCGAGGGCCGGAGCTGGACAAGCTTAAGGCTCTGAGTCGAGAACTGTCGCTGCAGGATCGAGTCAGGTTCATCGAATGGTTCGCGGACCATGGTGAACTCGCGGCGGCGTTACGAGGCTACCGTGCTTTCGTATTTCCCAGTTTGGCGGAAGCTAATGGTATCGTCGTGCAGGAGGCGATGATGCTGGGGCTACCGGTCATCGCATTGAATTGGGGCGGGCCCGCGCTGCTCGTGACCGCGGAAACGGGAATCCTAATAGAGCCGCGCGGCGAGGAATATATCATCGACAGGCTGGCCGAGGCGATGGATCGTCTGGCTGAGGACGGCGACCTGGCAGAGCAAATGTCCGCCACCGGTCGGCGGCGCGCCGTCGAGAGCGGATTCTTGTGGTCCTCGGTCATTCGGAACTGGGCCGCCCACTATCGGCGACTCCGGGATTCTTATTTAGAGGATAGTAAGCGTGGCCGCTTAGCGATTTGAAGTGGACGGTCGTGCGTTGTCTTGTTGATGCGATTCGGGAGTGAGAAGCCATGATCGATATTACTTGGCCTTGGTTTCCATGGTTGGCTAAGTTATCACCGTTACCTGAAATGCAGAGATAGACGCCGATACCATTCTCCATCCGATCTGCTAGAGCGAACCCAGCCCGGGAGCGCACTAGTAGGTTGACAGCGACAGGTGGAAGACGCTCGAAGAATTAGACACGTTAGCCACTATGATCCTTCGCCGAGTGCCCTCGAAGCCGCCGAAAGGGTCGCCTCTTCATCTGCTCGAGCGTTGGTGCGCTGAAAGCGATTTTTCATTTGCAGGAAAGGTGTCTCAAGCCATCTATAAGATATGGACGCGGCAATGACGGTGAGCACAAATGCTAATAGCGGTTGTCCTATGAGCAGTCCAAATCCGGATAATACGCGCCTCAATTCCAAAAAAACTATCATGAGTAGCGGATAGTGATAAACGTACAGGCCGTACGATATTCGTCCTCCTTGAATGAACAGGCGCGCGTTCCACACCCTGCCGGAAGAGTTGGAGGCGCCTATCGCGGCGAGGAGGAAAGCACCACTGCCCAGTGCGGCGGCGGGGAAGGCAAGCATAGTGGCAAGCGCGGTCGCCTCCATATTGTTCATCGGGCACAAAGCCGCCGCTATCCAGAGAAACGCGCCGGCCGCCAACAATGGCAGTTGCCGGGATTGCAAAAAGCGACAGTCCGCCTGTCCGTCGAGGAACGCCGCTATCAATATTCCGCAGGCTATCGAATCGAGCCGCAAAAAGGTGTCGTACCAGATCGCCGGTCCTCGCGCTCCCGTTAGCACCGCAGCGAGCCGAAGGACACTGGTGAGGCCCTCAAGCGAAAGCCCGACCGTCCAGAGATTCCGCCGCGAAATCTTGCGCGCAGCTAGCGGCCAAACCAGATAGAATTGCTCTTCTACTGATATGCTCCACAGATGCCTCATCCAACCTGGATCAAACGCTGGGTTAAATGCTATTTTGAAATTGAGAAGAAACGTTACCGCGGACACGAGCAACGCAGGTCCTGCGGTTGGCATTGCGTGGAATAAATCCAACGCCCTGCAAGTTTCAGAAACCACGAACATGCCACCAACGGCCGCGAAGTAAAGTGGCCAAATCCTCAGGGCCCGGCGTATGTAGAAAGCTCTCAAATCGATCGAGCGGGTTACCGAGGTTTCCCTCTCGCGCATCAGCAACTCGGTGATGAGATAAGCGCTCAAGGTGAAAAACAGATCGACGCCGAATCTACCTGAATTGAAGAACGCGCTTCGCAGCGTGGGTAATATTCCATGCGCGTCAAAGTTCGTCCACCCTTCTAAAAATGCAAAATGGAAGACAAATACCGCGACAAAAGAGAAGAATCGAAGGACATCGAGTGTTGGAAGATAAAAGCGCCCGCGGCGTCGCGCAGTTGGCTCTGGCTTGGGCGGATTAGAGCGGTTCGCCGGTAGTTGCATTTAAAAATTGCCCCATCACCGCCGTCTGGGCCGTAGGCAAACGGTCATTGGCTGATCGAGGAAAATAGTCATGTTCAGATCATCACTCTTTTGAGCCGCGACTCAGGCCCAAACACAGGCTCCCTTACAACCTCGCGCGCTTCACTCTGGTCCCATCCCAACAAGAGTCCTTCGCTCGAACCCGCTAGCAAATAGAAAAGCGATGTCAGTTGCCACATCATGGCTACTGTGGCGATCGATACCGCAATTGTAACAAAACATCCGAGTGATGTTAGTGCAACCAACCCCGCTGGGTCGTCATTCGGACGACGCGCACAAAAAATTAACAACCTCGCGGGAATCCACAGCAGGATCGCTACGAATACTGCCAAGGCATATTCGCCGGATGTGAGCGCAATTAAGAGGTAAGCATTGTCGATCGAATCCATGCCATCGACTACCGGGAACGCGTTGCGGCCCCAGCCGAGGCCGGCGCGCTCCTGCGCTATCACCGTGTATTTCTCGATAAGCTCGTGCCGGTAAGCGGCTGATTCCTCCATTACAGTGGACGCTTCGTCGCGTTCGACCCAGACGTACGATCGACCCAACTGCCATAGCGGTGGGCCCAGTAACAAAAGCGCACATGCGCTCACGACGATAGCGCTCCTGCGGTTGCGTGCTCGGCCCAGCGCTACTACCGCGGCCGCTACGATAGCGCCCAACCACGGGCCGCGGCTCAGCGTCATGAGACTTCCACCTACCAGCAAAAGTTGAACGACACGCGGCTTGCTGAGGGGAATGAACGGAAACCTGCCACGCCATTCGCCGCTCCATTCGAGCCCTCGCGCGAGTCTATAGCCGGTCGCCAGCATTATTCCCGCTACGATCGCGTGGCCGTAGGGACCGGCAATCCGCGAGTAGCCATAGCGCGCAATCCAGATCGCAGCGGATTGATCGGGAAAGAAGCGCGACAGGGTCGCTTCATATGGGTTGCGGCCCATGCGGAATTCGTACACACCCAAGATGGCCACGACCGCCAGACACTCCACCACGCGTTTGGCAAAGTTGTTGTACAAATCTTCGCGCCGAAGCGCTCCTTTAGCGACGATGTAGGGGAGGACCATGTTACAGAAAGCATTGAGTGCGGCGTTGCGAGCTTCGTAAAAATCCTTGTTCACGTATTCGGAGACGGCTATTAGCCCGAAGTAGCTGAGTATCAGCAGATCGGCAAGACTCCATTGCCACTCGGACCGCGAACGAGCAATAAAAAAGGCTGCCACCGGAATGATGGCGATTTCGTCGAAGCTCAGGTGGCCGGTGATCATCCAGTGATACGAATCCGGAAGCAGCAAAAGCGTGGGAAGATATACAGCGAAGAAAGCGCGCTCGTACCCGTACCTGATACAGACGATAAGGGCGATAAGACCCGGAATCCCCGCGACAAGTGTCGTATCCACTCAGTTATCCAAGGAAGGAGTCGTGAGAGGTCGGCTCGTCATCGATCCAGCCGAGGTCGTCGTAACGCTTGCGCCTTTACTCATCGCCGTCCAGGGCTGAATCTGCCGAACAAGACACGCAACTCACGGTGCATGACGGCGCGAAACCACGCCCGCTCATCAGATTGGAGGATGAGACGGTCAATCGCAATCAGCATTATAAAGGAATAAACCAGTAAAATTCCGCCCATGATCGCGGCTCCGCGCCACCGTCCTGCGTGGAGCACGAGCGTCCAGGTTGGCAACATGCAAAGCCCGCCGATGAGGTACGGAAGCAGGCTCGGCATCACAACAAACTTGAGATAGCGCCGCAATGGCACTTCGAAAATCCGATTGGCATGCACGATGAAAGTCGCCGCTGAAACGACCGTCGCCACCACGACGGCGCTCCCGAGGCCAACCGCGCTCCAGCGTCCCAGAATCAGACGAGATAGGGGCAGCGCGACCGCCAAAACAATGAAGTTGGGTACGGTGTAGACGAATTCGGCCCAAGGGCGTCCGACGCCCCGCAAAATCGACGTTCCCGGGCCAGTCATAAGGTGGGCGTGTTGCTGAATCGCGAAAATAGTCATCAGGAAGGCAGTGCCTGGATAAATTCGGCCTATCCACACGGCCAGAAGCGGTGCGGACGCCGTGGCCAGCAAGCCAGTGAGCGACGACGCCGCAAGGGTCATGTAGCGCGAGCCTTTGAGGTATAGTTTGGCGATTGTTTCGCGGCCTTGCCTGGTGCCGGCGAGTCCACCCTGAAGGTAGGCCGCGGCCGGGAGGAATGATGTTGCGAACGCGCTCGGAATCGAACCCGCCATGTTCGGCAGTTTGTCGCCGATGTCAAGCAGGCCGACCGCTTCGAGCCCGACGAGAGGAGCCGCGATTACACGCTCGAACGTGTTGAGGGCGGTCACGAGAAGCGAATCGAACTGTATCACACCGCCAAAGTTGATCAGCTCACGAAGCGCCTTACGTGTGCACCGCCACGGAGCGATAGAAAGCCAAGGCACGAGCTGATACGCAAGCAGCGCCGCCAGGCCAATCGCAATCAACTCGCGGATAACGAAGGCCTCGGCCAGGCCCCAAATTCCGTGCCCGGTCCCGACCAGAATAAAGATCAAAGCTGCCTCGGTGACGTACGAGACGATCCAGATGGCCTGGGCGTGGGCGACTTTCTGGCAGCCGACAAGCGAGGCCGAAAATACTGAAAGCGCGATGCCGCAGGCATGAATTCCGACAACGACCAGAATCACCTGCCGCGCGTCGTTTTGAAGCCTCGGAGGCACATTCAACCATGACACCACCGCTGGCATGCCGAGCGTAAGCAATCCGAGGAAAAACACGCAAACGACCGAGGACAGCACAAGACCGGTCGAAAGTATGGAATTAGCCTTATTGGTTTCCCCCCGCCCCGCATACTCTGCGACGTATCTCACGTAAGCCGACGAAAAGCCGAAACTCGTCATGCCAACGTACGAAACTACCAGGAACACCGCGCTCCACAAGCTATAGGTAGCGAGATCGAGCCGCGCGAGTACGAATGGTGGAATAAAGATTCGCGAGACGAGATAGCCCACACGCGCGATTACGTCGATTCCGATATTGCGAGTCAGTGCATCTCGCGCAACAGAGCCGTGCTCCTTCTCCGGGGGCTGATGCTCCGACACAATATTGAAGGCCTGCGCTCCCTCATCCATAAACAAATTGCAGCTCCGCAGGGGGGCAAGGAAGTCCGCTAAGATGTGGCGGCTTAGACGGCGTCGGGAACCTGGTGGCCTTCAAGACGAGATCCCGTTTGACCTTGGGATCAGGCTCGAAGTGCTGCGCGTGTGACCGACCCAAATACAAATTGTATTCACTTGGTAGCGACCAAAATCACTTCTTCCGCCAACTCTGGCAATATCGGAGCCAGCAGAAACTGGGCGATCTCGGCCGCTAAAGCCTGCAAACTGACTCTTTTGTGATACGCCAGCATCCGCCCGCCAGAGTGTGCAGGATCATGACGCAGCCGACGACTTAGATCCCACGCGCCGGCGGCACCGCGGACTGAAGCAATCGTCACATACGACTTGAACCCGCTAGCGCGCGCAAGGGTGCGCAGCGCGGCAGCAGTGAAGATCTGCAGATGGCGGGGCGGTTCCAGGCCGCGCCAAGCTGATCCGAATACCCGTCTCGATAAGCAATTCCCATTCGGCGTAGCAGCTATGAACCGTCCGCCCGGGCGCAATATACGACGAGACTCGGAAAACAGATCCCGAGGGTCGTAAATGTGCTCGATAACGTGGTTGCTGATAACCGCGTCGTAGTGGTCGGCAGGGTAATTCTGGTCGACGAGAGAACCACACTCCACGTCGAGGCCCTTGCGCCGCGCGTTCTCGACCGCAACCTGATCGGTTTCCAGGCCATGGGCGTCCCACCCAAGGTTACGCAGATGTCCGAGTGTTATCCCCTGACCAAAACCAAGCTCGAGCACTCGCCCGGTCTGCGACGCCGGGAGGTATCGCATGGGGAACTCCGCTTCGGCGCGCGCGGGCGGATAAGGACCGAGCATCAGCCAAGTGAGAATAGCCGAGGCTCGCCGACCCTCCCCCATCTTTCCGAACTTAGCTCTGATGTGCACGCGATGAGTCTTACGCTTAAATCGACGATAAGACCTGCTAAACCAATCTCTATTTTCAGCTTCAGTATGAGTATAATAGCTTTGGTAAGCAAGGCCTAGGTCGTCTTTTATCGGCGCGGGATCCAGCCAAATGAGTCCACAGTCGCGATTAACGCATCGTTTCAGCGACCATTCACCGGGTGCGCCGAAAAGCCTGTCGGTAAGTTCGCTGTAGAGCGGCTCTCCTTTACCATGGCAAACAACGCAGTCGATCTGCGGACGGGCTTTTATGCACCGCGTTGGCAACGCTGGGTCCTTCTTGAACTGATCAACGTCAGCCGCCAGGGACTTTAGCGGTTCTTGCTTCAAAGGCGATGGCATTGGACTGTAATCGGACTACTGTCGACGACTGCGCTTGAGTGTTCGCAATTTGCCAACCATTGAACGAATCCCCCATGCCCGATCAAACCAGCGATTTTCAACTATATCGCTGCGCGAACTGCGCTGCGTACCGACACTGGGCACCACGATGACAGTTTTGATATCCTCGTTCTGGACGCGAAATGTCGACAAGGCTCCGTCGTAATGCTGCCTCCCACCTTCTGGATGCCCACTCTGGCGACGCATCACTTGCTCCAGATGCTTGACCAGTCGAGGAAGAACGACCCCATTGATAGCGTAAGCGTGGGCTGTCATGAGGGGACGGGTCCAGGCCAAGAGCGCGATCGAGCCGTTTATACCCACTTGTTCTCGATGACCGAGATAGAGGATGTCCCAAGCCGTCTTGCTCAGCGCCTGAGTGAGTCGACGCTGCTGCTGTGCGAATTCAGGAGCGAAATCGCAATCATCCTCCAGGACCACGATATTTCGTAAGCCTTCGTCGCGCGCTCGCCTGAGAACCTCGTAGTGGCTGAGAAAGCAACCGCGCGCGCCAATGCTTGGCCAATCGCCCCTCGTTGCGGGCCGTTGCGCGGGAAAGAATTCAACCCGCCCAGGAAGCAGGCTAAGATCAATCCGCTTTAATTGCGCAAGCATTTCTTGCCGGCGATCGGTACGGTCGACGAGATTGATAATCTCGATCCGTTCAAAGTAGTCGAGCAGGGGGTGGTCCTTTGTTTGCACGTTTTCTGAGCTTTGTCCGAGAGCCAGCATGAAGCCGGGAATCGACTTATCGATCAGGCATGGTACCTGTGAGGAAATTATTTCATTCCGAGCCGGCCGATCGCGATGCGCGAACCTTATCCAAGCTTGGTCCGCGGTGCGCTCGGCGGAGTCAGCCACACGAGGTTCTTTCCCTCTACTGTTGGCAAACCGCTGTTCAGGATCGTGCCTACTACCGGCGGCGAGATTCTCTCGAGTTCGCGCCCGGCAGCTCTGATCTCGCGAATTTCGTCACGCTCTGCACGCACGACCAGCAACGCGCCGGCGGGAATCTGCAGCAGCAGAACGGGATCCGCCGACGCGAGGAGCGACGGTCCATCCAGAAGCACCATATCATGCGTCTCGAGTGCTCGTTTCACGGTGTCCAATACGCACTCCATAGTCAGACCAGAGCTACCGTCGTGCCGACAGATTGAAAAAAGTTCGGGCTCCGCGTCGCTCGTCCGAACGAGGGCGTGACTCCGCGCCTCGAGCGGGCCGGTCATAGCGAGTTGACGCGTCAGTCCGCGGGTCGCTCCCACGGAAATTGCTTCCGGTCTGTCTCGCCGCGGCGGCTTTTCTTTACCGTTTTCGACGTAACGTTTGTCCGGTGAGACCGTGTTGGCTTCTATGGCTGCCGTCGGTGCTCCCAAGGCACTGAGCTCTCGGGCCAGTGCCAAGGTAAGCGTGGTTGTACCCGCTCCCTCGCGAACCGCGGTGAGCGCGAAGGCGCGCACCCCGGAAGTACGCCGCTCGCGGAGGACCGCGAGTGCGATGCGCCGAAGCCCCTCGCGGTCCGAACGATCATGTCCTAAGAGCGTGGCCCCGAGCGGCGGAAAGCCCAGTACACCCTCCAACTCCGCAACCGTCCTGATCCGAGGGTCGATCAAGTCCAGCACCATTGGTACCGCTACGCCCAACCCGATCGCGCCAAGCAGGGACAGCAAAAAGATCACGCGACGTCTGCCATTCTGCGGCAGATCCGGCATCAGTGCGGCAGAATCAAGACTCACAAACCCGGGAGCTTGGCGTTCGAGCCGTAACGCGCTTATCTGATCGTCGACGTCCTGAAGCTCTTTGCTTTCCCGTTCGATCCGGTCATGCAGCGCTATGCCTTGGCTGTACTTGGTACCGAAGGATGTAGCCTCTCCGCGCAATGCGTCGAGGTCCCGCAGGATTCCCTGCTCGGTTCGCTGAGCCTGATCCAAATTGGCCTCGGCTTGAGAAATCGACACGTGAGAATTGGCGCTCTCGCTCTTGTTCAATGAGGCGCGAACCTCGTCGAGCGAAGCGTTGTCGACATTCTTTAGCTCCTCATTAATTTCCGCGATCTTTTGTTCGAGTCCTGCACGGGCCGGATGCTTCGGACCCAACCCGCTGAGCTCCAGAAGGGCTGCTTCTCGTTCCTGCAAAAGCTGCTGTTTGACCGGCGTGGTTTCAGGACTGCTAGCGGCCATCTCCTGAACTTTGGAATCGATCTCAAGTTCCTGTATGCGGTCTCGATGGGCTTTGATAGTATCCAGCCGCGCTTCCGCTACGGTCACGTCGCGGTGCGCTCGCATTGCGGCGGTGTTTTCGTCGGACAGCAACTTGTCGTAGGGGTTTGCGATTTCGCCGGCAATGCTTCCAATGCCGAGCGCCTGAGCCAACTTGCTCAATTGCTGCTCATCGCCCGCTTTTCTTTGCTCGAGGTCGCCTTTACGGTCATTTAGCAGTTGTACGCCCATATCAGCAGCATTAACTTCTTGGTCGGCCTCACGTGCCAGATAGGCGTTCACTACCGCATTGACGATGTCGGCAAGTCCTTGCGGGCTTTCACCTTCCAGACTAACCGTGACGAAATAGCTATCACGAACCGGGGTAATCTTGAGGCTGCCCATCAGGCGTTCGGCCGCGCGCCGGTTGCTCTCACCGGGCTTCTGCCAGAGCCACCGTTTCGATCCAAGTCTCTCCAATCCCGCCGTCGCAGTAGCATAGCTGTCGATTTCAAAGACCTGTTGTTGGACGTAATCGCGATAATCCTGGGTCGAATTGAAGTGGTAGCCCCCGCTGGCCAGTTGCGACGGAGAACTCGGCGAAATTCGTATCTCCGCCTCCGCCACATAGGTCGCATGGCCGAACGCCAAGGCGGCCAGTAACCCAAGTATTGCAACGGTCGTCGCCACACTCGCTGCCAACATTCGATGCCTTAGCAAGCTTTCTAACGGTGTGGGCGGGCGATTGGGCACAGCCCAAGACGAACCTGGTCTTGAAGATCGGAGGTCTCGCTCAGAGCGGGAATTCATGGCATCATTACGCACGTGATTGGCAGATAGGTCTCTCGCTGCGACCATTCTAGCCGTTGGAAAACGGTCGACGTTCCGTCTGAAAATTTACGGCATGCATCTTGATGGGCTTTTGTATGTTCACACGTCGCCTAGTCGCCTAAAACCATATCAGATAATCACAGCTTGAGTCCAAGCGATTTTTAGGACTTCGACTCGGAAAATCCGTTAACAAAAATCGGCAGAAATCCATTGTCGCGCCAATCTTGACAATGTTTACGCCGCCTACGGTTAATTGTCGTTCTTCATACGGTTGCTCCAAGACAGAATTTTGCCTTGATGCCATTGAAGCGAAGTAAAGCTTATTAGCGTGGTGAAATGTCTCTCACGACAGCCTAAATTTTTTACGACGCCGCGCGGCGCGCAGTAACGGCGAATCATCAGGCCCTCCTCGAAAGGCGGCGAACCGGATTGTTTCGCGTTAGCCGAAACTCGGCAGCTCTCACGAAGACCATTAGTTGACCCCAATCGCCGATATGACGCGTCATAGCTGGGACGTCGGAAGCATCTCGTGGAAGCAAACCAAAAACGTCCAAGCATTCGCGGAAGTCCGGAAAGATTGTCCGCTTCATGTCGCGCAACGATTTAGTGCTGAAAATCGTGGAAGCTGGCGATAAACAGCCGGGAAGCGCCATCGCGTCTTCTCAGCGTCCGATAGATTTTCTCTGCGAGACAGTCTCTTGTCCACAATCCGGTAGGAAGAGGTTCGTCCTTAGAACGGTCGAATACCGATCCCGCGCTGATCTTCTCGCCGCTACTCAGCCGACCTCGCTTGTTCGTGCATCCGGGTTTTCGCGAGGAATGATACGTGCAGGTACTCCGACCGCGATCGAATTGCTCGGTACGTTTTCCATCACTACGGCGTTAGCGCCGATCACAACGTTGTCACCGATCGTAATGGCACCAAGGATCTTGGCGCCTGCCCCGATATCCACCCGATTACCAATTTTTGGCGCACCGCGGATACCGGTACGACGAAGTCCCACGGTGACACCGTTGCGAATTATTACGTCGTCACCAAACGACGCATCGCCGCTGATGATGATGTCGCTAAAGTGTTCAATCTTGAAACGCCTGCCGATCTGAGTTTCGCAGGGCAGCTCAATCCCGGTCAGGATCTGGCTCATCGCTTTAAGGAGCTTGTAAATCAAGGACAACGGCGCACGCACGATTCGATGCTTAAAGCGATAGCGCCAACGCCCGAAGCGGTACACCACCATCACCCACAAACCGGGCCTTGAGATGTCGCGTTCGTGCGTCACCCAATCTTCGCGTAAGTTTTCAAACATACCCGACTTCACCAGGGCCGAGGCGGTGAGATCATACCGCCCAAGGTATCACGCCACGCCTGTCTCATGAGCATGATAGCTGCCCGCGATTCCTGAACTTTCGCCTCGCTTGAACCTGAAGCGAAGGTTGCGTGGCGCCAAGCTCGCATCCGGTGCCATGAGGTTTCGAGGGCGGCGCAGCACCAGGCACCCCACGCATGATGATGCTTGCGATAATACAGAAGCTCGCTGCGCATCCGCCAAAGCGTCAACTGGGATCCTGCACCGGACATTTGCAGGCGATTGATGGTCTTCGAAGACTCACCGCCCAAATGTACGGTGACGATATCAGGCCAATACCAGATCGCGTAACCTGCCGCTTTGATTCGGCGGCACAGATCCACTTCCTCGTAATACAAGAAAAACCGCTCATCGAAGTAGCCCACGCTTTTAAGGACCGCACGCCTGACAATGACGTAGGCGCCCGGGAGCCAGTCGACCTCAGCCCCTTCCAGTGGATCGGCCCAAGTCCGATCAGCTCGTCCCAGCAACCGCGATTTTGGATACCTTGCCGCCAGTCCCGACAGCATCAGAAGCTCGTTGAACAACGAGGGAAACATGCGTGCCGACGGCTGCCACGAATCGTCACGTCCAACCAGTCGGCCCCCACCGACTCCGACCCGTGGCTGCGCATCCATGTGCTGGAGCGAAAGGCGCACCGCGCCCGGGCGCAGAAACGCATCCGAATTGAGCAGAATTACATAGCAACCACGCGCTTGGGCAAACCCACGGTTGTTCGCGCCGGCAAATCCGAGGTTTGTGTCGCTACGGATCAGACTGACGTCGCGAAAATCGTTGGCCACCATATCAGCCGACCCGTCGTGTGATGCATTATCGATCACGATAATTTCGTGAGAGATGCCTTCGGCTTCACGCGCAACCGTTCGCAGGCACTCGCGAAGCAATTCACGAGTGTTGTACGAGACGATTACGATAGAAACGTCTGGAACGGGATTAACGCTGGAGTCGCCCATGGCGGACTGTTTTAACCGTGCTTAACCCAGAACAGTGCAATCACTCCGAAGGCGACACGGTATGTCTGAAGGACGAAAGAAATAGGGGATCTCGGCATCAGGGTAGAATTGACGGTATCGCAGCGGCGTTCCCTTACTCACAAGCCCACGCGCACCCAAACCGCCGGGCGACCCGCTGACTTTAGGATACCAGTAGCGGTCACCAGCTTCCAAGCCAAGAAAAAAGGCGGCGCCATAAGGGCTGCGAAATCAGTCGAAACCC
Source organism: Binataceae bacterium (SeqCode) (assembly GCA_052145175.1). Lineage (GTDB taxonomy): Bacteria > Desulfobacterota > Binatia > Binatales > Binataceae > JAJPHI01. The sequence continues at coordinate 31,187 of JBKQPD010000268.1, read as the reverse complement.
CGTGGCATAGAAACCAGGATATCGACCAACGGCTTTGGGGCCTCTGCAAGAAACATGTCGGATACCGCTGACTCAAATCCAGTCTCTAACCTCGCTAACGAATTTCCCGAGGGGTGTTCGGCAAACGACGGGCTCGTAGCCAATCGCGGACCGCGATCGCCGGACGTTCGCAGGCGAAATAGAAGGCCGCCCCCCCGATTACCTCGACCGCCAATACGAATAGCGTTTTGGCTGGGCCTCGATGCACTTGCACGATATACGAGCGCGTGGATATAGCGATATTCGTGTGGGTGAGATAAAGACTGTAAGAGCAAAGCGCCAGGCCGCGAATGGACCTTTGCGCGATTGCTCCCACAGCCGACTTGCGCCAGTCGCCGACATCAAAAAGAACTCGAACCCAGGCCCCATATGCAAGCGCATATAAGGTAAACAACGTAATGTTGACGGATAGCGAACGTTCCTTCCAAAGCGGGAGGAAAGTGAGCATCAGCGGCGCCAGCGGCGTTAGCCAGAGCGCGGGTCTGCGCGTCCAGACGAACAGCTGCGAGTGATCGACGTAAAGGTATGCGAGCCAGGTGCCCATCACCAGCCCCTCGCAGTGAAAGTGGCTCCAGTACTGCCAATCTTTAGGCATCGTGCCGGTTGCCCAAAGGGTTGCCGCACGCAAACCTAATGGTATGAAAAAGCTGATCGGAAGAAGGTAAAGAAAAGCGCGTCTGCCGAAGGTGCGGGTAATCGCAAAGCCAAGGATTGGGAGCAACAAATAAAAGTGCTCTTCAACGCATAGACTCCACGAAGGAATAAAATCGATGACGCCCACGTAGTTTTGCGCAAATAGCCAGTAGTAAAACGGGAGGGGACGAGCAAAGAGCCAGAACCCGCCGAGCATCGCAAAGTAAGGAGGAATAGTTCGCAACCAGCGTGCTCGCCAGAAATCCATCAAGGCAAACTGCTTATTCGCCGATCCCACGAAATATATCCGACCGACCAAGAATCCGGATAGCACGAAGAACAGGTCGACTCCAGTGAACATTTCGCCGAAGAAGGGAAGACCAACCACAGTGATGCCATGCACAATGAGAACCATCGTGATGGCCGAAGCTCGCGCTATATCGAGACCAAAATATCGTCCGTTTCGCTTTGGAGCGGAATACGACCACGGTCTGCTTGCTAGTTCCATCGCGACCACATCAATGACATTAACCCCGTCACCTCGAATTCGACGCAACGCCTGCAAGCTAGGCCCAGGATCGTGTCGAAGCAAGATACGGCGAAGCATGCGTCCCACACCAGAGCCTTTTACCCGGGGGGCGCCGCCGACCCCGGCCCAAATCGTTCACAAAACATCCGCTCCTGCGTTGAAGGCTTTCCCGTTGCCGCCAACTCACAGGCACGAGTCTACGACCCTGTAAATTTGCTCCTTAGAGTTGCGGTTCGGTTTCTCAACGAGGTTGTTTCGCACTGATTCGTACAGTTGTGTGGGAGGTTAATTCCTGAAACCATCAGAATACGGTTTAAGAGGCTAGCTGGCCCGTTAGTGTTCAATCTTGACCTCTATGGCGCATTGATCTAGTCTGCTTTCAGGTTTCGAGTCTATTCAAGCAACAATTTTCAAGCGTTCTTTCAACGAAATGGCATTCGTATCCTTAGCTCCTGCACTTCTAGTGATGATAATTGTGATTAACGGATGACGGTGCGTCGCCAACGCTGCCCGTCCTGCGCCATCTTTGTGAGCGTTCATCGAAGGACATCAGGGCCCGATGATTCCGGTCCTCGAGGACGGGGCCGCCCGACATGCAACCGGATGGGCGCGGCCGAGTTGTAATGCCGGGGGGCAACCCCGGAAAATAACAGATGGAATCTCAAGCGATGAATGATCCTGATCCCGATAACGGCTCCGTCGCGATTGTCGGAATGGCGGGTCGCTTCCCTGGAGCGCGCGACCTTGAGGAATTCTGGCAGAATTTGCGCGACGGCGCCGAAGCTGTTCGGCCGTTGACCGATTCCCAGCTATCGGCGGCCGGTGTCACCCCTGAAGAGCTGAATGATCCGTCTTATGTTAAGGCGGCGGCCATACTCGACAGCATTGATCAGTTTGACGCGGCGTTTTTCGGCTTCAGCCCGAAAGATGCCGCTATTATGGACCCGCAACATCGCTTCTTCCTCGAATGCGCCTGGCACGCACTGGAGAACGCCGGGTGGTCAGCCGACCAGTTCCGCGGTCGTATCGGAGTCTACGCGGGCTCCGGCATGAACAACTACCTCATCTACAACCTGCTCGGTAGCCGCGACCTGGCCCGTGACGCGGGGCTTTTCGTACTCAAACATATCGGTAACAGCAAGGACGTTTTAGCGACACGGGTTTCGTATCAGCTCAATCTGACTGGGCCAAGTCTCGCGGTGCAAACCGCCTGCTCGACCTCGCTCGTCGCGATCCATCTGGCGAGCCAGGCGCTCCTGAATCATGAGTGCGACATGGCTTTGGCGGGCGGCGTCACGATCGAGGTGCCCCACGGACGGGGTTATCTCTATCGCGAGGGCGAGATCTTGTCGCGCGACGGTCATTGCCGCCCATTCGACGCGGGCTCGACCGGCACGATCTTCGGGAGCGGAGTGGGGATCGTGGTCCTCCGGCGGCTTCAAGACGCCTTGCGGGATGGCGATTATATTCACGCGATAATTCGCGGTACCGCAATCAACAATGACGGGTCGCGCAAAGTTGGCTTTCTCGCACCGAGCGTGGCGGGCCAAGCCGAAGTGATCGCCGAAGCGCTAGCCGTGGCGGGCGTCGCCGCGGACTCGATCTCCTATGTTGAGGCGCATGGGACGGGCACTGCGATCGGCGACCCGATCGAAGTCGAGGCTCTTACCCGCGCGTTTCGTGAAAGCACGGACCGCAAAAATTTCTGTGCACTCGGATCGCTCAAGGCCAACGTGGGGCATCTTGACGCGGCGGCCGGAGTGGCAGGCGTGATCAAGACGGTGCTGGCGTTGGGCCATCGGCAGATTCCGCCGAGCCTTAATTTCGACAGGCCTAATCCGCTAATCGATTTCGCCGCGAGCCCCTTCTTCGTGAACGACGCGCTGCGGGAATGGCCGCCTGCCGGGAAGAAACGGCGGGCCGGCGTGACCTCGCTGGGAATCGGCGGCACCAATGCTCACGTGGTGCTCGAAGAGGCCCCCGAGCGTCCTATTGTTAGCGCGCCGCGCCGTCCGGAGCTTTTGACGCTTTCCGCCAAGACACCGTCGGCACTCGACACGATGGCGCGGAATCTCGCGAATTCTTTGGATGACCAAGCGCTAAATCTTGCTGATGTCGCGTTCACCTGCCATCTCGGGCGGACCGCCTTCCCGTTCCGGCGCGCACTTGTTTGTACCGATTCGGCCGAAGCCACGACCCTCCTCTGCGACAAGAACGGTCCGAACGTCATAACGCAGACCGCTCAAGAGGGTGAGCCGTCCGTCGTTTTCATGTTCCCCGGTCAGGGAGCCCAATACGTTGGGATGGCGCGCGCGCTGTTCGAGAGCAATCAGGAATTTCGCTCGACCGTGGAAACGTGCTGTGACGCCCTCGCACGCCACCTTGACCATGACCTGCGGCGCATCATCTTTCCCGCGGCCGCGGATGCCGAAGCCGCCGCCCGCTTGCTCAGCGAGACGCGATTCACCCAGCCCGCGCTGTTCGTAATCGAATACGCCCTCGCGCGGCTGTGGATGTCCCTTGGTATCCGGCCTGCCGCCATGATCGGGCATAGTGTTGGCGAATTCGCCGCCGCTTGCATCGCCGAGGTCTTTTCGCTCGAAGACACCCTGCGCATCGTCGCCGAGCGCGGCCGGCTGATCCAAAGCATGCCGCGCGGCGCGATGATCGCGGTCGCCGCGGCGGAAAACGAAGTACTTCCGTTAATCGGCGCGAAATGTTCGCTAGCGGCCGTCAACGCGCCCAGTCAATGTGTTGTCGCCGGACCTGAGGCCGCGATTGCTGAATTGGAAGGCGCGATCGCGGCGCGCACACTGCCGTACCGCCGACTGCAAGTGTCTCACGCTTTTCATTCGGCGATGATGGATCCGATTCTCGGCCCCTTCGAAGAGTTCGTCGGGTCAATGCGGTGCTACGCACCGAAAATCCCCTGGGTCTCGAGTGCGACAGGTGGCTGGGTAACGGCGGCCGAGGCGAGCAGCCCGGCTTATTGGACGCGCCAGCTTCGCGACACGGTGCGCTTCCATCAGGGCGCGTCCGTGCTGATCGCGACGGGCGATAAGATATTTCTCGAAGTTGGACCCGGGCACACGCTCGGCGCTCTGCTTGAACAACATCCGCACCGATCACCTTCGAGCGAGATCATTCCTTCGCTCGGCGGGGCTAACCAGGGATCGGAGGACGGCACATTTCTGCGGGCATTGGGAACGCTTTGGACCTTGGGGTCCGAAGTGGATTGGTCGCGTCTTCACCGCGATGAGAAGCGGCAGCGCGTGCCGCTGCCGGGCTATCCATTCGAGCGACAGCGTTACTGGGTAGAAGCCGACAAGCAGCCCGCAGCGATCGCACCGGCGGCGCCGACCGCGACGATCGAGGCGTCTGACGTGGCGGACCTGTTTCAGCCGATTTGGCAAGCAGCGGAACTGCCCGGCTCCGATAGTTCATCGCGTGACGACGGTCCGTGGCTAATCTTTGCGGACGCCGAAGGCTTGGGCGCGATGACGGCCGAAATCATCCGGCGCCAGGGCGGAAGGGTAATCATCGTTCGCCCGGGAGATTCCTTCGCGCGCATCGATCAGGATGAGTTCCGGCTGGCTCCCCGGAACCGGAACGATTACGACGAACTGATCGCCGCGCTGAACGCCAGCGGGCTGATCCCGCGGCGAATTCTTCATTGCTGGTGCGTGATCGATATCGCAGCGCCACGTGACGCGCTTGACGAGCTGAGCGATATCGAGGCGGCCAGCTTTTGGAGTCTCCTCTTTCTCGCCCAAGCGTTGGGCGCAGACGCTAACAGCACGACGCGCCGAATCGCGGTCGTGTCGAACGGCCTGCATTCTGTTACGGGCGAGACCGTCGCGCGACCCGCACGTGCGCTGCTGGTTGGACCGTGCCAGGTGCTTCCCAAGGAACTTCCGAATCTGCATTGCATCAGCATCGACATCGCTCTGCCGACCCGCACGCCGAGCAGTAATGGCGCAGGGGAACAGATGCTGCGCGAAGTTGCGCGCCAGATCGTCGCGGAAATTAACAGCGGCGCGGGCGACGTGCCCGTCGCGTATCGCCGCAGCCGGCGCTTTGTGCGCCGCTACGAGAAGTTGACGCAACGAAACTCTCAACCGCTCGTGCTCCGCGACGGCGCCGTCCACTTGATCACCGGCGGACTCGGCGGCATCGGACTGACCCTGGCTGAAACGATCGCGCGGGCGTCGCGAGCACGATTGGTGCTCGTTTCGCGGACCGGCCTGCCTCCTCGTGAGGAATGGCCGCGATTGATTCTCGGCAAAACCGCACTGGCCGATCAGCTACGCAAGCTTGAAGCAATTGAAAAAGCAGGTGCCGAGTTCCTCGTCCTTGCGGCCGATGTGACGGACGAGCGGGCCATGCGCGAAGTGTTGCAGACGGTACACGAGCGCTTCGGCGCAATCACGGGTGTCATTCACGCAGCGGGCGTCATCGACGACGCTCCGATTCTGACCAAGACCGAGGCCAGCGCAGCGGCAGTGTTGTCGCCCAAAGTGCGTGGGACGTTAGTGATGGAACACGCTTTTGCGAGCGAGCCCCTGGAATATCTGATCCTGGTTTCCTCGGTTAGCTCAATTTTAGCACCGGCAGGTCAAGTCGATTATGCAGCTGCTAACGCCTTTTTGGATTCGTTCGCCCAAGCAAATGCGAGGAACGGGACCTGTCAGGTGATCGCGATCCAATATCCGCGCTGGCGTGATGTTGGGATGGCCGCCGACAGCGCACGCGCCGCGGGCCTTCCATGGTATCGGGCGTTCAAGGGTGAACCGCGAGAAAAACCCGAGCCGCTGATAACGGTTTCGGCCACTTTAAGCGTCGAGCGCGACTGGATCGTGGGGGAGCACAAAACTCGCGAAGGAGTCGGCGTGTTTCCAGGGGTCGGTTACATTGAACTGATCCTCGGTGCGGCCGGCAGAATTTTACCTGCGGGCCCGATTTCGATTCGCGACCTTCAATTCAAGCTGCCGCTCGAAGTCGGTGCCGAAGCGGAGCGGCGGGTTGAGCTCAACCTGACCAGGGACGGCGACCATTATCGCTTTTCAGCCGTGGTCGAGACCGCGGACGGTCTTGTGGAATGCGCTTCAGCCCAAGTGACTGCCGGCGACGACCACGCGCCCGCGCGCCGCGACCTCGAAGCGCTGCGGCGCGGCTGCAACCGCGAGATGACTTTCACGCACAAGCAGAACGCGAAACAGGAACGCACCTTCGCCTTTGGGCCGCGCTGGCGAACGCTGGAGCGTATCAACCTTGGCCGCACTGAGGCGGTGACAGCCCTCGAACTTCCGCCAGAATACACTGACGACTTGACCGACTACCGCGTGCATCCAGCTTTGCTCGATATGGCGACCGGTTCCGCAATGTTTCTGATCGAGGGTTATGAGGGTCTCGATTGCACGTACATACCGGTGTCGTACGGCAGGGTCACAATCTATCGATCGCTGCCCGCCAGATGTTACAGCCATATTGTCGTCCGCTCCGGCGCGTCGGCTGAGAGTCGTAATGCCGTCTTCGACATAAATATTCTGGATCAGGACGGAAATGTTTTGATGGAAATCGAGGAATTCACGCTGCGGCAATTCCGTGATCCCGCGATCCTCGAATTCCGGCGCATCCTGCCTGGCGATGCGGCGCCGTCGCCCAACGGTGTTTCCCAAAAGGCAATTAATCGTCGGCCCGACAGTATAATTTCGAGCGAAGGAAGTTCGGCATTCCTGAAAATTCTCGGTGGCGCACGTGCCCCGAACGTGGTGATGTTTCCGTCGGACTTCGACGCATTTGTCGCGCAGCTGAGACCCATGCCGCCCGGGGGAGAAAAGAACCACGACCAGCCTTCCGGCGCGAGCGCGACCCGCGACGACGTCGCAGCGACTCTCGCGCAGTGGTGGAAGGAGCTGCTCGGCGCCGACCCGGTGACGCCGCAAAGCGACTTTTTTCGGCTGGGCGGCCAATCACTGACGGCCGTGCGGCTCTTCGCGAAGATCAAGCGCAGCTACGGCGTCGAATTGAGCGCGGCAACGATCTACGAGGCGCCAACGGTCGAGAAACTGGCTCAGCGCATACGCGAAGCAAAAGAGCCGCGCAATACAGGTACATCTCGTCTGATACCAATCCGATCAACGGGATCGAAGCCGCCCCTCTTTCTGTTTCCCGATATGAATGGCACAACTATTGGCTTCGATAGTCTCGTGCGGGTTCTCGCCCTGGATCGGCCGATATACGGCGTCGAATCACAGACGTTCACTAGCGATAGGCCAGCAGCGCTGAGTCTCGAGGAGATGGCCGTTCAGTTCGTCGCGAGCATTCGGTCGGTTTGGCCGCGTGGACCTTATAATCTTCTTGGCTATTCGTTCGGCGGGCTGCTCGGGTTCGAGGCAGCCCAGCAACTGGTCGCGTCCGGAGAAACCATTGGGTGGCTTGGTATGCTGGATACCTGGCAGCTTGGACACATTCGAGAGTTGGACGCTATCCACAGCCGCCGCCAGAAAGTCGCAAGGCGAGCGCGTAAAGCGATCGTCCATGCACGGCGACTCGTATTCGGCCCAGATCGCTTCGGTTACTTCGAAGATTACATCGTCGGGCGAATTCGGCGTCAGGTGGTGGCATCGGTCTTCCGCCGCCTCCTTGCCCGCTATCAGCGCGACCGCCGGCCCCTCCCAAAGGTTCTCAGGCGCGCGAACGAGATCAATTGGTTTGCCGCTCAGCACTATGTCGCGCGGCCCTACCCGGGAAGGATAGCAATGTTTCGTGCGATCAACGGTATAGCGTCGGACGATCCGCGGTATGGGGAGGCATTGGGATGGCAGAATTTGGCGGCGGGCGGCGTCGAGGTACATGAAGTCCCCGGCACTCATCGCGCCCTGCTGCAGGAGCCGAACGTTCGCATTCTTGCCCGCGAGATAGACGCGTGCCTAGCCGCGGCAGAAAGTCAACCGAACAAGAACGTAACGGAGGTTGCCAGCGTCAACCTCTCATTTTAGCCCAGCCTCGAACCCAACTCCACCGCGGTTCCCAAATTCCCGGCCAATCGCGACGCGAACATCCGGAGTTTTTTGGCGGCCTGCAATTGACAACATTCCCGAGCGGTCAAGACAAAAAGGGCGATGGGAAGCGACGCCGCCGAACCTGGAAACCAAGGGATCTTACCTGGGACAATCTGCGGAACAGCCTGAATATTGGTGTTTGTTCAGAGCGGCGCTATTGCTTGATCCGCCACAATTAGAATCCGCCGCGGCGCAACCCCTAGGATGTCGGCTCCTACACCCAGTTCAGCTGCGTGGTGATCGCCTTGGTGATCACTTTCCGGGTCATTGCCGCGTCTCCCACCATATCTGCCGCTCGATGCTCTCCATCGTGCAGGGCTACCTCATCCATCGGACATCTTTAACTGTTTATGCCCCGGACATCTCCAATGTCTATGAGACACATTTAGGGACAATCTTGCGATAACAGGCACGGCAATGCTAACCTGTGCGAAGACCGGCAAGAACACCGACACTCGCTGAGCAGAAGCCAGATAGATGCCGACGATGCCGGTCAGTTTGGCGTCGAACTTCGCGCCGGTGCTGAACTTGAAACGCCTTGGATGTAGCACCGAGCGGAACAGAGCAATCACCTTTGGGTCAGGTGCGGTTTGGAGAGATCTCGGCGCCAAGGTCGAATAGATAAATTCGACGTGAGGAGTCACGCGTGTCACTAAGGTCCACGATAATATCTCAATTCGAAATAATTGCTAAAGAAAAAGACTTGGAGCTGCCACCACTGACCGACGATCTGGTACTTCTGGAATCCGGGCTCGATTCGTTATCCTTGGCGATTATCGTCGCTCGTCTCGAAGATCAGCTTGGCTACGATCCGTTTGGTACAGACGAAGAATCCCAAATTCCGATCACCTTGAGCGACTTCATAAAGATCTACGAGGATCATGCGACGTGACCGGCGTTCGCTTTAGGATGCTCTAACGGGTGTCGAAAGTTCTCCCGGCCGATAATCGCTCCCGATGCTGATCTATCTACGCCGTTACAAATTTTGGCCAAAGATCTGCGCGCCCGCGGTCAAGAACATTGCTTGCGATGCTGATCGCCGCATAATTGGGTTCATTCAGCCAAGCAGTTTTGGCTAGTCTTTGCTATTGACCATCAACCGTAATCGATGCATGCTTATACCATCGCAGCCACGTTCATGTAACCGCAGTGGCGCTGGTAGCTTCGCCAAGAATTCTGACGACGTTCCGTGCAATTTCGAAAAAAATGGTCGTAGCGGGCGAAAGATCCTTCTTAGAATGATTAAGGTTGGATAAGATTATTTTGTCGTTCGGTTTCGTGCCAGGTCGGTGGCCTGCGCAAGTGCTGTGTCTCTACCCCCAAAGCTGAGTGTCGATGGGTTGAAGTCTTGGATGATCAGGAGTGCCGAATGTGCTTGACGGGAGGCGATTGGCTGGCAAGGTTCTCGCCGTGGCGTCCGGTGGTGGTCACTGGCTCGAGATGCGCCGTCTCTATCCGGCCTTCGAGGACCTAGATGTTGCATTCGTCAGCGTGCATCCCGCCTACGCGGAACAGGTGCCGGATCATCGGTTCTATGTAATACGGGACGTCACCCGTTGGGACCGGTGGGGCTTGATCGTTCTGACCGCTCAGCTTCTCCGGATAATCTTGATTGAGCGACCAAGCGTAGTCATCACCACCGGATCCGCCCCTGGTCTATTCGCCCTGACGATAGCCAAGTTGGTGTTGCGCGCGCGAACCATGTGGATCGATAGCATCGCGAATTGCGAGCAGCTTTCCTCATCAGGTATGCGAGCGCGCCACGTTGCGGATGTATGGTTGACCCAATGGCCACTCCTTCAGCGACCGAATGGTCCCTTTTATTGGGGTGCCGTGTTGTGATTATTGTGACCACAGGCACCATGCTGCCTTTCGACCGTCTGGTTCGGGCGATGGATTTTTGGGCGGGACAGCACCCATCAGAGGACGCTCTCGCCCAGATCGGCGATGGCGCCTACGAACCACAGAACATGAGCTGGGTCCGGTTCCTTGCCCCCGGGGAATTCGCCGATCGAGTCCGAAGGTCGTCACTTATCGTCGCCCACGCCGGTACCGGCAGCTTCTTCCTTGCTGCTGAGACGAGCAAGGCGGTGGTCATGTTGCCGCGCCTGGCGGTAAACCGTGAACATACGACCGATCATCAAGTTCATACGGCACGATGGCTGAGCGACAAACGGGGGGTTTACGTCGCGATGACCGAAGAGGAACTGCCGGCGGCGATTGCAAGGGCCCGGGCGCCTGGCAGTTTTGTTGCAAGCCAATCAACACCATACGCGCCGCAGCCGTTCCTTGCCAAGATTCGGGAATTCCTCGTCGCGTAGACTATTTACTTCACATTTATCCCACTTTGTAAGGAATCAGTAGATGATCCGCCTCGCACTTATCGGTCTCGGGAAGATGGGGATCTCTCACCTCGCGATCGTGAACTCCCACCCCGATGTGCGGCTTGTCGCGGTTTGCGATACCAATGCATACGTCTCAAGTACATTGAACAAGTATACGGGAATAAAAGTATTTACCGACTATCGACAGGTACTGGCAGCAGGCAACCTGGACGCCGTCATTATCGCAACTCCCCCACGGTTCCACGGTGAAATGGTACGTGCGGCGCTTGATCAGCACCTCCATGTTTTTTGCGAGAAGCCGTTCTGTCTGAACGCCGACGAAGGCGCCGAGCTGGCGGCCCTGGCGAAGGACCGAGGGCTCGTCAATCAGGTGGGTTATCATTGCAGGTTCGTCGGGGCGTTCAAGGAAGCTAAGCGGCTGGTCACTGCAGGCACGCTTGGGCGCGTTCACCATGTTCGCGCCGAATCATACGGACCCGTTGTCCTACGTCCCAAAGGCGCATCCTGGCGTGCGCAGAGAACTGAGGGAGGGGGTTGTCTCTACGACTATGCCAGCCATGCAATAGATCTTGTGACCTATCTCGTCGGCACCCCCGACCGCGTGAGTGGAACAGTTCTCAATCGGATTTTCTCTCAGGATGTCGAGGACGAGGTCTATACCACACTATATTTCCCGGACGGCATGACCGGGCAACTCTCCTCAAATTGGAGCGACGAAAGTTATCGGAAGCTGTCGACTAAGATGACTATTTGGGGTACCAATGGCCGCCTTACCGTTGATAGGCAGGAAGTCCAGCTTTTTCTTCGCGATAATGTCGTTGGCAACCCCGCGCTTAAGCTCGGCTGGAATGTTCTCTATACGACGGAGTTGACGGACGAAGTCTGGTATTACCTCCGCGGTGAGGAATACTCGGCGCAAATCGATCACTTCATTCGGTGCATTGAGACCAAGCAGACCGAGACGATCTCTTCGTTTGCCTCGGCTGTGGAGACGGATCAGATCGTTTCGATGATCGTGGAAGATTCTGGTGTCGCCAGGAACTCGGCCACTAAACGCGGCCCGCACCAAGAGCGCGCAGTGCCGCGTAAGAAAGGAATCTTCCGCCGGGTGAGAGCATTACTGGCCTGAGAGACATGACCCAAACCAATAGCGCAATGGAAAGAATTCTACTTGGAGATAATCAGTTCTTCGGCGTGAACCACATGTCCGAGGAGAAGGCTCGGGCGCAATCCATCCGCTTCCAGGATGATCGCAGCATAATCGAGGTTTTGGATATCGCGTACGACGCGGGCATTCGCGTTTTCATGTGCACAACACACGAGCGGGTTGCTGCAATCTGCGATCATGTGCGTGGGAATCCCGAGCGCTACAAGGATTTTCAGTTCTTTCCTTGCATGCCTTATGCGCACAAATACGCGGACGCTGTAACGGAACACGGCATGATCGGTGCCGTGAAACGGTTCCTTCCAGAGCAGGGCGCTCTGAATGCGTTGTTCAAGGGAGGGATGTCGGTTGCCACCAAAGATATGGAGGGAATCGCCCAACTACTAATAGATGCCGAGATGAAGATGTTCGCCGGCCTTTCGACACCAGTCATCTTTCTCCAGAACGTGGTGACGGATCTCCTGCTTGGGCTTGGCTTTGGGACGGCTTTTCGAATGTTCGCGGATCACGTGATACAGCGTTATGGGGCCGAACCTGGCTTCATCACAATGAACATGCCTCACTTGCTCGATGTTCTGGAAGAAGTAGGCATTTCCAACCCCATCATCTGTGCCAATATCAACAAGATCGGCTTCCGCATGTGCGGTGGTGTCAAGCGCTATGAGGAAACGATCGCGACAAGAAATTTTCGTCCCGTGGCCATGTCAGTTCTGGCGTCCGGGGCGATACCGCCGCGAGAGGCCATCGCATATGTCTGCGGACAAAGGGCGATCCGCTCAATCGTGTTTGGTGCGTCGAGCCGCGCCAACATTATAGAGACTAAGCGTCTAATTGACGAAATGAGCTATGGCGGTTGATGTAAGGCGAGCCTGGCATTGGCGATGGAGATCGAAGGGCTTCCCTCGAGCACTCGATCCCAGCCGCGACCAGTAGGATAACCGCCGACGTAGCAGTTCGTCTCCGAGGCGTCGCTGAGCTCAGAGCCGCTAACCCGAGCGCTACCGGTTCGGCGATCGTTCAGTGCGCGTCCACAGAGTATCGGGGGACACCGACTTGAGAATCTTCGGCACCATTTTTAGCTTCCATAAGACATAGAGCGGAGCTGCCATAAGGGCGGCGAAATCCCGCCAACTACCGCCTCCGATTACGATTCCTGCGCAAATGTGGCAGCCGACGAGAATCAATGCGATCAAGGCGTAGAGCCGTGTTGGCGCAAAGGGGATCGCCGCCGTCGCGGTCAGCAGAACTACGTGAAAGGCGAGCGGCAAAAGCAGCAGATCGAGCAATGGCTCGATAAGGGCCGGATTTCCATTCAATATTTCGGGAACGAGCCGGGGCGCATTCTGTGCGATCATGCTGAAGCGGCCACCTTCCCATCGTACCCGCTGCGTTTCGACCCCACGTCCGGCGCTCGGCATTATGCCGCGCACGGTGGTGCCGTCGGCGAACTCGATTCTACGGCCCGACCGGACGAGCTTCAGGCCATATTCGAGGTCCTCTACGACGGAATGCGCATCGTAGGGCACTGCTGCTAAAGTGGTTGAGGTCAATGCGAAGCCGTTACCGAGGATTCCAACCGATAGACCAAGCCGTTCGCGGCCTCGGGGGCGCAGGACATTGACTGCCATTAGCGCGATGTTCATCAGCCGCGTGCGGATTGAAGCCTCGGGGTTTACCACGCCGTAGCGGGTTTGGACGCCATCGGCACCGGTTTCCAGCAGCCGGACCACCTCGGTCAAAAGATTTGGTTCGACGATTGTGTCCGCATCGATTACCAGGAACGCATCAAAGCTTTCGGCGACTAATCGGTCGAAAGCGTATCGCAAGGCGTACCCCTTGCCGCGTTTGCTTTCGTCTGTTCGTTCGATCACCCGCGCCTCGGCGTCCTGCGCGACTATTGCGGTATCGTCGGTGCAATTATCAGCGAGCACCACAATCTCAAGCCCGACTAGAGTTTCCGGGCGCGCGCAGCGCGCCAGACTCAGCACGGAGTTCGCTACGTTCAGTGATTCGTTATGCGCCGGAATAACCACCGCCAGCTTGCGGACCGGCGCGATCGGAGCGGCGGAAGGATTGGACTTTTTTCGTGCCGGCAAAATCCCGCTACAGGTCAAGAGCGCAAGCTCGACGCTTCCCGGCAGCGAAAGCAGTAGCAGGAGCATGCCGACAACGGCACCGGCCGAGCGGATCATGATTTTTCGACTTGAAGCATCTTGGTCGTGGCGCAACCGCTTTGATTGAGACGAGCCCCGAAAAGACGGCTCAAACGCTCAACGTTTTTCTCCAGATGGTATTTTTCCATCACTCGGCGCCGTCCCGCTTCACCTAAACCACGGCGCAAAGCTTCATCATCGATCAATCTTCCAATCGCTTCAGCTAGCGCCCGATCATCGGACGGCATTACGAGAAGACCGTCAATTCCGTCCCGAATCAGTTCGGGAATTCCGGCAACCATGGTCGAAACACAGGGAATCTCCATTGCCATCGCTTCCATCAGTACCACTGGAATGCCCTCGGCGAAGCTCGCGAGCACGAACGCATCAGCCTCGCGATAATACGCACCAATCCGGTCCTGATTGACGTTGCCCGCGAAGGTAATGTGCGCGCCAAGTCCCCGGCACGTCACTTCGCGCTCGAGACTCGCGCGGTCAGGCCCGTCACCAACGAATCGCAGGCCGACACTTCTTCCTGTCTTTACGAGGCGGTCGACTGCCGCAACCAGTACATGTTGCCCCTTAGCCGGCACCAAACGGCCAACGCACAGTAAGCGGAAGGTTTCAGGGAGAGGGCGAAACGATCGTTTGGCGAAAACCTCGGGGTCGACACCTAACGGAGCTATGTCGAATTTGCTCCAATTGCTCACGGGCGAAAGCTTCATGAGCTGGCTGCGAGCGAAATAGCCGATGCAGAACACAAAGGATGCGCCCTCTATCTTTTCGCTCAACCGCTGACCGCGAACGTCGTAGAATTCGTCTGGCCCATGGACCGTGAAAGAGAATCCCGTCGCAAAAACCCTGCTTGCAATCAGTCCCACCGTCGAAGCCGCATTGGCGAAGTGCGCGTGCACGTGCGGCAGGTTCCGGCTTTCCATCCAATTGCCTAATATCAATGCTTCGGTTAAGTAAAATATCGAATAGGGCAATTGACGGAGATCGGTCCCGCCCAAGGAAAGCGCAAAAGTAAGCCCGCGGAGGTAGGCGGCTGGTCTCTGCCCGATCGCTCGCAGGTGAGCGCGTGCGGCGCCAAGGAGGCCGGCCCTCTTTATATAGAGGGTCGTCGCGGCTTCGTCACGGTCGTCTGCGGCCATTTCGCCGCCCGGCTGACGGGGTGAATTAATTGAGGCCACTTGAACGTCAAAATTCAACGCGCGCAAGCGCCTCACCTCGCGCAGAATGAACGTGTGCGAAATAGCCGGATATTCGCTCACGAGGTAAGCCAAGCGTACCGGCTTATCGCTCGAAATCCTCGAGCCCGGACGTTGAATCCCGGAACCGCTGTGGGATACTTTAGCTTCCAAAAACCGTAGTGAGCTCTTTTCGCTCGCTGTAGCAGTTGAGCAGATATGCCGACGTCTAGCAAGAACACAAGCTAGCTTTGGCTAAAAAAGACTATGAAGAATCGTCCAAGCGTGCTAGTTTTTAGGGCTGGACTGAAAGAAACTACGTAGGATGATGACAAGCCATGATCGTTAAAGCGGGACACGCGCCTTTTTGGTTTTTCGAGCCCGATTTTGGCCGGGCCGGGAGCGAATTCTACCCGCAATACGCCGCCGCAAAGCCCTTTCCTCATATCGTGCTGGATGATTTTCTCCCCGAGGAACTGGCAGATTTTTGCACGCGTGAGTTTCCGGACCGGCCCGTTTCCAACACACAATACACGCGGAAGCAAGAGAACAAAAAGATCGAATTCAAGCCCGAAACGCTGTCGCCCTCTTTTCGCGCGCTTTTTTGTTCCTTCAATTCGGCGCCTTTTATCGGCTTTCTGGAGAACTTAACGGGAATAAAAGGGCTTATTCCCGACCCGTATTTCGCCGGCGCGGGACTCCACGAGGTCGCGAACGGCGGCCATCTTGATATTCACGCGGACTTCAACCATCATGCACCGTTGGACCTTGAACGGCGCGTAAATGTCCTGATCTATCTGAATAGAAATTGGAAGGAGGAATACGGCGGCTGTTTGGAGATTTGGGACCACGCGATGACTCAGTGCAGCTTGCGTGTTGTACCGCTGTTCAACCGCTGCGTCATATTTAACACTTCCTCGACGTCGTTTCACGGCAACCCAGAACCAGTCAATCATCCTGCGGGCGCTTCGCGGCGCTCTATCGCGCTCTATTACTACACTTCCACGTGGGATAGAACCCGCAGAGAACATTCGACCCAATTCAAAGTGCGGCCAAACTCGGTTGACCGATTCGATTTTAGCCTTCGGCTTCAAGAGATCGCGGATGAGCTCACGCCGCCAGTCGTGAGCAGAGCGTTTAGAAGGCTTTTGAGCGGGGTGAGGCGCCGTCTTGCAGAAGTAAATCCGTTAGGAAGAGAGGGACGATAATGTCTTGCGTCCGCCGTCGAGCGGAGCGACCGAGCGATTGCGTTGGGTAGTATGATAGCCGCAGCTTTGCGCTCCTGGTAACCAAACCAAGACAATTTCGCCCACAAGAAGTCATATATGTAAGTAAGGTCCGCAATAATCTCTCAGTTCTAGCGAGTGTCTAAGGAAAACACCGTCAAATTGGCGCCACTGACTGATAATCTTGTATTGTTGGAGTCCGGTCTTGATTCTTTGTCCCTTGCGATCATCGTCGCTCGCCTCGAAGATGAGTTGGGAATCGATGCCTTCAGTGCGGAGGAGGACCCTGAGATTCCAGTCACGTTGAGCGACTTCATAAGGATCTACGAGGATCATGCGACGTAACTGGAGTTCGCTTTGGGATGCTCTAAGCGGTATCGATCAGCTCTCCGACCATTCGCTTCGAGGCGTCGCAGCTAGGGCAACGTTCAATGACTTGGTGCACGGCTCGAACCTTGGAGGCCGCCTCAATGAGCTCCGTGATCGTTCAGTCCTCATTGCAACTAAGGATCAGTTCGCAACGGCTCTGGCGCTCATCGAGCTGGATGGGATTGCACGCCGAGTCGTGCTTTATCCCGGCGATCTGCCACGAGCCCATGTTCCGTCCGTAATCGCCACAGCAGAAGTTGACGCCCTCGTATCGGATTGGGACGCCTCAGAAACTGGGTCTTTTGGCGTTCAATGCGTAGTCACTCCCAATCTGCCATCGAGCCTCTCGCATTTTGAGCGCGGTAATGGACGGCATACCGAATGGGTGTTGCTGACATCGGGAACAACCGGCCTGCCGAAATTAACGTTACACACTCTAGCGAGCCTGACGGGAGCAATCTCGGGCGGCGCGGCGCCGGAAAGTTCGATTGTCTGGAGCACCTTTTACGACATTCGGCGGTATGGCGGTTTGCAGATTTTTTTACGCGCGCTCCTTGGCGGCGCATCGCTAGTGCTATCGAGCTCCGAAGAATCGACTGGAGATTTCCTGATTCGAGCAGGAACTGAGGGCGTAACTCATATTTCCGGAACCCCGTCGCACTGGCGCCGCGCACTCATGAGCCCTTTGCTGCATCGGCTCGCGCCCAAATACGTCCGTCTCTCCGGAGAGATCGTTGACCAGGGAATTCTGGACAATCTCCGGGCTGCTTTTGCGGATGCCACGATTGTCCACGCCTTCGCCTCGACGGAAGCTGGTGTCGGTTTTGACGTCCGCGATGGTCTCGCTGGTTTTCCAGTGGAAATTCTCACGAATACGAGCACAGGCGTCGAGTTGAAAATCGAGGACGGCTCGCTACGGATTCGTTCGGCAAGAACCGCGGCTCGCTATCTGGGAAGCGAGAAGATCGCAGCCCGGGAAGGATTTGTCGATACTGGCGACGTGATCGAGTTACGGGGCGACCGCTATTATTTCGTTGGGAGGCGGGATGGCGTAATTAATGTCGGCGGCGCGAAGGTTCATCCCGAAGAGGTCGAAGCGGTGCTCAACCGCCATCCGCGTGTACAGATGTCTCTGGTAAAAGCCCGCAGGAATGCTATCACCGGCGCAATCGTCGTCGCCGAAATCGTCCTGAAGTCCGCCGACCACGGCATTGCGATCAGTGAACCTGCGGCTCTCAAGAGCGAACTTATCGAAATGTGTCATCGCACCTTGGCTGCATACAAGGTTCCGGCCGTAATCCGCTTCGTGCCATCCTTGGATGTAACGACCTCGGGTAAGCTGGCCCGTAGCAATGCCTAATATTCTAGTGACCGGCGCCAGCCGTGGATTGGGCCTTGCGATCGCGCGCAAACTCGCGACAACCGGCTACAGCGTCATCGCTATAGCACGCGGCGAGAGCCAAGAACTCGACGAGGCGCGGCGAGAGATCGAACGCGAAGCACGCGGAGCGCTTCACTTCAGGCCATTCGATCTCGCGAACATCTCAGAGATCCGCGATCTTATCAAAGGGCTGCGCAAAGAGTTCGGACCGATATACGGGCTCGTCAACAATGCGGGTCTCGGCACGAGCGGTCTTTTGGCTACCATGCACGATACGCGGATCGAGAGTCTCGTCCGGCTCAACGTTTTATCACCGCTGATTCTGACGAAATATGTAGTACGCTCGATGATGGCCGATGGTGGCGGCCGGATCGTGAACGTCGCTTCGATTCTCAGCTCTACCGGGTTCAAGGGTCTTTCCGCCTATGCTGCGACCAAAGCGTCGCTGGTTGGTTTCACGCGTTCGCTCGCCAGGGAGGTTGGGTCCCTGGGAATCAACGTCAACTCGGTGGCGCCTGGCTTCATGGACACGGAAATGACTCAAGGCCTGACAAGCAAGCAGCACGATCAAATCGTACGGCGGAGCGCATTGGGGCGCCTTGCGGAGGTGGATGACGTCGCTAATGCGGTCGAGTTTCTAATCGGTGACAAGGGACGCAATATAACTGGCATTGTGCTGACAATCGACGCCGGAAGCACAGCTTAGCCGCGCCCCTCACTCATTCACAGGCGTATCTCGCCATCCTGGAGCCTCTGGTAAAGCTCCATATCGAGCTTCACAAAGGTTTGTCGAAGCCGGTCGTTGAAAAAGACTGGATCGCTGATTGCAGCTGGATCATAGCCCTCGCGCGCAAGCTCCTGCGTCTTTGCTTTGAATGTTGCGGTTGCTTCGATCTTGTTGCACATTCGCAGGAACAGGGGACGTGCATAGTCAGGCAGACTTTCAGCAAGGTGCCTATGGAACGTGCCCAAGTCAAAGTCTTTGCCCGCCACGACGGCGACCATTCCAGCGCGTCCTTCCGTACCGGGGACAGACACGCCGTAAACGATCGCCTCCAACACCGGGGGATAGCTCAAGATCTTTGTAGCCAACTCCGCGGTCGAGACATTCTCACCTTTCCAGCGAAAGGTGTCACCAACGCGATCGGCGAAGTAGAAGTAGCCGCGGTCGTCCTTGCGCATCAGGTCGCCCGTACGAAACCACGCATCGCCGGACACGAACACATTCCGCAGAATTTTCTTCTCGGAAGCTTCCCGGTCGGCATAACCCTCGAAACGGCTGGTCGGATTTGAACCATCCTCAAAGATCTTGCCAATCGCCTCGCCAATTTCGTTTGGCTTGCAGCGGAGGCAAAAGCCCTCCCGGTTACGCATCGGTTCACCGGTTTCAAAGTCGAATTCGACGAGCGCCAGATTGGATCGATGCGCGAGGAAGGACGGGATCCGGCCAATCGCACCGGGGTGACCTTCGCAATTATAGAGCGAGACATTGCCCTCGGTTGATGCGTAGAACTCAAGGATCTGCGGGATCTGAAACCGGCTTTTAAGTTCGAACCACACGTCAGACCTGAGCCCGTTGCCACAGCACAGCCTGACGCGATGCTGGGCCTCTCTGGGATGTGCGGGAGCGTATACCAGGTACCGGCAAAGTTCACCAATATATTGAAAGAGCGTGCAGTCCCATGCGACCACGTCGTCCCAGAAGCGGCTCGCTGAGAATCTTGGCCGAATTACGACTGATCCGCCCTTGACGAGTAGCGCGCCAATGGCCACAACACCGCCAACGCTATGATACATCGGCAGACAATTAAACATTCTGTCAGTCGAACGAATATCCATCAGACCGGCAAACCAGTAGCTCCATTGCATCAACCGAAAGTGGCTGACTTTTGCAGCTTTGGGCAATCCCGTTGTGCCCGAGGTATAAATGTAAAGAGCGCAATTCGAAATTTGCAGCGACCGACATTCTGGCCCGAAGAGTGGGTCTCCTGCCTCAAGCTCTGATTCTCGATCGATCCGTCGGAAGCCCCCCGCTCCTTCACCGTCACCGTGGACCCAGCATTGAACCGGGGAAGCGAGCCCGGGTATTGCTGCTGCAAGTGCTTCAGCAAGCTCCGCATCAACAATGACGTGCTTGGGAGCCACGACATTGATCGAATGAGCGAGGGAGTCCCCCGTGAGATTGGTATTTATCAGCGAAACGATACCGCCGACGCGCGTTATCCCAAGCCAAATCGCGACGTACCGGACACAGTTCGGCATCAGCAGACAGATCACGTCGCCTTTGGCCAAATCCTGTCTTAAGGCCCAACGCGCATATCGATTGGTCCACTCCGCAAGGTCGCGATAGGTCATTCGCTCTTGGTCGTCAGCCAAGGCGAGGGCGTCACCATATTGATCGGCGAGCGTGTCGATAACGATGGGAAGAGTGATCGAGGGATTACGCTCGATTGGTGCCGTCAGTTCAAGTGCGCGTACCCACGCCTTGAGAGGGGAAGAATCGTCATTACTGGAATTGGATCTCATGGTTAATATAGATGCCTCAAGGTATCATCAGCTCGATATAAAAGACAATGTTAGGTATAGCTTGGCATTGCGCTGGTTAAATCGAGTTCGACGATTCAAGCATCCATTGCTCGTGCTTGGACCGCCGTTTCGCGCTTCCCCACTGTCCGCTTTAGTAATTCGGCGGTCTTTGGTACTGTCCGTCAGGATAGTACCCGGTATCCCGTAGCTCTTGACACCACCACGGTGCCGGTTTACGATTAACAGAGATGAACGTTGATTAACTTTGGTTAAACGCAGTCCGCAGGAGGGGAAGTCGTTAAGGTGCGGAGAGAAACGATCGCGATCCATGGCGGATACGACGTTGATCCGACCACGAGGGCAGTAGCTGTGCCGATCTATCAGACGGTCGCCTATGCGTTCGATAGCGCGGAACATGGCGCTGCCTTGTTCAATCTCGAGGTCCCCGGGCATCGATACGGCCGTATCAGCAACCCCACAAATGATGTGCTGGAGGCCCGGGTCACGGCGCTCGAGGGGGGAGTCGGCGCACTCAGCGTAAGTACCGGACAGGCCGCGCTGCACTTTGCTGTTCTCAATCTCAGCCAGAACGGAAAAAATATCGTCTCCGTTCCACAGCTTTACGGCACCACCTATACCCTCTTCGCACATATCTTGCCGCAACTTGGCGTCAATGTTCGATTTGCCGAGTCCGACGATCCGTCAGCCATCGAAAAGCTGATTGATGACGACACTAGAGGGATCTTCTGCGAAAGCGTCGGAAACCCGGCAGGAAACATCTGTGACCTGGAAGCGTTTGCGAAGATTGCCCATCAATACGGCGTTCCGCTTCTCGTCGACAATACGGTTGCGACCCCCGTTCTGCTGCGGCCTTTCGAGTACGGCGCGGACATTGTCGTGCATTCCCTGACAAAATTTCTGGGGGGACACGGTACAACTCTTGGTGGCATCATCGTAGACAGCGGCAAGTTTCTCTGGGCGAAACATGCGCAGCGCTTCCCGATGTTCAGTGAACCCGACGAGTCTTACCACGGTCTCGTCTACAATGATCATTTCGGTCCGGCAGCTTATATCGCGCGCTGTCGTAGTGTGTACCAGCGGAACATGGGCTCTGTCCTGTCACCGCTTAGCGCTTTCCTGCTGCTCCAAGGCATCGAGACAGTGGCGCTCAGGATCGACCGCCATGTTGAAAATGCAAGGCGAGTAGCGGAGTTCCTCCGCGATGACGCGCGTGTTGCATGGGTCAATTACGTCGGTTTTCGTGACAATCCGTATCATAAACTGGCGCTCAAATACCTTGACGGCCGTGCATGCTCGCTCATCACCTTTGGCGTTCGGGGTGGATTCGACGGTGGATGCAAGTTTTACAACGCGTTAACGCTGATAAAGCGGTTGGTCAATTTGGGCGACGCCAAGTCTTTGGCCTGTCATCCCGCCTCCACGACACATCGCCAAATGTCTATCGAAGAGCAGCGGAAGGCCGGTGTCACACCGGAGACCATCCGGCTCAGCATCGGAATTGAGCATGTCGATGACATCATCGAAGACTTGGACAGAGCGCTGGACGCGGCGGATCGATCCTTATTGGTAAGAGCAAGCGGCCCTCGTGGCTCCGGAAGTGACGGATAATGCTGACTACGGTCGAACCCTCCGCGGAGGCTGGATTTTGCGACGAAGCCCTCGTCATCGGGCTCGTCAACAATATGCCTGACGCTGCCCTGCGGACCACCGAGCGACAGTTTCACGATCTGCTCTGCGCAGCATCCAACAACCGAAAAATTCATTTGAAGTACTTCTCGTTGCCGGAGCTTCCGCGCGCCGAAGCCGCGCGGTCGCATATCAACCAGCACTATGAAGACTTACGGGAACTGTGGCCGGGCCACCTCGACGGCCTGATTGTCACGGGAACGGAACCGCGCGCGTCTGAGCTAACGGATGAGCCCTACTGGGGTACGCTGACGAAGCTCGTCGATTGGACGGAGCACCATACGATCTCGACGGTGTGGTCGTGTCTAGCGGCTCATGCCGCCGTGCTTCATCTCGACGGGATCGAGCGGCGGCGCCTGCCCAAAAAGCTGTCCGGGGTATTCAGCTGCGTTAAGGACACGGAACATGAAATCGCCGCGGGCATTGCTGTTCACTGGAGCGTACCGCATTCTCGTTACAACGACCTGCCCGAGGAAGAGCTTGTGTCGCGGGGCTATCGTGTTCTTATGCGATCGGCCGAAACCGGAGCCGACTTATTCGTCAGACACAGAGATAGCTTAGACGTTTTCTTCCAAGGCCATCCCGAATATGAACCGGATACCTTGCTTCGGGAATATCGCAGAGACGTGGGGCGGTATCTCTCCGGCGAAAAAGATGACTATCCTGAAATGCCACGCGGCTATTTTGACGACGAGGCCGTGGCTGCTTTGGCGATGTTCCGACAGCAAACTCTGGCCAATCGCGACGTTAATCTACTGTCGAAGTTTCCGGTGATCAGGGTTCAGGAAACCCTATCTCATGCATGGCGTGAGCCCGCCGTGCGCATATACGCGAATTGGATGTCGTATCTGACAGAACGAAAGTATCACGGCTCGAAGGGGAGAACACAGGCTCGATGAGTATCCTAGCCTTCACCCCCGTTGCATTGACACCGGCATGCGCCGGGCGCTGGGCCACCGTGTTCAAAGGCGTTCGCGATAGCTCATTGCTCATATCATCAAAGGACCCAAGCTGGCGTTGAAGTGCGGCCGCAAGTCGTAAAATGAAACGCGCCTTATCAAAAAGAACGTCAACTCTGTTTCCTTCGCCCGCCGATCGCACTCGATGGGACGATTTTCTGACGCGAGAATTGATTCGCGCGAACGAACGGATAGCGAAAGGGTCCGTCGTGCCAACGTTCGATATCTCCGTCTTCAGGCGTGAGCTCTCGGGCTTCGATTTTCAAGCGGCGCGATCATTCGATGAAGTCCTCTCATGGACTATAGACGGAATGGAACGAGGTCTGGTTCATGTAACGCATCCGAGATATTTCGGACTGTTCAATCCTGCTCCAACTTTTCCGGCGCAGTGCGCTGATCGCGTGGCTGGCGCCTTCAATCCTCAGTTAGCGACTGCGACGACGTCGCCGGCCGCCGTTGAAATTGAGTCCCACGTCATCCGGGCCGTCGCGCAGCGCGTTGGCCTTCCGACTGCGGCCACCGGTCATTTCACGAGCAATGGATCGGAAGCTAACTATACGGCGCTCATCTGTGCCTTGACCAAATCAAGTGAGAAGTTCGCGACGAACGGAGCACGCGCCCTCGACGGCCCTCCGGTATTTTACGTATCGCGGGAAAGCCATCTCGCATGGCTGAAAATCGCACACCAAGCAGGAATAGGCCGGTCGGCGGCTCGTCTTATAGCCACGGATGGCTCCGGTCGCATGGATCCTGGGGCTCTGGCCAAAGCCGTGAGCGACGATCTCGAGCGCGGTTGTTTTCCGGTCATGATTGCAGCGACGGCCGGGACGACTAACGCGGGTATGATCGATCCTCTAACAGCTTGCGCTGAGCTGGCACGCTCCTTTGGCCTGTGGTTCCACGTAGATGCGGCTTGGGGTGGAGCGCTGATCGCCTCTGATCGACTGCGGAAAATTCTCTACGGAATTGCAGAGGCTGACTCCGTGACGATCGACGCACATAAATGGTTCGCGACCACGATGGGCTGCGGTATGTTCATCACCAGACATGCGCCGCTGCTTTCGGCGGCCTTCCACGTCTCCACCGGCTTTATGCCTTCCAATGTCGCCGGCCTCGATCCCTATGTGACATCCGTCCAATGGTCGCGGCGGTTTCTCGGCCTCCGCCTTTTCCTTTCGCTGGCAGCTGCCGGATGGCCTGGTTATGGAGAGCATATCGAGCGGTCGGTTGCACTGTCCGACCTGCTCAACGAGGAACTTCGGGCGAGGGGATGGCTGATCGCAAATGACTCGCCGCTCGCCGTGTCATGCATCGAGCCTCCGCTTCCGTTCGGAGATGCCAAGGCGATCGCAGAGCGAGTCCTCGCGAGCGGCAAAGCGTGGATCGCCGTGGCGAAATTCGAAGGAAGGGACGTCATCCGGGCATGCGTGACCCACGGAGAAACGACCCGAGACGATGTCCGCGAGCTTGTTATCGCTCTTCAGACCGCGGGAGAGGCGAACGTGAAATCATCCCATAGCGACCTGGCTCCGATCTGACCGTCAGCGGGGGACGAAAAACTCGAGATATGACGAAATGTGGCCACCGTGGACTTCGACGATATCGATAAACTCGGTCGGCACGGTATTACCGGTGATCCTTGAATAAATATTCGCCCGCCAATGCACCGCGACGTTCGGGCCGTCAATTATCATGGAGAGGATCGCTTGATCGGTAACTCTGAAGGTTCTGCACAAAAGCTTCAGCAGAGGACGAAATTCGCCTGCTCCTTTCGAGTCGACCGCGATCGGATTCCCATTGCTCGCGGAGGCAATTTCGAATCTAGCGTCATCGGAAAACAATCGACAGACCCCTTCAAGATCGCCGCGCACTCTGGCGGCATAAAGCTCCCGCAACAGGGTATCGACCTCTAACCGGGATGTCATAATGTCGTTCTCTCGCATGAAGGGATACGCGGATCAAGGACGGCTGCAGCACGGCAATCCTGGTTTTGGGCTGCGGCCATCACGTCGCCCGCACCTGACGATATCGCACGGCGTCTCGATCGTTGGCAAAGGTTGGGTAAACTTCCGGCGAAACTTGACGGACTCCATCAAATACCGTCACGGATCTTTCAGCAATCTGGTTACTAATTTGCTGATGGTGGAGATCGATCGGAAGTTCGCGGGCGTGATGTCGGATATGGGTATCATAAGGTCGAATTCCGATTCCACCAACAGTACAAGCTTGACCGTATCCAGCGAAGTCAGCCCGACCTCAATCAGAACGTCATCCGCACAAACAGATCGGTTGATCGAGCGTTCTTCAAATACCTGTTGGACAACCGTGACGACCCGGTCTTTCGGTGAAGGGCTATGATCTCTGGATTTCACAGTGGCAACAGTAGCCCATTTGTGCTTAAATGACCAGTGTCTTGACGGTGATGGACAAACAGAAATGAAGAAAAAGTCCGTATGCTCATAGCTGACCTCAAGTTGCGCGCTCAAGCGGTGGCCAAGTGTGCTGCGGAAAACGCTGATGCCGTCGACCGCGACGCCAGATTTCCGACGGAAGCATTCGCGCGAGCTCGTACGCAAAAGCTGCTTGGGGTACTGGTTCCGGTTGACCTCGGAGGAGAGGGAGCCAGCGTCTCCGATGTGGCCGATTTATGCTTCATGCTTGGACGCGAGTGCGGCTCAACCGGCATGATCTTCGCCATGCATCAGATAATGGTGGCGATTCTGGTGCGGCACGCGCATAGCAGCTCCTGGCATCGCAATCTGCTCCGCCTGATTCTAGCGGATCAACTGCTTATCGCCTCTTCCACGACCGAGGGTCAGGGCGGCGGCAATCTACGCACGAGTGTCTCAGCCATCGAGCGAACCGAATCGCGCATTACGTTCGAGAAAAGTGCAACTGTCCTCTCCTACGGTGCCCAAGCCGACGCCATCTTGACCACGGCTCGGCGCGCCGCCGATGCGCCACCAACCGATCAGGTGCTTCTCGCAATCGTCAAGGCCGACTATCAACTCGAGCCGATCGTCGATTGGCAGACGCTTGGCATGCGCGGGACTTGCAGCTCTGGCTTCACACTCAAGGCCACCGGTGCAGCAGAACAGGTTTTGCCGGATTCCTACGCCACAATTCAGATGCATACCATGATGCCAGTCGCTCATCTGACATGGAGCGCCGTATGGTCCGGGATCGCCGCAGGTGCAGTTGATCGCGCTTGCCGCTTCGTGCGGGCCGCCGCTCGTCGCTCCGGCGGTCAGTTGCCTCCTGGCGCGGCTCATCTCACACGGGCAACCATGTCGCTTCGCACACTCAGGGGAACTGTTGCTTCGGCTCTTCAAAGATTCGATGCTATCGCGACCGAAAAAGAGCAACTGGAGTCATTCGATTTTCAGAACGCGATGAACTTGCTCAAGGTCAGCGCCTCTGAGATAGCGATCGCGACGGTCATGAGCTGCATGTCTGCATGCGGACTACTCGGCTATCGCAACGACGGAGATTTTAGCGTTTCTCGTCATCTCCGTGATGTTCTGTCGTCGTCCATCATGATCAACAACGATCGCATACTCGCCAGTGCGGCAGCCGCGTCGATGCTGATTGAGGTGCCATTTTCATTAAGAGACTAGGGGTTGAATCAGTGCAATTCCTGTTGAATCCCGACGAGTATCTCCACTGCGCAAGTAGTAGAATATCGCAAAGATGGGCCATTTCATGAAAGATCGGATGGAGTCGATCATGCTCGCGCTACTCAGGCCTACCGGTGGAGCAGGCGTGTATGCTCGGACGGGGCTGTTTGAGCGCGTGATTGAGGGTTTGTCCGCCCTTATCAGTCAGCATCGCGAACCAGACACAGAAGTGTTGCGATTTCCACCCGTGATGAGCCGGCAGATTTTGGAAAGCTCTGGTTATCTGCACAGCTTCCCGCACCTACTTGGCTGTGTTAGCACCCTTTCTGGTAACGAGTCTGAGATACGTAAGACCGTGGATCGGAAAGATTGGGTCACGGATTTGGTGGCAACGGATTTGGTCCTTTCGCCGGCGGCCTGTTATCCCGTGTACGCGCTTCAGGCGACCCAGGGGAATTTACCCCAAGAGGGCCGGCTCTTCGACGTTAGTGCCGATTGTTTTCGCCATGAGGCCACTCATGAGCCGGGCCGCCTGCAGTCCTTCCGCATGCGCGAATATGTGTGCCTGGGAACGCCCGAACAGGCCCTCAGTTTCAGGGCGCGATGGATACCCCGAGCGGAGGGTATCGCGGAGCTCCTATGCCTGCCTTACAAGGTAGCTCCGGCGAGTGACCCCTTTTTCGGCAGAGCAGGCCAGTTGGCAGCAATGAGCCAACTTGAGCAGTCGCTCAAGTTCGAGCTACTCACTCCCCTGAACTCGCTAGAAGAGCCAACCGCTTGCATGAGCTTCAACTATCATCTCGATCACTTTGGATCGACCTGGGCCCTGCGAACCCACGGCGGCGATATTGCGCACACATCCTGCGTGGCCTTTGGCATGGACCGGATCGCGTTGGCGATCTTCGCAACCCACGGAATCAATCCTCAGGCGTGGCCGGCGTCGGTTCGTGAGAACCTGCCAGTCTGATAAATCTATCGCAGTTTAGCGTTGCGTTGTGAGACGGTAACATGCAATTCGCTCACACACTTGTCAGCAGGTACCTGGCGCAAAACAATGCCGGTCGGCAATCTGGCAAGGACTATCAACGTCAGACAAGTGCGTCGCGAATTCCAACAATCCGGATATCCGACACATCGGGTAAACGAGCTGATCGGACACTGTGAGGTTCTGACTAAAGCAACTAGGCCGGATAACCGGGATGCGAAGAAAATTCTATACCGTTTTACGGGCGGAGAAAAAGACTCTCACAATCGTTCCAGAGAATACGCCGATGGTGGTCTTGCAAGATGCCGGAACCATGCCACCTTTCTTCATGATCGATTCGTATCCCTATTTTATCGACGTCGTAAAGCTCCTGGGCCACGACCAGCCCATCATAAGCCTCATCGGTCATGAAGATATGCTTCTCGCCGGCCACTACACCATCGAAGACGAGGCCGCCCGACACATACAGACCATACTTGAGCTCCAGCCCACAGGTCCCTACTTGCTGGGCGGTTGCAGCGCTTCGGGCGTGGTAGCGTATGAGATCGCGCAGCAAATGGGCGTCCGTGGCCTCGAAGTGGACTTGCTCGTTCTGTTTGATGTGACAAATCCCTACTATATGCGGGAATATTCCGCTCTTTGGAGGAGTCTGAATAGCTACCGTGATGATCTGCACAGGTTGCGTGTGCACGAGATCCCTCTATGGATCACAAAAAAGTTGAAAAATAGAATGCTCAAGACGGCCGGTTGGCTTCAAAAAGGTCCGCTTGGGGCGGGCGTCTATCAGCATCAATTGGGGCCATCGGAGACACGGATTCAACTAGCGCGCAAGTACCACCCGGCACCCTATTCAGGCAAGGTTCTTCTTTTCAAGCGGCATCGCGAGCTTACCGGACGTTTTCGCGATCCTCAGTTCGGTTGGGGTTCAACGATACGCGGGGATCTGGAGATCTGTCAGATGAGTGCCACTGATCATTTAGAGATATTTAAATCCGAGTGCGGTCGCACACTTGTCGCGCGGAAGCTTCGCGACAGAATCGATGAAATTGTTGGGAGACTTTCCTCACGCAGAGACTCTCGGGAACGCGGGCGCGGATCTGAGGGTCGAACGGGATGACGTTTCGCTATAATCTTAAACCGGCTGAAATGATAATACTGGTGAAAGGTTGTCCAAGCTGATAGCACGTCGCCAATTTATAACTGGCACGGCGGTATTAAGTCTGCTCGCCGGATGCGAGCACCATCCTGTCGGTGCCTTCGCGAAACTGATGCGTGGCTGGAACGAAAGCTTCGAGAGCCTCGTCTTTTCACCGAATCGGCTTGCCCCTGAACTGCCCGCGTCAGAGCAGACTCCGGAAAAGGATTTCCCTTGCTTCTTCCGTTCGCCGGCCGTCCCTGTTGCGCCGTCAGACTGGAGTCTGACAATTGGTGGACTGATAGAACATCCGATGATCCTGACGCTTGATCAGTTGAAGCGATTGCCTGCCACTGAGATGCGGGTACGGCATTATTGTGTGGACGGGTGGACGGCTGTAGCGTCGTGGTACGGTGTGCGAGTGAGCGAGATTGCGCGCTTGGCGAAACTCGATCCCAGGGTTAAATATGTGGAGTTCCGCTCTTTCGATAGCGGTTATTGGTCGGGCTGGGACCTGGGGAGCGCTCTGCATCCGCAGACCGTGCTCGCCTACGGGATGAATGGACATCCGCTCGGAGCCGATCACGGAGCCCCCCTTCGTCTCTATTCCGCGGTCAAGCTCGGCTACAAGAGCGTAAAGTATCTGACCGAAGTTATCTTCTCGCCAGACAAACCGGGTGGTTACTGGGAAGACAAAGGCTTCGAATGGTTCGCAGGAGTGTGAGTCGTGAACGGCATGAATCCTTCAATGAACTAGCCTCCGAGGCGATGAACATCGCTTGGGTTCCGTGTACGCGAACACCATCACCGGTCCTTTGCTCTGTGGAGAGATGGTCGTGGTCGGCTAAAGACCCACTGATATGGTTTAAGTATGCGTAGTCGAAACCAAAAGTTCGATCTGGCTGTCCAGCAGCAACACATACCCCTCGGGAGGAGTATCGGACCACTGATGGCCTTTTGGACTGGATGAGCCATCACTTCAATAGGTTTGGCGATATCTATAAAGCCTCGGTATATGGGACCAATGTATACGTGGTCAGGAAATTGGCATTCGCGCACCACGTGCTCGTTGAGCATTGGCGGAACTACGTAAAAGGTCAGTTCATCAAACGCGTGGCCTTCCTTCTGGGCAACGGCCTCATGGTGAGCGAAGGGGACCTTTGGAAGCGACAGCGGCGGATGATCCAGCCAGCGTTCCACCCCAAATCAATCGGGGCTTTAGCCAAATTGATGGTGACGGTCAATTCCGCACTACTCAACAAGTGGCAATTAGCTGCCCAAAGAAACGCGAGTATTAATGTTACCCGCGACGTCAGCGGCATGGCTTTGGAGGTGATACTTCATTCCATCTTCGGCCACGATTACGAGCAGATCGGCTCCCATTTCAATCTCCTCTGCGAAGAGCCCACGCGCGACTGGGCGTTTGCCCAAGCATTCCGGACTGTGAGGAAGATTATCCATCAAGTCATCGATCAAAGGCGAAGGGTGGCTTCAACGGCCACTGACGATTTTCTGGGAGTGCTCATGCAAGCACGTGACCCGCAGAATGGTCAATTAATGCGAGACGCTCAAATTATTAACGAGATCCTCACGCTGATCGTCGCAGGTTACGAAACCACCGCCAGCACGCTGAACTTTAGCTGGTATCTGATCTCCCAGCACCCGGGTGTCGAAGAAAAGCTGTCAAACGAGCTCAACGACCTGACGGGTTTTCCGCAGCTCGAAGATCTATCCCGGGTTGCCTATTCGCGACAAATCATCAATGAGTCGATGCGCTTGTATCCCGCCGGATGGTTTATGATCCGCAAGGCTCTGCGAGACGATAATCGCCAAGCACCTGCGACTGTGGTACCTTCAAACGAGACCGCTCGAGCTTGACACCGGCGTGAACTTACGCATCAAATGCGGCGTCTTCATGTACCCAGAGCTTAAGGGAGGCAGAAACTTCTGATCGTCGAATCCGCAAAAGATCGTTTCCTTGACTCGTCCTATCCGGCGTAGCAAAAAGCTCCTTCCGCTACTCGAATCAGAAAGCACCGCGGGCGATGTCCTGAGAGTTGTTGAAAATTGAGTGGCGGCAATCCTCGCCCGATCGGAAGATCGGGCTGGGTAAGGAGGAGGCCGCCATGAGCAAGAGTGCCAAGAGCAGGGAGGAAAGGAAAGC
>JBKQPD010000267.1:0-6332 GCA_052145175.1 Binataceae bacterium (SeqCode) | reverse complement strand
TCCGTGTGCCCTCACCCGCCACGGCTTCGGCGAAACGCCTCACCGTGGCGACCTCTCCCTGGACAAAGGAGAGGTTAGGAAGCGGCGCTGCTCTTAAACACCTCTCCTTGTCCAGGGAGAGGTCGCGCGAGCGTCGCGAGCGCGGGTGAGGGCATCTCACTCGGCAGGGCGATTGTGACTCTGCAAAAGTTCACAAACTCTGAGCGGAGTCTGCGTAGCGAAGAATCTAGCGGTCTCTTATGCACGATTTTCGTAATGCTGCTCTTTCAGAATGACAGGATGAGGCTTGGTATGGTCCACTATGATGGAGCGCCGTTGCGGCGCGGAGCGAAGGAGCAAACATGATAAGCGGCGCGGGAATCGTGGTGTTAATCGCGATAGTCTTCATTTTGAGCGGGCTCAAAGTCCTCAACGAATACGAACGCGCCGTGATCTTCCGGCTCGGCCGCCTGATGGACCATCGCGGTCCGGGCATCATCTTTATCGTGCCGATTCTCGAGCGGGCGCAGCGAATCGACTTGCGGACCGTCACGCTCGAGATTCCCGCCCAGGACGTCATCACCAAGGACAACGTGACGGTGAAGGTGAGCGCGGTGCTCTATTTCCGGGTGCTCGATCCGTCCAAGGCGGTCACCGAAGTGCGCGACTATCTCTTCGCGACCCTGCAACTTTCGCAGACCACGCTGCGCTCGGTCGGCGGGCAGACCGACCTCGACGATCTGCTGAGCCAGCGCGACCGGCTCAACGCCAAGATTCAGGAGATTATCGACCAGCAGACGGAGCCCTGGGGAATCAAGGTGATGCTGGTCGAGCTCAAGAATATCGACCTGCCGCAGGACATGCAGCGCGCGATCGCGGCGCAGGCCGAAGCGGAGCGCGAACGGCGGGCCAAGGTAATCGCGGCGGAGGGTGAATTTCAGGCTGCGCAGAAGCTCGCGGAAGCCGCGGAGATCATGGGCCATAGTCCGATCACGCTGCAGTTGCGCTATCTGCAAACGCTGGCCGAGATCGCGACCGAGCACAATTCGACGACCGTCTTCCCGTTGCCGATCGACCTGCTCGAACCGTTCCGCCGCTTCGTGAATCCGCCCGCGAGCGCGCCCACTCCCGCCCCCGCGAAGCCTGCCGAGAAGTGACGCAGTATCTTGACTTGAGGGCGTGCGCACGACAGACCTAACCGGATGGCCGTTTCTGTGAAGCGCAACGCGCGTGATCGCGCAGAGAGTAAAATCACCACCGGGTTAGACGACGCCGACGCGGCGCGGATGCCGCACGTTACGCTGCCGATCCCCGGACCCCAGTCCCGCGCGATTTTCGAGCGCGAGCAGAGCTATATCGCGCCGGGCCGTCAGCGGATCTCGTTGCTGGCCGGACTCGCTTTTGATCACGGCGCGGGCGCGACTCTGACCGACGCCGACGGCAACGTCTATCTGGATTTCTTTGCCGGCGTGGCGGTCGCGAGCCTCGGCCATGCCCATCCGGTGATGGCGCAGGCGCTGGCGCGTCAGGCGGGTCGTCTGACCGTGGGGACTTTCGCCACGCCCGAGCGCGCCGAGGCTTTCGAGTTGCTGGCCAAGGCGGCGCCGGCCGGGCTGCGGCGCGCCCATCTTTACAGCGGCGGTGCGGAGGCGGTCGAGGCGGCGCTCCGGCTCGCCCGGTCGGTGACGAAAAAACATGAAGTCGTGAGCTTCTGGGGCGGCTTTCATGGCAAGACCGGCGGTGTGCTCGGACTTATCGGCGACGAGTCGAAGCAGGGCTACGGACCGCTGCCCGGCGGGCAGTATACGGTGCCCTACGCGGATTGTTACCGCTGTGCGTTCAAACTGACTCATCCCTCGTGCGGGCTCGCCTGTGTCGAGTTCGCGCGCGAACAGATCAAGCGCGCGTCGGCCGGGGCGGTCGCGGCGATTGTCGTCGAGCCGATGCAGGGGACGGCCGGTAACGTAATCCCGCCGGACGACTGGTTGCCGGCGATCCGCTCGGTCGCTAATGAAAACGGCGCGATGCTGATCGCGGATGAAATGATCACCGGCTTCGCCCGCACAGGCACGATGTGGGCCGTCGAGCATACCGGGGTCGCGCCCGATATCGTTACCGCGGGCAAGGGGATGGGCTCGGGCTATCCGGTCTCCGCCGTGCTGATGGGCGAAACGATCAGCCGGGCGGAGCCTTTTGCCAAGCCCAGCGCGTCGTCGTCGAGCTACGGCGGTAATCCGCTGGCGGCCGTCGCGGTGGCCGAAACGCTCAAGGCGATCAAGCGCGAGAACCTGATTGAGAACTCACGCACGGTCGGCGCGGCCCTGCTCGGCCGTTTGCAGGAGCTCAAGGAAAAATACGAATTCGTTGGCGACGTCCGCGGGCGCGGCCTGCTGCTCGGGATCGATCTGGTGCGCGATCGCGTGACGAAGCAGCCTTTGAATCGCCGCGTGATGGAGCGAATTTTTCAGGAGGCGCTACGTCGCGGACTCCTGATGATGGGCTACTTTCCGCGCGTGCGAATCAATCCGCCGCTGGTTATCAGCATGGCGCAGGCGGAGGCGGGCGCCGCGATTCTCGAGGAGGTCTTCGGCTGGGTCGCGCATAATCTTGATTGGCGGGCGGAGAGCTAGCGATGGCGGATGACGCGGGCAATGTCGCGCTCTTCTGCGATTTGGCCGGGACGCTCGCCGCGATGGACGAAACGCGGCAACTGCCGGTCGACGCCGATGGCAATATCCGCATCACGCTGCTGCCCGGGGTCAAGGAGCGGCTCGTCCCGCTGCGGAATCATCTGATCTTTGTCGTGACGAATCAGGCCGGGATCAAACGCGGACGCTATCGTCAGGAGAAGGTCGAGGCCGCACTGGCCGACCTTGATCGCCAGCTCGGCGATATCCTGACCGCCTGGGCGATCTGTCCGCACGACGACGCCGACGGCTGCGACTGCCGCAAGCCGAAGGCTGGGATGATCAAGGACCTCGCATGGGTCCACGGCGTCGACCTGGCCGCGTCGACCATGGTGGGCGATCAGGAAAGCGACGCGCAAGCGGCACGGGCGGCCGGGGTCGGCACGTTCGTCCTCGCACGCGACTTCTTCGGCTGGCAATAGTTATAAACCGGAGTCAGTCGCGGATTGCGTTTGGCGCGCGATTCGACGATAGAGTCAGAGCGTTGCGCGCGCGAGCTTTACCACTTAGAGGATACAGCCATGAAAATCGGCATCCTGATGGTCTTTCATGAAACCACGGCGCGTCCCGGCCCGTTCGCGGCCGAACTGGAGCGTTGCGGGTTCGAATCGATTTGGGTGCCCGAGCATCCGGTGCTGCCGGTCAATCCGCAAACACCCTTCCCGCAGGGCGGGCCAATCCCCGACGTATACGCGCACATGAGCGATCAATTCATCTGTCTCGGGATGGCGGCGGCGAACACCACCACCTTGCGCCTCGGGACCGGCGTGACGCTGGTGCCGGAACATAATCCGCTCGTCCATGCCAAGCAGGTCGCGACGCTCGACTACTTTTCGGGCGGCCGCGTGCTCTATGGCATCGGCGCCGGCTGGCTGCGCGAGGAATCGGAACTGCTCGGCGTCGACTTTCCCCGGCGCTGGACGCAGACCGCTGAGCATATCGCGGCGATGCGTGAGCTGTGGTCGAAGCCGGAAGCCTCTTTCGCCGGCCGCTACGTCAATTTCCCACCGGTGCGCTCCTATCCCAAGCCGATCCAGCAGCCCGGACCTCCCGTGCTGCTCGGCAGCCGCGACAAGAACGCGCTCAAACGGGTCGCCAAGTGGGGCGATGGCTGGTGCCCGAATCGGGTCGACTACGACTACATGAAGGAACAGCTCGCCATCCTGAGGGACGAGTGCCGGGCGGTCGGGCGGGATTTCAGTAAGCTCGATATCACGCTGATGGGCGGGCTGAAGGGCGAGCGGGCGCAGGTGCGGGACGAACTCCAGCGCTTTGCCTCAATCGGTGTCGGGCGTTTCGTCGTGATGGCCGGTACGCTGACGCCGGACAACTACGCAAGCCGCCTGGCGCAATACGCGTCGCAGTACGTCAGCTAGAGCGGGCCGCATCGCGCGGCTATCCGGGAGGTCATTATGAAGATTGGCGTGTTAGCGTTTATTACCGAAACGACGGTCGATTCGCTTACTTTCGCGCGCAAAGTCGAAAGCCTGGGCTTTGACGGGTTTTATCTGCCGGAGCATCCGATAATCCCCGTAGTCGTCAAATCGGTTTATCCGGGAACGCCAGACGGCCGGCTGCCGGCCGGGATCGACCACTTTATCGATCCGTTCATCGGCCTCGCGCAGGCCGCCGCCGTCACCAGCCGGATCGAGCTGGGCACCGGGATCTGCCTGGTGCCGGAGCACGATCCGATTATTCTCGCGAAGACGATCGCGACGCTCGACCTCTGTTCGGGCGGCCGCTTCGAATTTGGTATCGGCGCCGGCTGGCTGGCGGAGGAGAGCGCGATCATGGGGGTCGAGTTCAAACGGCGCTGGCCGATGACCCGCGAGTATATCCGCGCGATGAAGGAGCTGTGGACCAAGCCTGAAGCCAGCTTCGAGGGCGAGTTCGTCAAATTCCCGCCGGTGAAGTGCTATCCCAAGCCGGTCCGCAAACCCCATCCGCCGGTGCATATCGGCGCGACCGCCAGTGGGGCGGCGCGCGAGCGCGCGTTGCGCGATACGGTTGCGATCGGCGACGGCTGGGCGCCGCTCGCGCTCACCCCCGACGTTATGGCGACCGAACTCGTCAAGCTGAAGAAAATGTGCGCCGACGCCGGCCGTGACTACAACCAGCTCGAAATCACGATGTATGGCCCCGTGGTCGACGGCGACCCGCGGCGCGTGCGCGAGCAATATCGGGAAGCCGGGGCTCATCGGCTGATTTTCCTGATTCAGTCCCCCCAGCCGACGACGTGGGAAAAGGAATTGACGGACCTCGCCAAGGTTTGGGTCGGCTGAGCGCGCGCGGCCGAGTCGCCATTTTCAAACGATGTTGCGGGGCGCGATTTCGGGGTTCGGCGAGGTCGCCGCGCGGGCTCATCTGGCGGGATGGGGCACGCGAGCCGACGTGCAAATCGTCGCGATCCACGACCCCGTGTCGGCCCGCCGCCACGCCGCTATCAACCTGATCAAAAATATCCGGGTCTATGACGATCTCGATTTGATGCTCGACGGCGAGAAGCTGGATTTCGTCGATATCGCGAGCCCCCCCGCTTATCACAGCGCGACGGCGGTCCGGGCGCTGGAAGCCGGCGCCCACGTCTTGATCGAGAAGCCGCTCTGCCTCGAACCCGGCGTCTGCGCTGAACTCCAACGCGCTGCCACCAAGGCGTCGCGCGTGCTGATGTGCGTGCACAACTGGAAATACGCGCCGGCGTATCGGCGAGCGCACGAGTTGATCGCGGCGGGCCGCCTGGGCGACGTGACTCATCTGACGCTCGACCGGCTGCGTACCGCTCCGGCGGGGCAAAGCAGTGGTGGCGAGCGCTGGCGTCTCGACGCGCGCATGGGCGGCGGAATCCTGATCGATCACGGCTGGCACGTCTTCTACCTGATGCAATGGCTGATAGGTGGGCGCCGCCCGACCGCTGTCTCGGCTGAATTAGGCCATCTGCCGGGAACCAACGTTGACGACTTCGCTCGTCTTCGTGTCGACTTCGCCTCGGTTACCGCCGACGCGCATCTTTCGTGGCGAGCCCTTGAACGCGCGACGACGGCGCGGATCGAAGGTACGAAGGCGGTGCTCGAAGTCGACGGCAACCGTCTGGAGTTGCGGACGCGCGACGGCGCTCGCGAGGATTGCTCGGTCGTGGACGCCACCGATGATTCGTATCATCCGGGCTGGTTTGCCGGGATGGCCACCGATTTCGTGCTCGCCCTGGGACAGGGCTCCGCGGGTCCGCTGATGAGCGAAAATCTCGCCGAGGCCGCAAGCGCGGTTGCGCTGATCGCGGCCGCGCGTGAATCGGCGGCGATCGGAAGCTCGCTGGTCAATCTCGCCCCAATGTAATCTGACACGATTAGTCTTAACCCCGCCGGAATCTTCCGTTAATCATTCTTGACTTCCTTGGCGCGGTCATTACAGTGTTCATTGACCGCGTGGTTAGGGCTGTTCGACCAAAGCGCGGGTCCCAATCATGGACGAGACCGAAGTACGCGCCGACAGTCATGAGTCCCGCGCGCAGGATTCGCGTGATGAGATCCTGAAGGCGGCCAGCCGGCTTTTCGCGAGCCGGGGTTTTCACGAGACCTCGATGGCGGAGGTCGCCCGAGGTGCGAAGGTCAGCAAGGCGCTGATTTTTTGGCACTTCAAGACCAAAGAGGAGTTGTTTTTTGCAGTTTT
>JBKQPD010000266.1:0-2542 GCA_052145175.1 Binataceae bacterium (SeqCode) | reverse complement strand
AAGGAACTGACCGAAGCCGACATCGTCATCAGTTGCACCGCGAGCCCCATCCCCCTGATCACCAAGGCGGCGGCGGCGGCGGCGGTGCGCGCACGCCGGCGGCGCCCCATTTTCATGGTCGACCTGGCAGTTCCCCGGGACATCGATCCGCGGGTCGCGGATCTCGAGGATGTCTACTTATTCTCCATTGACGACCTGCAACAGTTGATCGACGAAAATCGCCTGCAACGCGAGGTTGCGGCCGGCGGTGCACGCGTGTTGATCGTCGAGGAAGTGGCCCGTTTTCTATCGGAATTGCGCGCCAAGGAAGCGGGGCCCGCCATACGCGCTCTGCGCCATCAGGCGGATACGATTCGCCAACAAACGTTGGAACAGGCGCGCCGCATGCTCTCCTCCGGAAAATCGGCCGACGACGCGCTCGAATTTCTTGCGAATACCCTGATGAAGCGGCTGCTCCACGCCCCGACCCAGGCCCTCAGGCAGGCATCCGAATCACCTGAATCGGTGGTCGCCGAGGCCGTCGCGCGCGCAAGCCAGGACGAACGCGACCGGCAATAACTCTTAAGGTAGCTATAATTCTGCGCCATGAAAGACTCCATCAGGCGCAAACACGAGAAACTCGACGAGCGATTCGAGGAAATCAGCCGACTTCTCGCGGACCCCGGCGTCATCTCCCGCCAGAACCAATTCCGTGAACTGTCCATGGAATACGCGAAATTGGGGCCGCTGATCGCGCGCTACCGCGGCTTCATCGCCCTCGAAGGCGACGTTGCAACCGCCGTCGAACTGGCCATGGATGAGGAACTGGCTGAGCTTACGGCGCGGGTGGCGGCCGAGGAAGTCGAACTGCAGCGGCTTCTGGTCCCCAAGGACCCGCATGACGACAGCAATATCTTCCTCGAGGTTCGCGCCGGCACCGGCGGTGATGAGGCGGCCATTTTCGCCGGCGACTTGTTCCGCATGTACGCTCGCTTTGCCGAGTCAAAGGGCTGGGATGTAGAGACCTTAAGCGAAAGTCCCGGCGAACATGGCGGCTACAAGGAAATCATCAGCCGCATCATCGGACGCGGAGCCTTTTCACTGCTCAAATTCGAGTCGGGCACGCATCGCGTGCAGCGAGTCCCGGCCACCGAGGCGCAGGGGCGTATTCATACGTCCGCGTGTACCGTCGCGATACTCCCCGAACTCGAGGAAGTCGAAGAAATCGACTTGAATCCGGCGGACTTGCGGGTGGACACCTATCGTTCATCCGGCGCCGGCGGTCAACACGACAATAAAACCGATTCCGCCATTCGCATCACTCACCTGCCGACGGGCATCGTCGTGGAGTGCCAGGATGAACGCTCGCAGCACAAGAATCGCTCGCGCGCCATGTCGCTGTTGAAGGCTCGGCTGTTGGCGAGCGAACGTGAGAAACAACAGAGCCAGCAGGCTCAGTCGCGCAAGCTCCAGGTCGGTTCCGGCGATCGCTCGGAACGAATCCGTACGTATAATTTTCCGCAAGGCCGGGTCACCGATCACCGCATCAATCTCACGCTGTACAAGTTGGACGATGTAATGAACGGCAACCTGGACGAACTCATCGGCGCACTGAACCAAGAGCAT
Organism: Binataceae bacterium (SeqCode); assembly: GCA_052145175.1. GTDB lineage: Bacteria > Desulfobacterota > Binatia > Binatales > Binataceae > JAJPHI01. Next base: position 937 of record JBKQPD010000266.1, on the reverse strand, counting down.
CAGGCCGAAGAACTCGCGCAGCAGGTCGAATGACGGCCGTGGACACAGTCGCCGCCTCGTTGCAGATGGGCGTACGAACTCTCCAGGGCCACAGCGACTCGCCGCGGCTCGACGCCGAGATCTTGCTGTGCAAGGTCCTCGACTTGTCGCGCACTGCGCTGATCGTGCGCAGCGACGAACTCGTCCCCGATGACGGTCGGCAGGCTTACGAAAAGCTGATCGCGCGGCGCGTGCGTGGCGCGCCTATCTCCTATTTGACCGGATCGCGTGAGTTTTGGTCTTTGGAATTGACGGTCACGCCGGACGTGCTGGTCCCACGCCCCGAGACCGAGCTCGTGGTGGAGCTGGCGTTGGCGCTGTGCCCTTTGGATCAGACGCGCTCCGTGCTCGACCTCGGCACCGGCAGCGGCGCCATTGCGTTGGCGATCGCCGCTGAGCGGCCCAGCGTACGCATCACGGGCGTCGATATCTGCGCGCCCGCGCTGGCGGTCGCCATGCAGAACTCGCGAAAGCTCGACCTGCCGCACGTTCAATGGCGTGCCGGCTCATGGTTCGATGCGGTGCCCGGCGAGCGTTTCGACATCATCGTCGCCAACCCGCCCTACGTTGCATCCGGCGACCCCGCGCTGACCAAACTCGCAGCGGAACCCCTGCTTGCCCTCGCATCCGGTCCCACGGGCTTAGAAGCATTGGCGGCGATCATCGATCGCGCCGCCCTGCACTTAAACCCGGGCGGCTGGCTGCTGCTCGAGCACGGCAGCGCTCAAGCCGGCCAGGTTGCCGGCCTGCTCGGCGCCCACGGCTTTGGCTGCATCCGTTCGCATCACGATTATTCCGGCAAACCGCGGGTGACTATGGGTACTGTTCACTCGTCGCATTAGGTTCACTCGTCTTAGGTCCACTCATCACATTAGGAACACTCATGATTCTCTTCGAA
>JBKQPD010000265.1:0-6026 GCA_052145175.1 Binataceae bacterium (SeqCode) | reverse complement strand
TGTTCGGTCCGAGCTTGGCCACGCGGCCGAGTAAACGCACGGTCTCACGTGACGGATTGAAGATCCGATCAGAGTCCTTCATTTCGAAGTGCCCGGGTTTCATCGAACGGGGATGCCGGCGAAGCATCTGGCCGACGCCGTCCAGGATTTCCAGATCGTGGTCGTAGAGGCGCACCGTGACGATGTCGCCCGGGGAGGCCGGTATGGCAGCATAGTAGGAGCGCAAGACCTGCACGAGGCCGCTGTCATCGACGGTGTGGGAGGTTTCGCGGAAGTAGCGGAAGCGCATCGCCGGCAGGGCCTTGAGCGCCGGCTTCTCCTCGGCGAACATCGCGAGCACCTGGCGTTTCTTGCGTCCATGGATGCGCGGCGCCGCCCAGCGTTCCTCCCAGTGCGCGAGCCACGCGTTCTGCTCGTCGATGGATTCGAACTTTCTTCCCTTGAGCGCCGTGCACTGCGTGTGCTGGATGGCGTTCTCGACCGTACCCTTGCGATCCGGGTCCACGATGCGCGTCGCGTCGGCGACCGCCCCGTAATGGGTGAGCATCGCGGCGTACACTGCGTTGTATGCCGGCGCGTACAGATCCGGTTCGATGACGCCCTGCTTCAAGTTGTCGAGCACGACGTAGGCGACAGAACCACCGAAGGTGCGGAATGCTTCCTCGTGCAGGCGCGCCCAGCTCTCCTGGTCCGCCTTCCACACCACTTTGCGAAAGCTCTTGCCGGAGTACTTGAGCGTCATCACGAACAGATAGGGTCGGCGATATTTGCCGTTCGGTAATCGGGTCAGTGCTCCCTGACCGAAGTCGACCTGAGCCTCTTCTCCGGGAAGCGCGTCGAGGACATCGAAGCGCTCCGGTTCGCGCGCCTTGAGCGCCGCCACGAAGCGCTTGACCGAGTTGTACCGGTGGGTAAACCCAAACTTCTCCACCAGGTCCTGATAGATGCTCATGGCGTTGCGCCCGAGCGCCACCTGGCTCTCGATCCACTCGCGGTGGATCTCGCAGGCCGATGGGGTGACCAGGGGCTTCGGAGCCGGTGGCCGGGGTGGGGGATTTTGCTCAACGTCGAGCGTTTCAGCGGCTTTTTCCGCACAAATCCCGGTGGCCACCCCGGGGGATTTTGATTCTCGGGCGATGCGGCGGATCGTCTTGCGATCCACTCCGAGCACCCGCGCAATCTCGCGTTGCGCCTTCCCCGCATCCAGCAGGGTCTGGACAGAAATCCGCAAATTCGGCTTCAAGACGTTCACTCCCGGCCCCTTTCTTGCAAAAAGGGCGCAGCGTAACGTCCCGCCGCCGCTCTAGCTCGGCGCCGACCGGCGCCGATTTACAGCGTCAAGGTGGGGGATTTTGACCCGGCCACCGGTGGGGGATTTTGGGTGGCCGCCGGGGATTTGTGAGCGAAGTCCCCGGGTAAACAGGCTACCGAAATGAACGACCGCTTTCCTGATGGCAGTTTGCGCAATCCAAGCGCCGCTGTTGGCCGACTGGCGACCGATGGGATTCGATAACGACTGCCGATGTCCGTTGTCGAGGCGCAACGCTGAACGCAGACCGCGTCCAGCCCGGCAACCGAAAGCACTGGTCACGACCTTTTTACGACGCTGATAGCTGTCGGCCTTCCACCATCGCAACAGTCAGTCGTACGGCAACTTGTCTGTTATGAGTAGTGCCGCCAATGATCCGGAACGTCCCGATTTTGCAGATGACGTTCTCTCGCCACGTGCACCGGCTTATAGCCTTGTGCCTTCGCCCATTCTGCGGCCTCTCGCTGCGTCTTGAAGTCCAGAATTTCCTTACCGTTAACCACGACGGTGTGGTGAGCGGTCCCCGCATGGGGGTCCGAAGCAAGAGGTCTGTGCTCAATATAGGCTGCAGCCATAAACATCTCCTCATTGCGTGGTGACAAATACGGTCCTCGGGCGCCTCGATCCGCAAACACGCCGGCGGCGAGAAATGGGCGAGTTCGCAAGCTCAGAGCTTCGTCTCGCTTCTCCATTCGATTAGCTTACCGGAAGCCGCGAGCGGCCGCTCCGGCGTGAGCATTTCGTCACCCTCAGTGACCGGAGTTGGCCGAGGCCGTGTGAAAACCCCAATTCGGCGAGGCCGTCGTCAATCTTTCGGTCGGCATAGAATCTCGCCGACAAAAAGACTGCATCTGAAGGTCAGGTTTGCAGCACTTCCATCAGCTTCCCGGTTCCCATGATCTTCATCACCCGCTTCAGGTTGTACGCTAGAACATGCAGGCTCATCTCCGCTGATACCTTCGGCAGGGTTCTACAGAGGAAGTGTGTGGCCCCCATCCAGGATTTTATGGTTCCGAACGGGTGCTCAGCGGTCTGACGTCGCAGTTGCATTCGCGACGGATCACGATCCAGGCGCGCCTGCATCTTGTCGAGTACCTGTTCATGTTCCCATCGCCCGATACGTCGGTATTCGCTGGTTGTGCATTTGGATCTTAAGGCGCAGCGCGGACAGGCTGAGGACCAGTATTTGTAGATTGCCATCCCGTGCTCGATGCTCGTGAAGCGCCGGATGGCGTACTCTCCCGCAGGGCAGCGGTACGCATCGCGTTTGCGAACATAAACGAAGTCACTCTTGTCGTAGCGCCCGTCGGCACGGCTGTTTGAGGTAAAACTCTTCGGTATCAGCGGCACGATTCCGGCATCGTCACACGCCTTGATCTGTTCGCCGTTGTAGTAACCGCGATCCGCGATCGCCGTGAGTTTCTCCGTGCCCAACGCCTCGCGAGCGGCCTCGGCCATCTTTTTGAGCTGCTGTCGATCCGAGCCCACGTTCGTCACTTCGTGGGTGACAATGAGGTGGTTCTTCGTGTCCACCGCGGTTTGCACGTTATAGCCGACGATCCCGGTTCCTTTGCCTTGGCTCGCCATGGAGCGGGCGTCCGGATCGACGAGCGACACTTGCCCATCGGGGGTGGCCTCCATGCGCGACTTCAGACCCCGAAGCCGCCGCATCTCCTGCTTGAGCGTTGTGATGCGCTCCTTCAGCCGCGTCACCTGCCGCGGCGCGCTGGGTGTTTCCTTGCGATCCATCCGGTCCAGCTGCGTCAGGTACTCGGCAATGCTCTGCTCAATCAGCACCATGCGCGTCTTCATCTTGCCGCTGGTGAAGTTGCGGTCCCGATGGTTGACCGCTTTAAACTTGCTGCCGTCGATCGCGACCGTCGCTCCAGTGAACAAGCCCCAGCTGCGACATAGCACGATGAACTCGCGGCACACATTCTTGATCGCCGCCGCGTTCTCGACTCGAAAGTCCGCCAGCGTCTTGAAGTCCGGTGCGAGTCGCCCAACCAACCACATCAACTCGAGGTTGCGGCACGCTTCATGTTCCAGTCGGCGCGAGGACTGGATCCGGTTCAAATATCCATACAGGTAAATCTTGAGCATCGTCGCCGGGTGATATCCGGGCCGACCCGTTGACTTCGGCTCCGTCCTTACAAAACCCAGCTTCGCCAGGTCAAGCTCACCGACAAACGCGTCGATGACTCGTACCGGGTTCTCTTCGGAGACATACTCCTCGACCCGCTCTGGCAGCAATGTTCCTTGGTTTCGATCCGCCTCATCGATGAATCCGCTCATCCGCAGTCCTCGATCACGAACTCGGCTCATTTTACGATCATCGTGTGACGTTTTCACACAATCTCGGCCGAAACCCGAAGTAGCTGATTCTGCCAAGAAGGCAATCAGTCCCGCAGCTCTCAGGCGACGCCAAGCCGATTGAGTCTGAACTTATACATATCAGGCGATGTTAATCGCGACCACCGCCCGCCAGATGTGGCCTCAGCGGGTCACGATCGATGCATCATCAATTTGCGCCCGGAGCATGTCGAGGCCTGGCTAACACCGGAGAAGCGCGGGCGCGAAGAGATGCAAGCGATACTGTCGGATCGCGCCGTCTCGACATTCGAACATGCGACATTGAAGGTCGCTTAGGGCAACCCCCACGTCACTTAGAGACGCTTGTCATTGTTTGAGCGAGCCGGCGGCGGGAAGAATGGCCGGAACGCGTGTCCCTCGTGCTCGATGAGCTACTCACGCGAACCGTTTTCTCGCGTAATCTTATGGACGCGGCGGAAGGGCTTGGCGATTCTCGCCCGCGGTGGAAAGCTCGAGCTGAACGACGAAGGCCGGCAACGCGCAGCGTTTTTGGCGAGCGTGGTGCAGACGGCCGATCAGCCGATAACGCCTTCAGGATAAGTATCGCCCCGAAGGTTCGAGCTGAGCGTCGAGACTGCCCATATCGGTTGTTTTCAGTGTATATTTGTACTGAAAATATATAATTAAATCAATATGTTAGTTAACATATTGCGTATTATGCGAACTTGCAATCAATGTAATCAGTGAATACAATGCTGATTTGCAGTACGTGGAGACACCCATGGCCAGCATGACTATCCGGGACTTGGATGACCGGTTGAAGCGACGCTTGCGCGTTCAGGCCGCGCGCAACAATCGATCCATGGAAGAGGAAGCGCGAGCTATCTTAAGGGCCGCGCTATCTGCGGATGCGGGCTCCGCGAGATCCTTGTATAAAACCATCCGCGCTCGGATCGAGCCGTTGGGCGGCATCGATCTCACCATCGCGCCCCGCGAGCCGATCCGGCAGGTCGACATTGAGTGACTTGTGCTCATTCTCGACACCAATGTCATTTCAGAAATCTTGCGGCAAGAACCGAACGAAACTGTCGTGACATGGTTTGAATCCCAGCCAAGGCATCAGCTCTTCACAACAGCAATCACGCAAGCGGAAATCCTTTACGGCATCACGTTGCTGCCAAAGGGAAGCCGACGCCAGAAGCTTCTGGAGGTGGCACAGCTCATTTTCGAGGAGGACCTTGAAAGCCGCATCCTGCCATTTGATGGCGATGCGGCTACTCATTACGCTGAGATTGGCGCCGCTCGAAGATCCTCGGGAAGACCCATCAGCCAGTTTGACTCGATGATTGCCTCGATTGCGCGCCTACATGGCGCAAAAATAGTGACCCGCAATACATCGGATTTTGATAATTGCGGGATTGAAGTGATCAATCCATGGGCAAGCTAGAATCGCAATTCTCTACAGCGTCCCTTTCGACGCTGGCTGAAGCATCTGAAGCCGCTCGGTTGCAAACTGACCTGATCCGGAAAACCGGCATAGTGGCGATTGTGCCGTCAAATGGCTCGCCCCTGGTCCTGAATTCGACCCGGGCCCACCTTTCGCTGGACGAGCAGTGCGTCAGCGATCAGCTGTTTCTCGGAGCGCACCTGCGGAAGACGTTGCTGCATTAATTCGAAGCGCCGTGCCTCCTCTTCCCTCCCCTGCCCTCTTAACCACTGGATCGCCTCACCGTAACGTTCATTGACCTTTGCCCGCACATTCATGAGTGACCGGTATGCATCACGATCCTCGACTGTGCCGGTCATTCGCAGCTCCCGCTTGACGGCCGCGAGCTTCTTTCGCATGAAGAGCGAATCCCCTGCCTCCGTATTCAGGGTCGAAGGTTGCCCCGAGGTTCCCGGCTTCTTCGGACTGCGGTGCGCGGCGCGATAAATCGGCGTCTTTTTGTGTGTCTTGGCGAAGCCCCGATCCTCCCGTCGGGTGGCGGTGGCCGCGACACCGAGTTCCGTGAGGTACTCGGCGAACCTCTCACGCCACCGCTGCAAATCCGCCTTGCGGGGATTGAGCCTTGAGCCGTCGTACTCGTGCTCCGCCTTCACCACCAAATGAACGTGCGGATGCATGCCGTGTTTCCCTTTCTCCTCGGCGTGCAGGGCCATCGCATAGCGATGCTGGTGGGCAAATTCCTCGCGGGCGAACTTCTTCACCGCCGTGAGCACCTTTTGCGGCGGCGTGCCCGCCGGCATCGAGAGCACGATATTGAAGGCCTGGCGTGGCTGACGCCGCTTCCCATCGGGGCCGACTTTGTTTCGCGAATGAGGAGCCCCTGGCACCGCCCCGTAGTCGAGCGCCCAGTCGTTGATCAGTTCCGTTGCCGCCGTCTTCCCGTGGAGCACTTCTCCG
>JBKQPD010000264.1:0-6333 GCA_052145175.1 Binataceae bacterium (SeqCode) | reverse complement strand
TGGGGCCAATCACGAGTTGATGGCCTACGCCGCGAATGTGCGAGGGCTGATAGAACGGCTCGCTGCCGGATCCTCCGCAGATCAGCGGGACCGGGGTGTCCTTCGCGAAGAACGGCGAATCGATGGTGGGCGTGCCGCGCCAGTAGCCCACCGGCAGCGCCTGCTCGGCAAAATTCGGCGCCGGCGTCAGCGGACGCCGCACGTTGTCGAAGCCATTGCCCGCTAACGCACCTTCCCGCGCCGCGACCGCATTGGCATCCTCGATTCGCGCGCCTTGGCCGAGATCGTTGAGGTCCTTCACGACCTGCCGCAGGCCGCTGTGAACCTCCGCTTGATTCTCACCGCGGAGCTCGACGGTCAGTGTCGCCCAGCCCAGCGCCATCCCTTGCGCGACCAGCGCGCGGACGTGATCAATCTCCGCGATCTGCGCTTCGATATCCTCGTTGGCGCTGCTCCGGCGAGGCAGATTGAAAGCACTGGCAAACCACTGCTTGACGCCGGTGCCGGTCGCCTCGCGCACCCGGTGCTTGCGCTCCAGCTCCAGTGCCGCCATCGCGTCTGTCTGATCGAGGCAAATGAAGCGGCATGACACCATCATCTCGCCCTGATAGGCGAGCGCCAGGCTCATGGTCTGTTCCAAGGTGTGCGAAGGCCATGGATGGACCAGACTAATCAGTCCCAGATGCAGCGGTCCGATGCGTGGCTGACTCCCGCCGATGAAATCCTGCTGCGCCAGATATTGATAGAGCGGCGCACCTGGCGGCGGCAACGGCGCCGGGTAGTCCGTGCCGTTGATCATCCAAAGCAGGCTTCGATACATCGCCAGCGGTGACTTCCGCCGGGGATGCAGCGTGGCGAGCGCGTCTTCCACCTTGTCGGCGCGATGCAGAAAGCGCTGCATCTGCTGCTCCGAGCTGCCGCGCAGCTCATGTTCGATCGAGGCGAAGAACGCCCCTTTCAGATAATTCGCCAACGGGCGCTCATCCTGGTTACCGAGCCAGAGTTGCGCCTCTTGCTGGTAATAGTTGCCCGCCGCGAAGCGCGCGCGCCGTTCGTGGTCGATCAAGCTCGCGCCCTTACTCGCAAAGTGGCGCGCCGGATAGGCGGGGGCCTTGCGCCGCAGCATGATCAGATGCAGAAAATCGCCGGTGCCCAGGTGCCTCAACGCCGTCCCGAGCTGCGCGCAGGTAGCGGTCACGTCGGCTGCCGACGTGCTCTCAAACGGCGGGCCGTTGAGGTCGTAGCCGATCAGCGTCCCGCCGCCGCGCAGCCGGATCACTCCGCGCTCCGGATCGCCGTCAGGCGGTTTGAAGAAATGGTCATAAACCAGCCGTTCCCCTTGGTAGTGGCGGCCGAACAAATACGAATGCTCTTTCATCGTCGCACCTCCTTAGGCGTTGAACTTGGGCAGGCGGAACAGTACGCGCCGCGGCGGCGGGCGTTCCCGCTGCCGCGCATCGCTCTGCGCATAGAAGACCGCGCGGTTGCGCAAGGCCTGCGGATAAACTTCGCTCCACTGCGGATCGTGTTTGCCCGCCCAGCGGAACAGGGTGTAGGGGCCGAAATAGATGATCGGTAACAGCAGCAGGCGGCGCGGTTCCCACAGCGCGTAGAAGGCATCCGTCATGCAGCCCAGCACCAGCAGGTAGTAGAGCTGCCACTCGATGCTGTGGATCAGCTTGGGTCGGGTCAACGTCCGATAGACCGGGCTCATCGTACTAACCCCGCCACCGTTTGCGCCGCGATTGTCCCGCCCGCCGCAAAACTCGTCGTGAACACGGCCAGCCCAAACACCGTCACGGCGGTCGCGAGAAGCAGGCGGAACGCTGTCATCAGCACGCGACGGCGGTCGCGGGCCAGCCCGAACAGCGCGCCGAACGCGCACAGCACGCCAAGTCCCAGCAACGCTGCCAGCGGGCTATACCGCCAACTCGCGTCCACCACGCTCGCCAGCGCAAGACTTCCCGTGTCCGTGGGTGCGATCGTGGCCCCGCCGCCAAACGCGGTCGTGAAGATCGTGATCGCAAAGACCACCACGCCGATCGCGAGCATTCCGCGAAACACGTGCATGAACATGTGGCCGAACTCGTGCGCCAGCCAGATCATCGCGCCCAACCCCACGATCGCGCAGATGCCCAGAAACTTGGCGATATCACCGGTCAGCCAGCCCTCGACCGTGGTGAAGACCGCGCCCATCGGTGAGGTCGTCCCGGCATAGGCGGCGCTCGCATACAGCAACGCGGCAGGCAGTGCGATCAATACTCGTTGCGGTTTCATCATCCGTACCCCCTTCCTTCGGCTATCGGGCATCAGTAACGTCCGCCCAGCTTTGATCCTTTTGTTTGGCGAGGATTTCCGTGACACGGCGCGACCCGTCGTCGCACCGTTCGACGAACAGCACGAGGTCGAGCACTTCGTTGACGAATTCCTGATTACAGCTCGCGAGACTCATCAACCGCGTGAGGATGCCCTGACCGCTGCTTGCGTGCACCGTACTGAGCATGGGATGGCCGGTTCGCGCCGCGTCCATCAAATCCCACGCACTGGCGTCGCGGGTTTCGCCGATGATGATCCAGTCCGGACGGCTGCGCAGCGCTTCCTTGACGTGCGCCTTGAGCGACGCGCGCCCCTGCGCCAGCCGTCGCACCACGAGTTGGTCCGCTGCCGGTTGCAGCTCGTAAACGTCTTCGATCAGGATGATCCGGATGTCGGGCGGAATAATGTTGACCAGCGCGTTGAGCAAGGTGCTTTTGCCGGTCGAGACCGCCCCGCCGATCACGATGCTGCGCCGCGCGCGAATTGCCTCCGTCACCAACCGCTCCTGCCCCGCCGTCATGAAGCTGCTCACTGGCCGCCCCATGCCGGAATGCAGGCGGACACAAACTTGCGGCTCGTTGCCGAAGGGCGGCAGCGACCCGAAGAACCGCGCCCCGCACGCCAGCGTCAGACTGTGCGCCGCGTATTCCGGATCGATGTACGCGCCGCTCGCCGCGACCAGCATGCGGATCGCCGCCCGCAACTGCATCGCCGGAATCGTGATCCCGGCGAAATGCAACGCCCCGTTGCCGTCTTCGAAATAGACCCTGCCGCCGCTGTCGATGGTAATTTCCTTATTCTTGTTGTCAGCGATCAGGTGCGCGATGGGCAGCCAGACGTCCACGTGCCGGTTCGTTACTTCATGCTCGCAAAAGATCTGCATTGTTCGCCTCGCTTCGTTTGCGCCCTGCGATTTACCCACGCTTTATCCCCGCTAGGGCGCGGGTCTAATCTGCCGCTCCAAGGTTTTAATGAACGCGCGAAAGCCGCCGTAATCGCGCCCTTGCAGGCGGCGCTCGATGAGTCGCACGCTGTACAGAACGGTGGAGTGATCGCGGCCGAGGCTTCGCCCCACGGCTGGCAAACTCGCTCCGGTGTGACGACAGAGATACATCGCGACTTGACGACAAAAACTGAGATGCTGTTCGCGCTTGCACGCCCGCAGTTCCTCCGTGCTGAAATGAAAAGTGCGCGCGACCTGCTCCACGATTGCATCTAAATGTTCTGCGCTTGCGCCATTCGCGGTTGCTCGGCGGTTGTCGGCTTGCCGATCCCTCATCCGGGCGTTCTGGAGTTGATCAGGATCAGTAAGCGCTGCGAATCTGGGCTTCGGCAGGCCAAGCCTCATCGCCCGCTTTAGCGAGCGGCAACCTCGGTGCGGAAACTCGTGTCGCTTGCGCGTTCCCCGGTTGAGATTTCCGGCAGCACCGGTGGCGTCACTGATCATCGGCGTCATAACCTCCTTCATCGCCGTCGTCGGCTCCGCGACTGTGGTCTACCTCTTGGCGCCTTTGAGGTGGGCAACTCCCGCGCTCAACTCACTACCGGTGCTGCTGAAACTTAAACGATCATCGCTACCTGATGATCGTGATGATAATCAGTGAGCGACGCCTGTCAATATGTTTACCTCTGGCATTTGCCATGACAGCTGTCGAATGTACCGTAGGATGACGCAGGTGCCTGCGCCAGCGTGGACCGCAGCGCAGATCAGCGTAGGAAAAATATTTTTAAGATTTTTTGCGTCGAGGACGCAGCGCGTCGCGAAAGGCGGTAAAGGCCGCAAGTGCCCGCGCGTCGGAGACGCGGCGCTTCTGAATATCAGGCGGAATCCGACTGGCGCGGAAATAGAGTAGGTCGAGCTCGACCCGCAGCACTTTTGCCATTTGTTTGAGCACGTAATCCGGCGGCGCTCCACGCCGTCCGTTCTCGATATCGTTCAGGTATTGCATTGAAAGCGGCTTACCGTCGTCCTGAATGATCCGCGCGGCGACCTTCATCTGCGTGAGAAGCAATTCCCGGCGCCGTCGCTTTATGAACTCGGCGAAGCTTGGCATATGCCTCAATCCTTCTCTAAGAGGTTCAAGTGCGAGATGAGCAACGCGTTACTGACCGTGACGATGGGCGTATCAAGCAACGGAAAGAAGCGTCAGCCCCAGCTTTGAGGCTGCGTCGTTAAGCGCGGCGTCGAAGCCGAGAAAGCTGATGTGCGTCCCTGTCTGGCGTGACAGTAAATCGGCGGTGGCCAGATGGAGCGCATCATAACCGCGCAGCTGGAATTGTTCCGCCAGATCGCCGGCGCGTCTCACTGTTTCGATATCCGCCGGCAGCCTGACGAAGCCGTGCCAGTCGCGCTCGAAAGCGCGTTTGCTCCGTTCCAGTTGGGCGTCGCTCAGCTGGCGCATGCGTTTTTTGCGCGCGAAGGCGGCCCGTGTTTCCACATAGGCGAGCAGGCTACTCGCCACCTGGTCGGCCCGGTTTACCGCGCGGCGCGTCTGCACACTGCCTGGCTCCGTCGCGTAGAGCTTCACCAGTGCCGAGGTATCGAGATAGAGAATCACCAACGCTCTTCGAGCACAATCTGGCCTAGCGTCTTTTCGCCTTTGCGGATTGGAATCGGTCGTTTGGCGCCTCGTGGCTTGGATCCGGTCGGCATAATGACGCCGGGGATCGCCGCAAGCCGGCGCCGCACTTCCGCCGCTCGCGGTTCCCGCTCGGCTAGGTCGGGTGCCACCCGGACCAACCGGGCGATCGGCCGGCCGCGCAATGTTACGGTTACATCTTCACCGGCAGCCACTCGCCGCAAATAGCGGGAGAGCTGCCTCTTAAGTTCGCGTACGGACGCTTCCATGAGGTCACATGGTAGCTGCGGTGGTCACATCTAGCAACTTGATCGCGTGATCCTGTAGGGAATCCGGCCACCAAATCTTGGATAACGGCATCCTATCGCCAACCGGTTGGCTTCAGCTATTCGCCTGGTCCGACGCCTACTCGATAGCTGGTGTGGGAGCTGGCTTCCTGCGCGCACTCAGCTATGCTCTGAAGCGGGAGGACAGCTATGGCGTCGGAACGGCGTGGCAGCGAGCAGCGAAAGACCTTCGGCGAGATGATAGCGGACGCCCGTAAGAAGGCCGGCCTGACCCAGCGTCAACTGGCAGCGCGAATCAAGACCGAGGAAGGTCGGGGCATTTCCGGCCCCTACCTGAACGATATCGAGCACAATCTGCGTCATCCGCCACGCGGTTTCCTGCTCCAGCAATTGGCCAAAGAGCTGGACCTCGACGTCGATCTGCTCTATTTCATGGCCAAGCAGATACCCTACGACATCGACAGCAGCAAAGTGTCGAACGAACAAGCAATAGCCGCCTATCGCGCTTTTCGGCGCGAGATGACGAGCAAGGGCAAGAAGCCATGATTATCTGGATTTCTGACCCAACCGGCCGCTTCCAGCGGCGGCCTTATTTTCTGCTCGAAGACCTCGATCGCCGGTGCGAACGGGTAATCACGCGCTTCACGACCAGTCTCTACGGATTTCCCGCCATTCCGGTGCCGACCGGTGCACTAATCAAGCTTCTGATTGCTGCTGGCCTGGCGGATGATCGCGTCCGCTCGGACCCGGCCGCTCAAAGCTCTGGGCTAGTCGTGGTGCACGAGGACTCGCAGCTCGCATACGACGGCGGGAACTACCGCACGCGAGTTCGGCGCGCGCTGCACAACGCCAGCGACGCACCCATCACGCGCTATCTAATTCGCGTTGCGGTGGATCGACACCCCAACGCATCCCAGCTCTCTAACGCCCTGTACCGGCAGAGCCCGCTATCGATGGGAGAGTTGGGACTGAAAGCTGCCTGCGAAGACGAACCAATGACGTGGGATGTCAAGCACGACCGAGACACATTCAAGGAGATCTGGCTGCTCTTTGAGAACCAGACAGCGCAGTTCCCGCTGTATCCGGGGGAGACCACGACGATAGAGTACTGCTATGCGGTCGCCGCCGATTAGTGGGGTAACTGGTGGCAG
>JBKQPD010000263.1:0-14526 GCA_052145175.1 Binataceae bacterium (SeqCode) | reverse complement strand
GGAAAGGCTTCATTCGATCAGTTGCTCTCATTTTCAAAGGGTCAAATGAGAAGGACGTGCAGGCAACCTTTGTGATTGATGGCTTACTCTCTGGTCCGCATGAGTTCGCATTCGCACAGACGGAAGGGTTTAAGCGGCTCATACGCCAATTCGGAAGTGATCCAGAAGACGAGCATGCGGTTAAAGCGGTGAAAGAGAACGTCGCCGTGGCTCCGTCAATCGAACGCTCCGCAGAGAAAATTGATACGTCGGCCAAACGAGCGGAAGTTGAAATAGCCGAGCAATCCGAGGCCCTTAGGCTAGCCGAAGGCGAGCAAGAAAAAGCAAACCTGCTGGAACGTCTCAAGCAGACGGAAGAAGCTCTGGAGAAGCTGCACTCGGACGCGAAACGGATTCCGGTTCGAAATCTCTACGTCCTCGACCATGCGCCGTTACTGCAAGATGCGCTCGTGAATGCCCAACGGCGACTAATGATCATGTCACCTTGGATCACGGCGAAGGTGGTTAATGGGGAGTTCGTGAAGAGATTGGAGGAGCTTCTGCGCAAGCAAGTTGCTGTCTATATCGCCTACGGAATATCGGAAGACGAAACTCAGGACTTGCATCCGAATGATCGCGCGGCTCGATCAGATCTGCGACGATTGGCTAGTAAATATAACAACTTCTGCCTCGTGCGGCTTGGTAATACGCACGCAAAAGTTCTTATCAAAGATTCTGAATTTGCTGCAGTTACGAGCTTCAATTGGTTGTCGTTCAAGGGTGATCCCAATAGAAAGTTTCGTGACGAGCAGGGGATTTTGCTTCAAGAACCAACTCTTGTTAACCAAAAGTTCGACGACTTGATAGGGCGGTTCGAGCAGTCTGTCGACGTAACATGACATTCGACGGGTGGTGGCCATTCGCGGTAGAGTCGTCCGTCGTTCCGACAGATCGCGAGGCCCGAACGGGCTGGCGCGTCGTGCTAGCGCAGCGAACACCACCACTGAGAGCGGCGCGAAACGGAGACGCAGGTTGGGTCAGGCGGGATCGAGGTATGGGCGCGAAAGCGGCGGAGCCTGCGGAGCCCGAGCGGGCGTCTCATAGCGCAGCGCCGGCGGCACCGGGTGGAATGGCGTGACGTGAGAAAAGAGTCTCGGCCTAGGATACGAAGACGGCCTGAGTCGTGATGCGCGGTGTAGTCGAGCGTTTGGCGAATGACAACGCGATGTTGCGACCGCGCGGGGCCGAGATACGGGATGGAAACGGCGTCGTTGCCAAAAAATGGACTAGCAAAGGTTGACCGCGCCCGCCTACGAACGACGTGCGGCAAATCTGTATCGGCGGGCTTGGAAAGTTGAGCAACCCATCCCCGCGCCCCGAATCGGTATAGAAGCTAAATATCCACAGTTCCGAGAGCGCCTCGAACGAGTGCGCTTGACAAGACGACCGTGCTTGTTGTATCAAGCAAGCATGACGCCGAAGATGGACAAGCTTGGTGAACTGCTTGCCGACGCCCGTAAGCGCCGGAATCTAACCTTGAGGGCGGTGCAGGAGGCCGTTGGCATTTCGAACGCGTATTTGAGCCAACTTGAGACGGCCAAGGTGCAATCACCGTCGCCGGTCGTACTGCACACGCTGAGCGAACTCTACGATCTTCCTTACGCGACCGTCATGGAACTTGCCGGGTATCCCCTGCCGCAAAACGTCAAGACGGGCAGCGCGCGCAACCGGCTCGCGGTGCGAATCGGAAAGACAACGCCCGAAGAAGAGGATTCGATTGTAGAATATCTGCGATTCATTCGGTCACAACGAAGCCGGAAGGATCGCGCATGATCTGGTCCGTCTCAACCGCCAAGATGTTCGAACGCTGCCAAAGGCAGTGGTTTTTTAAGACGCAGCTCGCCAGTGCCAAGGCTAAGGACGAAATGCGCCGCCGTGCCTGGCGGCTCAGCAAGCTCCAGAGCCTCAGCGCGTGGCGTGGAAATCTTGTCGATCAGGTGCTGAGCCAGGAGGTGCTGCCAGCGTTCGGTCAGGGACGCTCGATAACGTCCGATCAGGCGCTCGCATCCGCGATGACTCGTTTTGACCGTCAGCTTGCCGTCGGCCGCGCGCACCGGCTTCATGAGAATGGATTTAATCCGACCGCCCTTGGCGATGATTTTGTGGCGTTTCACGTCCTTGAATACGGCGGGGTTCTCGATGAAGCCGAGCTCGAGCGGGCGCGCGACGAAGTCAGGCGCGCAATTCAGTCGTTCTTCTCGATGGAGGAACTGATAGCGCGCCTGCGCACAGCAGATCGCCTCATCACGCAGCGCCCGCTCAGTTTTACCCACGCCGATACTACCGTCCGAGCTGTCCCTGATTTGATCGTATTCAAGGAAGGGCGTGCACCGGCGATCGTGGATTGGAAGGTCCACGTCTTCGGATGGCGGGACGCGTGGTTGCAGCTCGCAGTCTATGCGGCCGCACTCGCACGCGGCACGGCGCACAGCGATTTTCCGGTTACCGGACCGTTTTGTGAGACCGACATCGGACTCCTCGAAGTCCAGTTGTTGACCGGAAGATTGCGTCGGCATCGCCTGACAGATGAGCATATCGCGCAGGCCGACGGATTCATCGCACGGAGCTTCGAAAGCATGCTTCTGGCAACGGACGGCATGAACGGGAAGGCTTCGATGTTACCACCCACGGATTTTCCAGCGACGCGTTACGCCTCAGCGTGCGCGAGCTGCCCGTACCGGTCCATGTGCTGGGAGGCGTTGCAGTGACGGACATCGAAACCAACATATTCCCCATTCTCAATCTGAACGACCTGGAGCTCCGTTACGACACCTACCGTGTCCGAAACCTGCGGCGCGATCAGGATGAGTATTTTCAGAACCGCGACACGCTGACGCGCGATCTCAGTTACAAGCTCAAAATGCCAGTGCTGATCGTCGAGCGGCCCGACGGGCCTTATCTCGTCGTGCCGGGCGATGTCGCCAACGTGCCGCAGACGTTCCCCTTGGTGAGGACTTACGTCCATTTGGACAAGGTCGAAAGCGGCACCCCGCTCGATTTCAACGTCCGCAATTCGGAGAACGACTCCATCTGCTTACGCTTCATCCAGTTCCTGATTCAGGCGCCGTTGTTCAGCAATAACAGGCTGTGGCAACCCTCTTCGGGCATGGGTTTCTTCGAGAAGACTCCGTTCGAGCAGGCCAACGGCATCGGACGCTACCGCGGGTTTGGCGCGCGCGCTGCCATAGCCCGTTCCGGGCGCATCGGACTCTGCGTCGATGTTCACAGCAAATATATACGTGCGGCCTCGCTCCCCGTTCATCTCAGCCGACTGACGTTCCGGCCGTTTCAGGGCCAGCGTTGCCTCTACCGCTACGGACACCAGTGGTACGAGATACGGATTGAAACGTTCTCCGACCTGAATGTTAGCGAAGAACAAATCAGGACGACCGACGGACCTGTCTCGTTGTTCGAGTTTATCGCGCGTGAGTCGAGGAAGCCGTTGCCGGCGGATCTGGCAAGCCTGCCGCACGACGCGTCCGTGATTCGTTACCGCAACAACCGGGGCGAAGACAGAGCCGCGCCGTCGGGGCTCTGCTATGCTGTGTGCGATACACAGGAAAACACCCTGCATCAGGGGGCCATATTGCCGCCGCACATTCGGCGCGAACAGGTAAGCCGCTTTGTCGGCGAGTACCTGACGGACCTGCGTTTCAATCACATCGCAGTCCACGTGTCGCGCGAGCCTGAGCGGATCGAACAGAAGTTCTTCCGCGTACCGGACTTTGAATTCGGCAACGGGCGCAAACTGAGCGTGCGGGGCACGACGGGTGCAAGCCAGGTCAGCCTCGATGCTCTCGGCCGCAAACGGATCGATTTGCTGCGCGACGCCCGCGCGGGGTTCTACGTGAAGGAAAGGTTCCGCCGCCAGTACCTTATCCTGCCGCAGTCCGTGTGGGAGAGCTGGGGCGAGCGATTTGTTGCCGATCTCAAGCGGGCCGTCGATAATCTCTATCCGGAAGGCGGCGGCTACAAGCCAGACATTATCACCTACAAGGATCGGGGCCCGCGCACTTACCGCGATCAGGGCAAGGCGATTCTCGAAGCGGTTGGCGATCGCTTCATGGAATCCGCATACGCCGTCGTCATGCTTCATCCAACGACTGACCGCAAGGTGCGCGAGCACGATTTGCTGGCGGCTATGGTGATCCGCGAACTCCGCAAGAACGACATTTTCGCAGCCGTCAACCACTCGGAAGTGGGTGAGCACAGCTACGTCATGGTGTCAGGGAGAGACGGCACGCCGCGTTACGAAGTCAAGGAAAACCAGCGCAGCCGGCTCATGGGATATTTGCGCAATGTTGCTCTGAACAAGGTTCTCCTGACGAATAATTTCTGGCCATTCGTGCTGGCGACGCCGTTGCACGCGGAGGTCACAATTGGCATCGACGTGAAGAACCAGACAGCGGGATTCACCGTTATCGGGCAGAACGGATTGTCCGTGAAGTCGTACTGCCACACGTCGCGGCAGAAGGAGAAGCTGCTGAAAGCGCAGGTCCTCACGCATCTGGCCGAAATCATCCGCGACGAGAAAATCCGCCTCGGACGGCCGCTGAAATCTATCGTGATCCATCGCGACGGCCGCTGTTTTCAGTCGGAAATGGACGGCGCTGTCGCTGCCATCGACAAGCTGAAAAAGGAAGGCGTGGTCGCGGCGGACGGCACGCTGACGGTTCTGGAAATATCAAAGAGCGCGCCCGTGCGGCTGCGCCTCTTTGAAGTGGAGCGAACCGACGGACCGAAACCGTTTGTGCAGAATCCGCAAGTCGGCCTGTATGCGATCATCAACGGGAACGAGGGATACCTGTGCTCGACCGGTCGCGCGTTCCGACACGCCGGCACCGTGCAGCCGCTCCATGTGCGCTGCGTGCTCGAAGGCATACCCTTCGTCGATGCGCTTGAAGATGTCTATGCGTTGACGACCCTGGCATGGACGCGGCCGGAGGACTGCTCGCGATTTCCTGTGACGATCAAAATGACAGACCGCTGGCTTGGAGAGGAGGCCAGCGAATTCGACCAGGAAGCGCTGCTCTACGAGACCGAAGAAAACGCAGAAAATGATGGCGCGAAGAGGGCGAGAGCATGAGCGATCCGGGTCTCTACACTCATCTTTATGCGCAACTGCGCGACTGCGCGGAATTGATCGATCAGGTCATCATCGATCTGGAGTGCAAGGGTAGCAACGGCGGCAAAAAAGTACGCGAAACATTGGCCGGCCTGTTACGCACATTGCAGGCGGCGCCCACGGCAAATCTCAGCGCGATGCTTCTGGTCAACGTCCTTCGGGAAAATAGAGTCGCGGCAAATGCAAACTGGAACGAATTAGCCGATGCGATCGATCGGGGCGATGCTTCGCAAACGGTGATCGGGCGACTTGAGGAGCTAGCTCGCGTTCTGGAATCGGAGCGTGCGGACATGCATGCGAGGATGCACGGATCGCATGCTCGGTGAGTATTTTCAGGGAACATTGCCGCAATTGATCGAGCGCGCACGGCTCCTCAAGGGGAAGATTCCCCGCTCGCTGCCGCGTGACTACGGCGCGCTCGTACGAACCAGCGAGATCGAGCTCGATGATGTGATCAGCCGCCTACGCAATTTGCAGGGCGTGCCTGCCGCAGGCAGGCGCGCGCTGCATCACGCGCGGCTGCGTCAGTTCAAGCGTGCCATCGCCGATCTCGACCATATCGAGACCACTGCCATCGCGGTCCTCAATCGCGCCCATAAAGACGACCACCATGCGAATCGCCTGCTCTACCGGATTTGCCAGGAGATCAGCCATCCAGCATTGACGCCCACAGTAACAACGCTTTCGACCAGCTATTTCTACATCGACACCAAGCTGAACCTAATGTTCATTCCCCCGGCGGAAGGCAGCTTTCTACTCCACCTGCCCGACTTGTACCACGAACTCGGTCATCCCCTTCTCACGCATGAAAATCATCCGGTGCTCGATAGGCTGCGGACGCAGTACCTCGCGTGCATGGCGCATATACACGATTATTTCGCCTCACAACGCGAAAGAGAGGGGCCGCGCCGCGGCCCGCGCGCGTTCAAGGATCAAATCGATCTCTGGGAACTCCTTTGGTCGAAATACTGGCTGACGGAATTTTTCTGCGACTTATACGCCGTTTTAACGCTGGGACCTGCTTTCGCGTGGTCGCACTTGCATCTTTATCTGAAGATTGGTGGCAACGCATTCGCGCTGCCGGACGGCCTCCGCAACCTCAGCCACCCGGCCGACGACGCGCGGATGCGGGCAATTCTCGAGGTGTTGCGCCGCTCGGGGTTTCAGAACGACGTGGCGGAGATAAGCCGCCGCTGGCTGGAAGCGCTGGACCTGACGACCGATTTACCCGTGCCAGACTATATGCACTGCTACCCTGATGAATTAATCACTTTCGTGGTTGAAAAAGCCGCCAAAGGTGTAGCGGACATGGAATGCCGGCTCGCGCGTCCAGCAACAAGCGATCCTGTTCATCTCATGCTCAACGAGGCGTGGCGGAACTTTTGGCGCGATCCCGCAAGTTATCACACATGGGAGGCGCGAGCCGTTCAGGAACTGTTCTCGCTGTGCGAAGGATCCGCCGTGGTGCTCAACTGGTGAGATGGGTATTGGCGGCATTTTTTTGGAGGAAAGGCGTTGTCCTGAATGGAAGATACTTCGGACGCAACGAGCAGGGCTTTGGGAAGAGACGATGTTAAAATCAGGGATTTTGGGGAGGATTTAGTCTGAGGGTAATTCGGTTTGGACGCCGGTGTATTTCGCCGATCTTCCCGTTCGATCAGCCGTAGACCATGCTCTTCAGCGGCTTAGCAGCGTATGGGAGCTGCTAACGGATCGGCCGCGAACTCTACGATCGACCTGGCCAAAACAAACTAGTCGGCCGCACGAGTGTTCAGTGAGCGGCAGCGGTTTTAGGGAAGGTCATAGGCATGCCGTTTCAAGAGCGAGTCGACGTGTTCCTAGCAACCGCGATGCTCTACACTAGTCTGCTTCGATCGAAGGGTACTGGTGAAAAATTGCGAGGGAGTCCATAAATTTTGTCTGCGTTGGCAAGGAAGGAATATGCGAGTCAGTGATGGGATTCTCGACCTTAGCCCGACCGACTTATCCGGATTGCTCGCTTGTCGGCATAAGACGGCCATGGACCTGGCCGTCGCTCGCGGGCTGCGCGAGGCGCCAAGGTGGAAGGATCCGGCAGCTACCATTCTTGAAAAACGAGGACAGGACCATGAGCGACGGTACGCTGCGGAACTCGCGAGCCACGGCCTGAACATCGTAAACGTTGAGGATTATCACGGCGAGGAGGCGGTCCGGCGTACGTTGGAGGCGATGAAGGCGGGGGCCGACGCAATTCTACAAGGAGCCCTGCGTCAGGGTGAGTGGTTTGGAAGACCTGATGTACTTCGAAAGATATTCGAGTCAAGCGCTTTCGGAAATTGGTCTTACGAGGTCGAGGACACAAAGCTCGCAAAGGAGACGCGCGGAGGAACTATTCTTCAGCTCGCGACGTACACAGATCTGCTCGCGAGCGTTCAGAAGAAACTGCCCGAGCGATTTCACGTCGTCACCCCAGATCTCGATGATCCGATTCGTAGTTATCGGGTTCAGGAATACGCCGCGTACTTCCGTTTGATTCGGGGTCATTTGGGTAGAGCCATTCTGGACGATCCGGCGGCACTTGCGGCAGCCAATTACCCAATTCCAGTCGAACACTGCGACGTGTGCAGATGGCGGATTGAGTGTGACAGACGCCGCCATGCCGACGATCATCTGTCGCTAGTGGCGGGGATTTCTAGGCTCCAGACGCGAGAGCTGGCAGCGAACGGTATCAATACCCTTCCGAAGCTAGGGTCGCTGCAGCGATTGCCGTTCACGCCAAGCAGAGGCGCGGTCGAGACGTATGAAAAAATCCGCGAGCAGGCCCGGGTGCAGCTCGAAGGCCGAAATCGAAAAAAGCCCTATCATGAGCTTCTGCAGGTCGAGATCGGACAAGGGCTTACGCGTCTGCCCATACCCTCAAAAGGCGACATCTTTCTCGACCTTGAAGGCGATCCTTTCGTGGGGGATGCAGGACGCGAGTATCTGTTCGGCCTTGTCTCAATAGTCGACGGCGGCACGACGACATACCGTGCATTCTGGGCGACAGATGATAAAGAGGAGCTCGATGCATTTGATGCGGCGATGAAGGTCGTCCTTGATTCGTGGGCGGCGGACCCCGGCATGCATGTGTATCACTACGCTCCTTATGAGCCTTCCGCTTTCAAGCGTCTGATGGGTCGGCATGCGATTCGTGAAGACGATGTGGATCGAATGCTTCGAGCTGGCATCTTCGTTGATTTGTACTCGATCGTGCGGCATTCGCTACGGGCGAGCGTCGAGAGATATTCGATCAAAGATCTCGAACCGTTCTACTCATTTGAGAGATCTATTTCCCTCGAGGATGCGGGTACGCATCGACGGCTGGTCGAGGCTGCGCTGGAGCTTGGCTATCCCACGGATATGAGCTCCGAGAATCGCGCTGCCGTCGAAGCCTACAATGGCGACGACTGCAGGTCAGCTCTTCATCTGCGAAATTGGCTGGAAGATTTGAGGAGTTCGCTGGAAGAGTCTGGAACTGCGGTGCCGCGGCCCGCGATTACAGACGGGCAAGCTCCTCAAGCGGTAGATGAGAGAGGCCGGAGAGCCGAGACGTTAAGGACGAGGTTGACTGCCGATCTGCCTGCGGTCCGCGCCGAGCGGACGGGCGAGCAGCAAGCACTCTGGATGCTGGGAAATATGCTCGATTGGCATCGCAGGGAAGCCAAATGTCAATGGTGGGAATTCTTCCGGCTGCGCGAACTGTCCGATGATGAGTTGGTGGGCGAACGACAGGGGCTTTCTGGTTTAAGATTCGTGGAGAGAGTCGGGGGTACGAAGAGAAGCCCGATCGACCGTTACTCCTTCCCCCCACAGGACAGCGATATTCGCGAGGGCGCCGATCTGCGTCTCCTCGGAGAGGGAGCTAGTTTCGGTGGAGTTGAGGCAATCGACTACGCAAATGGAACGATCGATATAAAGAAGCGGGGCGCTCAGGCGGAAAATCATCCGAGCGCGGTGTTCGCCTACCTGGTGATGGACTCCAGAGTTCTTGAAGATGCCCTATTCAGAATTGCGGAGGAAATCGCCGACCACGGCATCACTGAGGGTTCTCGGTACCGAGCGGCAAGAGACCTGCTCCTGAAGAGAACACCTCGGCTCCACCAAGGTACTTTCCAGCTGAGTGCTCAAGAAAACGCGGTGCAGTTCTCAGTTCGGATAGTAAACGAGTTGGATGAAACGGTCCTCGCGATCCAAGGTCCTCCGGGCGCGGGTAAAACTTACACTGGAGCCCGCATGATCTGCGAAGCCGTGCGCCGTGGCCTGCGAGTCGGCGTGACCGCGGTGAGCCACAAAGTGATACGTAATCTGCTGGAGGCGACGCTCCGCGCTGCGAAAGAGCTAAATCTGACTCTGGTCTGCGCGCACAAAGTCAGTAACAGGACCGAAGATCCTGGCGCGATCGAGGAGATTAAAGACAACGACGCCCTTCTCGCGAAAATCGCCGATCGAGAGATCCAAGTGGCGGGTGGTACAGCGTGGTTCTGGGCGAGAGCGGAAGCGCATGAGGCGGTGGATGTCCTGTTTGTTGATGAGGCAGGCCAGATGTCGCTGGCTAACGTGTTAGCAGTTTCGACTGGCGCAAAAAGCACGGTTCTTCTCGGTGACCCACAGCAGCTGGAACAGCCTCAGCAGGGAAGCCACCCGGAAGGCACCGATGTTTCGGCGTTGGAGTATGTACTCGACGGTCGCAAGACGATCGCGAGCGATCGCGGCATTTTCATGCCAGAAACTTGGAGATTAGCGCCGCGGGTCTGCCAATTCACCTCGGAGGTGTTTTACGAGGGTCGCCTTCAATCGCGGGCCGGATTAGAGGAGCAGAGGCTCGAAGTCACCGCACCATTCGAGGGTGCGGGACTTTGGCTGGTCCCTGTGACACACCAAGGAAATCAGAACTGTTCACCTGAGGAGGTCGATGCCGCAGTTAAAGTTGTCTCTTTGCTGCTGCGCGATGGAGCGCAGTGGATCGATGATAAGCGGATGCCGCATCCGCTTTGCCCCGCTGACATTTTGGTGGTAGCGCCGTACAACGCGCAGGTAGCTCTCCTGGGTGAAAAGCTTCAGTCGCGGGGCGTTCGGGTAGGCACCGTCGATAAGTTTCAGGGCCAACAAGCGCCGATCGTAATCTACTCGATGGCTACATCAACTCCGGAAGATGCGCCACGGGGGATGGAGTTCCTATACAGCCTGAACCGGTTGAACGTAGCAACGTCTCGAGCGCGTTGCGTGTGCATATTGATCGCAAGCCCACGACTATTCGAGCCTGAATGCAAATCTCCGCGGCAGATGCAATTGGCTAACGCTCTCTGCCGATACGCGGAGCTCGCCACAACCATTGCTTTAGGGTGAAGCGGGAGAAACGAGCTGGGTTTTGTACGATGGCAAGGGGTTTTCCGGCAGTGTGCCCGCCGCTCAAGGGGCGGATTATGCCGGGGCGGCGCCGAGCGAAGCATTGAGAGGGAGCGGTTGCATCGGTTGATACGGCTGATGTTCGATTGCGGACCGACCAAACGTCATGGTGGATTTCGTCAGCCGGACCTTAAGTTACGATAACGGAATTTGGTGAAGAGGCTTACATGGGCGCATTAATTGCGCTGACGATCGTTGTTGGCGTGGTTTTTCTTCTGCGTCGTTTCTGGGGAAGGAAGACCGGGAAGCCCGCTGAACCGCGGCCGTCAGCGAGCGGACCTGCGATTTCCGTATCGATCAGTGGAACTGGGTGGGACTCTGTCCCGGAGATGGGTGCGCCAGTCCCGGGAAGTAAAGTTGGCTCCTGGATTATCAATCCGCGTGGAAGCTTCCAGCTTACGATTTATCCAGCAACTGAAAAGAGCGCAGGAGAAATAAAAGGTCTGCTCGACCAGAGCTTCAATTGGGGTGGTGGTGTCGCTCAGGCACGATTGATCGAACCGCTGCTAGTTCGGGAGGGTTTACGATGCAAGGAAGTTGACGACTATGTGGCAGCCTATAAGCGAAAGTATCTGGAGGCGCTTGAGAGTCTCAAAAGGTCGTCATCGGAGTGGGCGCGAGCGTCTGAACCAGACCGGGAAGATCTGAGCGAGGAGTTTGCAAAGAACGCTTTGAAAGCACTGGACGTGAATCCCGGAGCAATGTGTGATCTCCATATCCTATTTTCTGATGATCGTGACACGCCATCGACCCGTGCACTTATAAACCGTTTCGGGTTTGAAACTGTTCAGTTTTACGCCCGACATGCAGGGCATTTAGAAAAAGTACATGTGCTTCCGGCGAGTCATCCGTCGAGGGCTAGTTTCGAGAAACTGGTCGAGTTGGGACTCGCAGATAGAGGAGAGCGGGTTGGGGTTGCGAATATCCTGAGCACGCTGACCCTCAAGGAGCTTCAAGAATTGGTTGGCGGCAGTGGGGCCCTGTCTTTCAAGCGCAAAGCAGCCGCGATCGAATACGCTTTGAAGCTTGACGACCTTGTGGATCGTTTGAGCAAAAAGGTGGCTTTGCGTGAGTTTTTTCAACTTCGGGCTCTCCCGCATGAGTTCGCTGTCAACGCCGGTTGAAAGCTGACCCACTTTGGCTTGATCTTGCCGGACTAAAACTGACCCGCCTTTTTTGAGAGATTGTTGTCGTCTGGTCTTTTCGGACGTGCGCGTTAGGGGATGCGCGCCAAGCGCGTACCGTGCGCGATCGGCGCTACTAACGCGCTCCACCATCACGTGGGCTTAGTGGGCTGCCTTCAGTTACCAGCGGTTGTCCTAGTTCGGTAGTGAAGTTGCCCTAATTTCCTCGCATCCTACGAGAATCACGTAATTCGCATCTGGGCAGCGAGCAAAAACAAGGTGGTCACCTGATCTCACGTCACAGACCAAAGTTTGGTCCGCCTGCCGCACGCAATGTACTGGTGGCTGAAGATTGGGTGGTGAGTAGCAATCTTTTACGACGTGATCGCCGTAGCAGTGGAGTACCAACCGTAAGAAAGCGGGATCGCTCAAGATCGCCGGTGCTTGGTCCTGCTTCTGGGAGACTGCTCCGCATGCACTTGTAATCAGAAGCACGAGCGCCGCGGCCTGGCGAAGCCCCATATCAGCCGTCTAGCAGGTGGCGCCGCCAAGCTGAGAGCGCCGGTGGAAAAATCCCTCAGTGAAGCGGCCGGATAGTCCGGCCGCGCCGGAGCAAAAGTCCGGCAGTAGAAGGTCTTCTGCCAAGATGGGCAGAGGGCGGAGGGATGAAAGGCGTGGAACTTTACGGGCAGGTGCGGCGAGCAGTGTATGTGGAGGGGCTGAGCCGGCGGGAAGCGGCGCGGCGGATTGGGATCGACCCGCGGACGGTGGCGAAGATGCTGGCGTTCTCGGTGCCGCCGGGATACCGGCGGAGCCGGCCGCCGGCGCGGCCGAAGCTGGATCGGTTCATCGCGATCATCGACCGGATCCTGGAGGAAGATAAAGCGCGGCCTGCGAAGCAGCAGCATACCTCGAAACGAATCTTCGAGCGGCTGCGGGACGAGCACGGATATAGCGGCGGGATCACGATCGTAAAGGACTACGTGCACGAACGGCGCCAACGGCTGCGCGAGATGTTCGTGCCGCTGCGCCACGATCCGGGGCCTGCGCAGGTCGACTTCGGCGAAGCGCTGGCGGTGATCGGCGGGGTGGAGCGGAAGATCCACTTTTTCGCGATGGACCTGCCGCACAGCGACAGTTGCCTGGTGCAAGCCTATCCGGCGGAGAGCACGGAAGCCTTCTGCGAAGGACATAACGTCAGCTTCGAGTTTTTCGGCGGGGTGCCGTGTTCGATCCTTTACGACAACCTCAAGCTGGCGGTAGCGAGCATTCTGGGAGACGGCAGGCGGCAGCGGACGCGGATCTTCAGTGAGCTGCAGTCTCACTACCTGTTCACCGACCGCTTCGGGCGGCCGGGCAAGGGCAACGACAAGGGCAAGGTCGAAGGGTTGGTCGGTTACGCGCGGCGCAACTTCATGGTGCCGATCCCACGGGCGGAAAGCTTCACGGAACTCAACGCGCAATTGCTGGAGCACTGCCGGCGCCGGTTGGGCGATCGGTTGCGTGGTCATGATGAGACCATCGGCGAGCGGCTGGTCCGAGACCAGGCCGCCTTGCTGCCGCTGCCGGCGACTCCTTATGAAGCCTGCGAGAAGAGGACCGCGCGGGTCAGCTCGTTATCGTTGGTGCGCTACCGCGGCAATGACTACTCCGTGCCGACCGCCTACGGTCACCGCGAAGTGCTGGTCCGTGGCTACGTCCACGAAGTGGTGATCGCCTGCGGTGCCGAGCAGATCGCTCATCATCCCCGCTCTTACGAGCGCGAGGACTTCATCTTCGACCCGCTGCACTATCTGGCGCTGCTGGAGCGCAAGATCGGCGCCCTCGACCAGGCCGCTCCGCTGGCCGTCTGGAACTTGCCCGAAGAGTTCGCGACCCTGCGCCGGTTGCTCGAGGCCCGCATGGGCAAGCCGGGCAAGCAGGAGTTCGTCCAGGTCCTGCGCTTGATGGAAGTGTTTCGCCCCGACGATGTGCTGGCCGGAGTCAGAGCAGCGATCGCCCGCGGCGTGATCGGCTTCGATGCGGTCAAGCATCTGGTGCTGTGTCGGATCGAGCGCCGTCCGCCGCGGCTGGACCTTGCCATCTATCCCTACCTGCCGCGGGCCACGGTGGCGACCACCACGGCCAAGGACTATCTGAGCCTGCTGGCGGGAGCAGCGTCATGAGCGATACTCCGCAGGTGCTGCTCGCTCATCACTTGAAAGCGCTGAGGCTGCCGACCTTCCTGCGTGAGTATGACAAGCTGGCCCGCCAGTGCGCCGCCGAAGGGGTCGACCACTGCCGCTACCTGCTGCGCCTGGCCGAGCTGGAGATGATCGAACGGGAACGGCGCACCGTCGAGCGCCGGATCAAGGAGGCCAGGTTCCCCGCGGTCAAGAGTCTCGACAGCTTCGACTTTACCGCCATCCCCTCGCTCAACAAGCCCCTGGTGCTGGAGCTGGCTCGCGCGGAATACGTCGCCCGCCGCGAGAACGTCATCGCGGTCGGTAATAGCGGCACCGGCAAGACCCACGTTGCTCTCGGGCTCGGACTGGCCGCCTGCCAGAAGGGTCTCGCGGTCGGCTTTACCCCCGCCGCGGCTTTGGTCAACGAACTCCACGAAGCACGAGATGAAAAGCGTCTGTTGCGCCTGCAACGCCAGCTCGCCGGTTACAAGCTTCTGATCGTCGACGAGCTGAGATACGTTCCGCTGTCACCGACCGGCGCCGAATTGCTGTTCGAGGTCTTCAGCCAGCGTTACGAGCGCGGCTCGATTATCGTCACCAGCAACCTGCCCTTCGACGAGTGGACCGGCGTGTTCGCCTCCGAGCGCTT